>DASTSN010000062.1:0-11924 GCA_035760665.1 Chitinophagaceae bacterium | reverse complement strand
AATGAAAATAACCGGGAAACTCCTTTTATGAAAAAAGGGACTGTGATTGCACAGTCCCTTTTGTATTGCATCAAATACGTATGTATTAAACGCCGAGGCTCCAGCCGTCCCGATACTGCCTTTTCACAAACTGGTTGCCTTCCTCGAAGTTGGTAATCTTCATGTTCTTACCATCCCAGAGGAGTTTTTTACGGCCGGGGAACTCGTAACCACCCTGTTTGCGGGCTACGCGTACATTGTAGCTGCGAATGGCCAGGTTACCCATGAGTACGGTCTCTGTGAGCGGGCCGGAATAATCGAAGGAGGACGTGAGTTCCTTATGCTCCTTGCTGCCAAAGCCGGCTTTGCAGGCCCGTGTCCAGCTGTACTGGTGGCCGCTTTCGGGCATTTTCTGAATATCTGTTTTTGTATTGGTTTGTTGCAGCTTAGTGCCATCATTCAGGTACACCTGCGGAGCCATACCGTAGGTACCAAAGGTCATGATCCCTTTTTCTCCGATCAACATACCACCATTGGCGCTGCCTGGCTCGCCGATAAAGTCGTCGGCCGGGATCAGGTCGGGATGGAAGGGACGAATGCCGCCATCGTTCCAGATCATTTTCATTTCCGTGGGGTTCTTTTTGGAAGCCGGGAATTTGAGTTGAACATGTGAAGAAGGCGGACAACCTTCGGGGATGTATTCGGGGTTCCAGTCGCGGATAAACACCTGTCCTACGCTGCACTCCACTTCTGTGGGGTAACCAAGCCCAAGCACCCTGAAGGCGGGATCAATGAGGTGGCAGCCCATATCGCCCAGCGCACCGGTACCGAAGTTCCACCAGCCTCTCCATTTAAAGGGATGATAGAGCGGATCGTAATCTACATAGGGTGCACTGCCAATCCACAGGTCCCAGTCAGCAGCGGTCATGCTGGCAGGCAGCGGCGGCTTGCCGGTGGGCACAGGAATACCCTGGGGCCACACGGGGCGGTTGGTCCAGATGTAAGCGGTATGCACTTTACCGATGAGCCCTTTTTCGTGCCACTCCACCAGTTGCGAAGAACCATCGCTGGAGGCGCCCTGGTTACCCATTTGTGTTACCACTTTATAACGGTGGGCCGCTTCTGTAAGCATGCGGGCCTCATAAATATCATGTGTAAGCGGTTTTTGAACATATACGTGTTTGCCCAGTTGCATGGCTGCCATCGCAATGGGGGCATGCATGTGATCGGGGGTGGAAATGGTCACCGCATCAATGCTGTCTTTCATTTCTTCCAGCATCTTCCGGTAATCGTTGTAGCGTTTTGCATTGGGAAACTTCTGGGCTATTCCTTTGGCATAATTCCAGTCCACATCACAGAGGGCTGCTACATTTTCCGCACCGTTATTCCAGGCATTGGTAATATCAGAAGCGCCTTTACCACCAATACCCACTGCTGCCAGGTTCAGCTTATCGCTCGGAGCGATGAAGCCTTTACCACCCAGCACATGACGTGGCACGATAAAAAAACCGGCTGCGGCCATGGAGGAGTTGCGAATAAAATCCCTGCGGCTTTTGTTCAGATCTTTTTTCTTTTTCATTGACAAGTTGCTTTTATTGAAGGTTGAAAATATTTCAAAGCTCTAATTTATAACTACCATGGTAATTTCTTTTCACAAACTGGTTGGCCGGTTCAAAATTGGTGATTTGCATGTTCTGCCCATCCCATAATAATTCTTTGCGGCCGGGATAATTTTTTTCGCCCTTGGCATTTGTTTCGCTGTAGTTATAGCTGCGTACGGCCAGGTTGCCCATGAGTACGGTTTCGGTAAGCGGGCCGCTTTTATCAAAGGACGAACTGGTGTAGGCGCCGTATCCTTTTTTGCAGGCGCTGGTCCATTGGCGCTGGTGTCCTTCGCTCCCACCCTCTACAAATGCATACTTTGATTTTGGTAAAGACTGTTCTTTCATCCGTTTGGTTGGCAGCAGGGTGGCATTGCGGCCAAATAAGCCTGCCATCAGTTTGCCTTTCGTGCCTTCGAAGATGATGCCGCCATCCCATTCCCCCATCGGTTCATCCGGCAGTAATTCATCGGGGCGGCGTGGCTTGATGCCGCCATCGTACCATACCAACTCTACCGGCGGCATGCTTTCTCTTGCCGGAAATTTTATATATGTTACAGAAGATGGCGGATAACTGTCGGTGTACACCGCCTCTTCAAAAAAACCGGTGTAGACGGATCCCACGCTACAGGAGACGGCAACAGGATAACCCAGTTTGAGAGCACGGTAGGGCACATCAATGAAATGGCAACCCATATCTCCCAGTGAGCCTGTGCCAAAATCGCTCCAGCCGCGCCAGGTAGCAGGCAGGTAGGTGGGATTAAAATCGCGGTAAGGGGCTGTGCCCAGCCACAGGTTCCAGTCCAGCTCTTTGGGAATGGCATAGTTGCCGGTGGGTGTGGGTATACCCTGCGGCCAGGTGGGCCTGTTCGTCCACACATGCACGGTATGCACATCACCAATGATGCCCGCCTGGATCCAGGTTTCCACTAGTCTTGTATCATCCCCGCTGCTGCCCTGGTTCCCCATCTGGGTCACCACTTTGTATTTTGCAGCAGCCTGTGTTAAAATTCTTGCTTCATGAATATCATGTGTAAGCGGTTTTTCGCAGTACACATGTTTGCCCAGTTGCATAGCCGCCAAAGCGATCGGGGCATGCATATGATCTGGTGTTGTCACAATGACTGCATCAATCTGTTTGGCTTCTTTATCCAGTAAATCGCGGTAATCTTTGTAATAAGGAGCGTTGGGCCATTTTTTACGGGCATTCACGGCCATGCGGTCGTCCACATCACATAAGGCTACAATATTTTCAGCGCCGTTATTCCAGGCATATGGCAGGTTCACTTCGGCTTTCCCGCCGCAACCCACACCGGCAATATTCAGTTTATCGCTGGGTGCCACCCATCCACGGCCCAGCACATGACGCGGTACAATCATGAAAGCGCCGGCGGCCAGCGACGTGTTATTAATAAAACGACGGCGCGAAGATGAATTGGTTTTTCCCTGTGACAACTTCATACCGCTAAAAATTTCTTTAAGGTAACTGATACTGAAGGAATGATCAAAATTTTATTGGATAAAAGCTGTGAATTGCAGGTAAAAATTTAGCTTACAGAAATTTTTTTTAATATGATCAGCTGGAATGATTTTGAAAAGGTTGATATGCGGGTGGGCACGATCCTGGAGGTGCAGGCTTTTCCCCAAGCCCGAAAACCGGCGTACCAGTTGCTGATTGATTTTGGCAACGAAATCGGTATAAAAAAATCTTCAGCACAAATCACCGTGCATTACAGCAAAGAAGATCTCATCAACCGGCAGGTGATTGCCGTGGTGAATTTTCCGGCAAAGCAAATTGCCAATTTTACCAGTGAATGCCTGGTGCTGGGTGTGTATGATGAGAAAGCTGATGTCGTTTTACTGCAACCCGGCAAGCCGGTAAAAAACGGCTGCCGTATAGGATAAGGATACCTGATTACAAAACCCCGATAACTGCAGCCAGTATGACGGCCCTTCACCACAGCTATTACCACTCTCCGCTTGGGTTGTTAAAAATCTCCGGCACCGAAGAGTATATTGCCGCCGTTTGTTTTTATGATAAAGTGGAGAAAGCAGAACCGCCAAGGAGGCAACTGCCGCCCCTGTTAATTCAATGCACCGAACAACTGATCCAGTATTTCCAGGGCGAACGAAAACAGTTTGTCTTACCCCTGCACCAGGAGGGAACGGCTTTTCAGCAGGACGTGTGGCATGAATTAACGGGCATCCCGTTTGGTAAAACAATCAGCTACATGGAACTGGCCCGGCGTACCGGTGATACCAAGGCAACCCGCGCTGTTGCCAATGCTAACGGGAAAAACAATATTGCCATCATAGTACCCTGCCACCGCGTGATTGGCTCCAACCAGGAGCTGGTGGGCTATGCCGGCGGGCTTTGGAGAAAAAAGTGGTTGCTGGAGCACGAACGTAAAGTCGCCTACGGTGTGCAAACGCTATTTTAGTTCGCTGCTGGTGAATGCCAGTGGCAGCAGCATGCTGGCTTTGGGAATCACATAGACTTCGCCTTCCATACCACCCAGTATCAGCCGGATGGGATGATGTGTACGCTGCTCAAATTCCTGCAGCGACTGGCGGCAAACACCACAGGGCGAAATAGGATGATCGCTTTCGCGGTTATCACCCTGGTAACTAATTGCCATTGCCACGATGGGGACATTGGGGTAAACAGAGGAGGCCGAAGCGAGCAAAACTCTTTCGGCACAAAGGCCTGCCGGGAATGAGGCGTTTTCCTGGTTACTGCCCGCGAGGATTTCGCCATTCGCCAGTTTGGCTACGGCGCCTACCTGGAAATTGGAATACGGTGCATAGGCCTGCTGCGTAACTTCCCTTGCCTCGTTCAGCAGCCAGGCATCTTCGTGATCCAGTTCGTCAATGCCGTTGTACACCTCGTAGTTAAATTCAAACTTCGTTTCCTTCATAGCCGTTCCTTTAACCGTAAAAACGCCCCGGTCAATTTCCGGGGCGATTAAAGTTAGTTTATTTTACAATGCGGAACAATCGCTTCCAGCGCGGGCCATGCTCCCAGCTGAACCAGATCATCCACGCTTTGCCCACAACCCTGTCTTCGGGCACAAAACCCCAGTAGCGAGAATCCTGTGATCCCTGGCGGTTGTCACCCATCATCCAGTAATAATCCATTGTAAACGTGTAGGTAGTCACTTCTTTCCCATCCAGGTAAAACTTGCCGTCCTTCATATAAAAATCATGGTGCTCATATACACGGATGGCCCTTTCGTAAAGCGGGTAATTATCTGCTGTCAACGTAAGCGGTGCTCCTTTTTTAGGAATCCAGATGGGGCCAAAATCATCCCTGTTCCAGGGATAACGCCTGTCGTAAGGAAACACATCTCCCCCGCCCTGGTTATAGGCCGTATCGAGTACGATGCTTTTGGCAAAACCGGATTGCAGCATTTTTTCTTTCGCTGTTTCGGTCAGCAGCATTTTAAATTCATTGGGTCTGCCTGTGGCGGCGTATTCATATTTTTCCGCATCCACATTATACTCTTCTTTCATAATGTCAGGATCCATGGGCTGACCGCTGGTTACCACGATATAATTTAACTCAGAAAAAGGCGGCACCGGTTGCCGCTGCCCATTGATGTACGCCACATCCTGCCTGATGGTGAGTGTATCGCCGGCCACGGCAATGCAGCGCTTGATATAATTGTCTGATTTATCTGCCGGGTGAACGGCCAGAGGGAACTGGTCTGGATTGCTTAATACAATTTTTCTTCCTTTATCAATATCACCCTCGCCCAACTCGCGGCACACGTCGTAATACGGCCGAAATGACTGGTAATCGGGCAAGTTGATGACCGTATCGCCTGCGGGAAAATTAAACACCACCACATCTCCGCGTTTTACCGGGGCGGCAAACCAGCGGATGTAGGGAAGTTCAATTGCTTCGGAATAGGATTTGGCGCTTGATCCGGGAATATAGTTGTGAATAAAGGGGATGGATAAAGGTGTATTGGGTATGCGCGGGCCATAGCTGAGCTTGCTGACAAACAGGAAATCGTTTATCAGCAATGTTTTTTCCATAGAACCCGAAGGAATGGTATAAGCTTCGAAAATAAACGTGCGGATAAGTGTGGCAGCAACTACCGCAAATACTGCGGCGTCCACCCATTCGCGCCAGCCTGATTTTTTATGTTTACGGGCAGCTTCGGCGCCAATGAATTTAGTGTGCTCCTTGTAGCCGATGTAAGGGAAATAGACCGGCGCCAGCAGGGATGCCCCAATATGATCGCCCAGGGAGAATTTGCCAAAGACTTTGACAAACTCGATAAAAATTCCCAGGCTGATAAACCAGCCTACCACCGGAATCAATTGCCAGAACACCCAATGCTTTGGACGCTGTGCCACCTGCTGCATTTCCCATGTATTGTAAAACGGGATAAAAGCTTTCCAGGCAGGGAGCCCTGCTTTTTGAAATAATTTTGTTAAGCCAAAGGAAGGCAAGAAAACAATTAGAATTCCTATCAGGTAAATGATCAGTAATTGTGATAAAGGCATTGATTCTGTTTTATTTTAATGGCGGACAAATTTAGAATAATAAACTGCTTGGGAAAATTTAAAAAGTGGCAGTTCAGCTGGCCAAAACCGCTGAAACAGGCCTGTGCTGTTATTTTTTTATTTGTTGATACCTTCGTTAACAGCAACATATGAATTATTTTACCATACGTGACATTGAAAACCTGTGCAATATCAAAGCGCATACCCTCCGGGTGTGGGAGCAGCGTTATGGTATCTGCAGGGCAAAACGTAGGTCGGGCAATCACCGGATTTATTACAATGAAGACCTGAAAGAATTGTTAAGGATCTCTTTTTTATACCACAATGGTTATAAAATCTCAGTTCTGGCCAGGTTTTCCAACGAAGAGATCGAAAAAGCCGTGCAGTCTATCCGGCTGAGCGAATGTAATTACCAGGATTTTGTCACGCAGTTGCTGGAGGCCTGCATAGATTTTGACCAGGAACGGTTTGACAAAATTGTGCATTGCCTGGTTTTGCGCATGGGTATTGACAAATGTATAACCGGCGTATTTTACCCTTTTTTAGAAAGAGTGGGCATGCTTTGGCTCACAAACCATGTGATACCGGCGCAGGAGCATTTTTCCAGTAACCTGATCCAGAAAAAAATCATTATGGCACTGGACGGGCTGGATAAAGTTACCGATCGTAGCCATAACATATTACTCTTTACCCCCTGCGGCGAGTACCATGAAATACCTTTATTAGTAGCGCAATATTTTTTTAAAAAGCAGCTGCTGCAAACCACCTACCTGGGCATTGACAGCCATTTCAGTATGCTGGAGTATTATTGCAGTAACCGGCCGGTGAGTCATTTTTATTTTCATGTCATCAATAAATCCGGCAGCGATAAACTGACAGCATTGACCGACCGTTTATGCCGGCAATACCCGGATAAAAAAATCATTGCGGCCGGGCCTGCCGCCGGATGCATAAAACTGCAACACCCAAATTTCACTGTATTGCGTTCGATGGAAGAATTGATGCGTTTTGCCAGCAGCCTTCGCACGCAGGCATTTACTTCGGCATAACGTAGTTTTTTACATCTTCCCTGGTAATGGATTTGCCAGAGAGGATAACGAGGCGCTCTACCACGTTGCGCAGTTCACGGATATTGCCGCTCCAGTTATATTCCTGCAAGGCTTTAATAGCATCGTCATCAATCGATTTTGCAGCCACGCCGTATTCAGTGCAGATGTCGCCCAGGAATTTATCTACCAGCAGCGGTATATCATCGCGCCGCTCATTCAGCGATGGGACATGAATCAGGATCACGCTGAGACGATGGTACAGGTCAAGCCGGAAGTTTTTTTCATCCACTTCTTTCAGCAGGTCTTTATTAGTGGCGGCAATCACCCGCACATCCACATTAATGTCTTTATCGGCGCCCACCCGGGTAATTTTCCCTTCCTGCAAAGCCCGCAGCACTTTCGCCTGTGCACTCAGGCTCATATCGCCAATTTCGTCGAGAAAGAGCGTACCGCCATTCGCCTGTTCGAATTTTCCTATTCGTTGTTTGATTGCCGAGGTAAAGGATCCTTTTTCGTGCCCGAATAATTCACTTTCGATCAGTTCGCTGGGAATTGCCGCGCAGTTTACCTCTACCAGCGGGCCGGTGGAACGGTTACTTTTTTCATGAATCCAGCGGGCCACCAGTTCTTTCCCGGACCCGTTTTCGCCGGTAATCAACACCCGCGCATCAGTGGGTGCCACTTTATCGATGGTTTCCCGGATCTTTTGTATCGGCGCCGATTCGCCGATCATTTCCTGCACTTTGCTCACTTTGCGTTTCAGCACTTTGGTTTCCGTTACCAGCGTGCTTTTATCCATGGCATTGCGAATAGTGATCAGCAGACGGTTGAGATCCGGTGGTTTGGAGATATAGTCAAAGGCGCCTTTTTTTACAGCTTCCACAGCTGTTTCAATATTGCCATGGCCGGAAATCATAATGATGGGGGCATCGCTGTTGATTTCGCCGGCTTTTTGTAAAAATTCAATACCATCCATGCGCGGCATTTTAATATCGCACAGTACCACATCGTAGGTCTTATCCCGAAACTTTTTCAGTCCCTCTTCGCCATCGGATGCTTCATCAATTTTATAGCCCTCGAAGGACAGGATTTCGCCCAGGGTTTTCCGGATCGCCTTTTCATCGTCTATGATCAGTATTTCAGCCATGATGATTTCTTTTGAACTTTAAAAATAAATGAAAGCCGGGAAATGACTGGCGGTGAAAGATATTAAAACATTAAACACAAGCTAAAAGAAAAAATGCAGACCTTAAACGAAAGAAATCAGAATGGAGATTATTATTATTTATACCAAAAAAATAGAGGCCGGATAGAAATCCAGCCTCGTTGTAAAATCCAATATCCTATGAAAAACCGGTACAAAGATGCACATTAAATTGAAAAAGATGCATCAATGCCGGAAAACCCGTAAATATTGCGTATTAATACGTTTACTGAGGCCGGTTGTGCCCGGCTAATTCCGCCTGTGTCGGATGTTATTTGTGCAGGTACATCACCTCTTTCACCAGTTTTATGGTGCGGGTCACATCGGGCAAAGCGGCGGCTACCAGGTTGGGCGCATAATGCAGAGGAGCATCAGCTGCCGTTATACGCCTGATGGGCGCATCCAGGTAATCAAAGCCTTCTTTTTGTATGCGGTAAGAAATTTCGGAAGAAACAGAGCACATGGGCCATTGTTCTTCTACAATCACCAGCCGGTTGGTTTTTTTCACACTTTCCAGTATGGTCATCCAGTCAAGTGGGCGGATGGTGCGTAAGTCAATAACCTCGGCACTAATCCCTTCTTTTTCCAGTTCTGCGGCAGCGCCCAGTGCCACTTTCATCATTTTATTATAGGAAACAATAGTAACATCTTTGCCGGCTTTTTTAATATCGGCTTTACCCAGTTCAATGTAGTACTCTTCTTCGGGTACATCGCTTTTATCGCCATACATCACTTCACTCTCCATAAAAATCACGGGGTCTTCTTCAAAGCGGATGGCTTGTTTCAGCAGGCCTTTGGCATCGTACCCGTTGCTGGGCGATACCACTTTTATACCGGGTATATTGGCATAGTAACTTTCAAATGCAGTGGAGTGCTGTGCACCCAACTGGCCGGCAGAGGCATTGGGTCCGCGAAACACAATGGGACAGGATACCTGGCCACCGCTCATTGCCAGCATTTTGGAGGCCGTATTTAAAATCTGGTCAAGTGCCAGCACGGCAAAGTTCCAGGTCATAAATTCAACCACCGGCCGCAAACCGTTTTGTGCAGCACCTACGCCAATGGCAGCAAAACCAAGTTCAGAAATTGGGGTATCGATTACACGTTTGGGACCAAACTCTGCCAGCATACCCTGGCTTACTTTGTAGGCGCCATTGTATTCTGCCACTTCTTCCCCCATTAAAAACACTCTTTCATCACGTCTCATCTCTTCATTTAATGCTTCACGCAGCGCTTCACGAAATGCAATTTGTCTTGCCATGAAAATGGTTTTAAAAGTGCCGCAAAAATATCGCAACACAACCATACCAGCAAAAGTTGTTTGAACAATGACTGTGTCAGTCCTGGCAAATACCACAGGCTTTGATCACCTGTGGGGAAAACCGAATGTCCTACTTTTGTATAAAAATTCAGCACGTGCAGTCAGCAAATCATTACAACATTATCATTATCGGCGGTGGACCCATTGGCATGGCCTGCGGCATTGAAGCACAAAAAGCAGGACTGGATTACCTGATTCTTGAAAAAGGTTGCCTGGTGAATTCGATCTATCATTACCCGGTTAACATGACTTTTTTTTCCACTTCTGACCGGCTGGAAATCGGGGGTGTACCGTTTGTTTCCAACAATCCCAAGCCAACTAGAGCGGAGGCCCTGGAATATTACCGGCGGGTAGCCCAAACCTTTCAGCTCAATATTCACCTGTTTGAAAAAGTGAGTGATGTGGTAAAAAGCAAAAAAACCGGCACCCTGCTTTTTACAATTTCCACTACGAAAAGTACGTATACTGCCGACAATATCATCCTGGCTACGGGCTTTTATGATATTCCTTACCTGCTGCATGTTCCTGGCGAAAACTTGGCCAAGGTATCGCACTATTACAAGGATCCTCATTTTTATGCCTTCCAAAAAGTACTGGTCGTAGGCGCCAATAACTCTGCCGTGGATGCTGCTCTGGAGACCTGGCGAAAAGGCGCTGACGTGACAATGGTGATCCGTGGCGAAAAGATTGGCGACCGCGTGAAATACTGGGTAAAACCCGATATTGAAAACAGGATCAAGGAAGGCTCCATCAAAGCATACTTTAATGCCGCCGTTAAGGAAATCCGTGAGCACGAAGTCATCATCAATACGCCGGAAGGCGATGTTACCATACCCAATGACTGGGTACTGGCAATGACGGGTTACCAGCCCAATCTTGATTTTTTGCGAAAACTGGATATCCGTTTGTCAGATGATGAAGTAATGAAACCCTGGATAGATGAAAGCACTTACGAAACAAACGTATCGCACATTTACCTGGCCGGTGTGGTGTGTGGCGGTATGAACACGCACCGCTTGTTTATTGAAAACTCCCGAGAACATGCTGCCAAGATCATTGAGAAAATCCGGCGCGAAAACCCTAAGCCAGTTTTGTAGTGTTGTAGTTTTTCTTCCGCTCCATAAAATACTTTTATATTTGATACACACCTGATGATAGCAAGGGAAACGATACAGGAAATTTTGAACCGCATTGATATCATTGATATTGTTGGCGGATTTGTGAAGCTGAAAAAAAGGGGGGCCAACTATCTTGGTCTCTGCCCCTTTCATAACGAAAAGACGCCTTCCTTTACTGTATCGCCATCCAAAGAAATTTACAAATGTTTTGGCTGTGGCCGCAGTGGCAATGCGATCAGCTTCATCATGGAGCATGAGAAATACAGCTATGTGGAGGCGCTGCGCTGGCTGGCGAACAAGTACGGCATCGAGCTGCAGGAAACCTTTGCCACCGATGAGGAACGCCAGCAACAATTATCGGCCGATAGCCTGTACATCATCAATGCTTTTGCCCAGCAGTTTTTTACCCGCATACTTTTTGAAACTGAGGAAGGGCAGGATATCGGCCTGAGCTACCTGAAAGAACGCGGTTTTCGGGAAGACATTATTAAGAAATTCCAGCTAGGGTATTCTCCAGAACAACGGGATGCTTTTACCAAAGCAGCCTTGGCGCAACAATATAACCGGGACCTGTTGCTAAAAACCGGTCTTATTGCGAACCGTAATGAACAGTTGGTGGACAATTACCGGGGCCGCGTGATATTCCCGGTGCACAATCACAGCGGCAAGGTGCTGGGCTTTGGCGCCCGGATTTTAAAAAGCAACGACAAGGCCCCCAAGTATATCAATACACCGGAGAACGAGATTTATGTAAAAAGTAAAATTCTCTACGGCTCCTATTTTGCCCGCCAGGCTATTGACAAAGCCGATGAATGCCTGCTGGTGGAAGGTTATACCGATGTGATTTCGCTGCACCAGGCCGGCATTGAAAATGTAGTGGCCAGCGGGGGCACTTCGCTAACGCAGGATCAGCTGAGACTGATCAAGAAATATACCAGCAACCTCACGATTGTTTATGATGGCGATGTGGCCGGGGTGAAAGCTGCCCTGCGTGGCCTGGATATGGCCCTGGAAGAAGGCCTCAATGTCAAACTGGTGCTTATTCCTGATAAAGAAGATCCGGATAGCTATGTAAACAAAGTGGGCGCCTCCGCATTCCGTGACTTTGTTCAGCAAAATAAAAAAGACTTTATCCTG
>DASTSN010000061.1:0-49308 GCA_035760665.1 Chitinophagaceae bacterium | reverse complement strand
CAATTAGTTCCCAAGTGGGCTACCTGGGAACATTTTGATGAATTGGAGAAGAAGGGGCTGATCATGTTCGGTCAGATGACGGCCGGCAGTTGGATCTATATCGGCAGCCAGGGTATTGTTCAGGGCACCTACGAAACCTATGCCGCACTTGCCGGAAAACATTTTAACGGAAGTTTAAAAGGTACGCTCAACGTAACTGCCGGTCTTGGCGGCATGGGTGGCGCCCAACCCCTCGCTATAACCATGAATGAGGGCACTGCACTGATTGCCGAAGTGGAGGAATGGCGAATTGATAAACGCATCGAAACAAAATACCTTGATGAAAAATACACAGATATCGATCAGGCCATTGACAAGGCGCAATTATATAAAACACAAGGTAAGGCTGTCAGCATAGGAGTGAAGTGCAATGCCGTTCATTTGTTGCAACGACTGCTCGAAAGAAACATTATTCCCGATACGTTAACAGATCAAACGTCTGCTCATGATCCGCTTATCGGGTATGTGCCCCATACACTTACCAATGAGCAGGCGGGAATTTTACGGGAACAAAATCCTGATGAATACATCCGCCGCAGCTATGAAAGTATGTACCTGCATGTGCAGCTTATGCTGCAGTTGATGAAGAAGGGCGCTATTACTTTTGATTATGGCAACAATATCAGGGCCAGGGCGCAGGAATATGAAGCCGGTCATGCTGCAGATCTTTCATATCCGAGAAATCACTGTTTTGATTTTCCCGGTTTTGTACCAGCTTATATCCGTCCGCTCTTTTGCGAAGGTAAAGGACCCTTTCGCTGGGCGGCACTTAGCGGCGATCCTGCCGATATAGCCGTAACGGACGAAATCATTGCGCAGCTTTTTCCTGAAAATCAATCACTGCTCCGCTGGCTACGGTTGGCTAAGGAAAAAATTGCCTTCCAGGGACTACCCGCCCGTATTTGCTGGTTAGGTCAGGGTGAAAGGGAAAGAGCCGGCCTTGCCTTTAACGAATTAGTCCGCAGCGGAAAGGTAAAGGCACCCATCGTTATAGGCCGCGATCACCTGGATACCGGCAGTGTTGCCAGCCCGAACCGCGAAACTGAAGCCATGCTGGACGGCAGCGATGCCGTAGCCGACTGGCCGCTGTTAAATGCCCTGGTTAATACTGCAGGCGGCGCCAGCTGGGTGAGCCTGCATCATGGTGGAGGCGTTGGAATGGGATATAGCATTCATGCCGGAATGGTTATTGTGGCCGATGGAACTGATGAAGCAGCTGCAAGGCTTAGCCGTGTTTTGCGAAATGATCCGGGCACAGGCGTAATACGCCATGCAGATGCAGGGTATGAAATTGCTCAAGAAACGGCCCTGAAGAACCACCTTGATATTCGTGAGCGATTGGTATAATTGTTCTCTTTCCACATTGCCATTACCGGCTATTTACCGGGCATATAAGTGAGAAGTGAAGAGGCCCTCACGATGTACCGGTCATCAGGATTAAGAATTTCAAGACGGATAGTGTGCTGTTTGTTTGCCAATTCGTATTTCCAGCATAGTTCATGGCGCCGCCGGGTAAACGAGGTTGGCAGTTCAAAGGCGGCTACTTTCTGCCCGTCGATATAAAGTATACAACGGAAAATATAATCCGGGTTGGCAGGGTTCCGGCTCAGGGCCTCGCCGCTTAGCACAAAAGCACAGCCTTCTGCCTCCAAAGTCAGACTGGTATCAATATCCTTGTTTATCTCTCGCCTGGCTAGGGGTTTGATGCCTGGAAAAGACTGTTCAAATTTTACCGACCTGGGTACCTGGCGCAGAATAGTGACAGTGCTGTCACTGGTTTTACCCCCATTGCCTACTATGTTTTTCATTGCATGCTGAAAGCTGATTGCATACACTTTGTTCAATGACATATTTGTGTATTTGAACTGGATATCCTCGGCCCCTTTTAATCCAGCCATCCAGCTTCCGGGTATATGATCATAACCAATCATAGTACCAAGAATACCGCCGGCACTGGAAGGATTGCAATCTGCATCCTGGCCGGCTCTGGTGGCAATCTCCAGCGTTTTGGTAAAATCACCATGCCCATATAAAAGCCCCAGCACAACAAACGCTGCATTTAGTTTGGCATCAATATCAAAGGGTTGAAATACACCATCGGGACAGCCCGTTTCTGCCGACCATTTCCGCTGCAGCTCAAACCAAGTTCTTTGCCAGTCGGTTGGAAATTGATGGTACCAGCGGATCACATCATTGATACAGTGGTGAAAAGTTGATTGCAGAGGAATTGTTTTCAGTGCATTTGTGACGATTACTTCCACCTCGGAAGAAGTAAAAGCCTGTGTATACATTGCCCCGATAAATACACCTCCGTACCAACCGTCGCCGTAATTCATGATATGCCCAATTTTATCGCTGATTGCAGAGGCAGTATTGGGCATACCCGGGCTCATCAGGCCGGCAAAATCACTTTCAATCTGATAATCGATATCATCAGCGTGTGGGTTATTGATCCAAAAACCTGATTGCGGTGCTTTCATACCCGAAAGAATATTATACCTGGCCGCCTGGTTAGCATGCCAAAGCATATAGTCTGCGTGCGCAAACGCATTGGCGAAAGAATCGACCGGTGCGTCTAGTCCATACTTTTCCAAAATGTCAACAAAGCTCAGGTCCATATAAAGATCATCATACAGACCGGGATTGTTCAGCATCACTTCCCGCACATAACCCGGGTACCAGGTTAGCGGCTGGTAATCCTGGATAAATGAACCCTGGAAACGAAACTCATAGGGTCCGCCAAAGGTGACCCCAATCGTTTGACCGGCCCATCCACCCCTGATTTTATTTTCCAACTCTGCTTTTGACAGAACAATTTCATTGGTTTGGGCAAACAATCCCAGTGTAATTATTTGCAGTGAAAAAGTAGCGATAAGGATTTTTTTATTCATACAAGTAGTTTAATTCTCACTATGGCAGGCTTGCGCTACCTCTTTGATGCAACCGGGAACTGCTATTTTACATTTGCATAATAGACGCCAACGTTACAATACCTTCAAAAAAATTTCCCAAACGGATATTTTCATTTTCTGCGTGCTGGTTATTATCATAGTTGGCAATTGGCACGGTCACCGGTTTGGCGTTCAGTAATTCTTCAATTAGGTAAAGGGGTAAACTTCCCCCGGAACTGGGTTGCAGCACGACAGGTGTAGTTGTCGTTTTCTTTACTGCTTTGATTATCCTTTGCGCCAGTGGCCAGTCCATTGGTGTACGCTGTGCATTATAACCATCATCATCCACGATAATTTTAATGATACGATCATGCTGCAGCCGTTCCTCATCCGTAGGTTCATGATCGATAACATAATAACCCTGTGCTTTGATATGATCGATCACTTTTTGTTGCTGTTTTCGCCAGTCGTTGCCCGGCACCAGCCGTAAATCCAATACAGCTGTAGCATTCGTGGGTATCTGGTTTGATGCAAGCGGGCCGACATTACCACTGGCCATGCCGTTGATATTCAAAGATGGTAAACTGATGGCTTCCCCGAGGCTAAGTCCCGGCATATCAGTTTTATGTATACCCAGTTCTTCTTTAAGCTGCTTTTCCACATCGGGTGCTTCTGCCAATGCTTTTTTTTCAGCGGTTGACAGGGGAATTGCATCATCATAAAATCCCTTTACCGTTATACGGCCATTTTCATCTTTCATGGATGCCAGCAGTTGCGCCAGCAAGAGTGCCGGGTTAGGGATCCAGTTACCATAGTGCCCACTGTGCAGGGGTCTTTTCGGGCCATATACAGTCAGATCAAGATGTGCATCTCCCCGCACGCCAAAGACAAGTTGTTTATTACCGGATTGGTGCACCGGCCCATCGCAAATAATCCATCCGTCCGACTGTAGCAATGGTTTGTATTTTTCAATGATCTCGCCCAGGTGCGGGCTGCCTCTTTCTTCTTCTCCTTCAAAAAAGAATTTTATGTTACAGGTGGGTTGTTGTCCAGATTGTACCAAAGCTGCATAAGCGTTGATGATAGCCATTACGCCGGCTTTATCGTCAGACGCGCCGCGGGCATAGAGCCGCCATTCATCCTGAATAATCTTCAATTGTTTTTGATCGATAGGTGTACCGTTTTTATACAGGGCGTTACTAAACAAGGTAGGTTGAAACGGGTCCAGTCCTTTTGCCCATTGTGCCGGGTTTACAGGCTGGCCGTCGTAGTGAGCATAAAAAATAAGTGTTTGAGTGGCACCGGGTGTTTTTATGTCTCCATAAATTACCGGCGGTACGTTTTTCGTATCAGCTTCGAGCAATTGCACATGGTCTATCCCCCGGCCCCTCATGACATGCAAAAGGTAGTCAGCAGTACGGAGCAGGTTTGCCGTATCTTTTGCTATACTGGGAATGGATAAAAAGGTTTCAAATTCTGATAAAATGGTATCCCGGTGTTGCTGAACGAAGCTGCGTACAGCGGAAACCGTACCTGTCTGGGCTTTTGGCAAAAAGGTAGTAAAACAGAAAACTAAAACAAGGGTAATCGTTCGCATACTTGAAAATACGGAAGATGTGCCGAATCCACGAATAATTGAAAACCCCTTTGGTATGTAAGTGGCAGGTTGAATGAATTGCATTGCTGGTAATAAAATTGAGAGCAACCTGGATCTGGTTTTTGTGGAATAGCATTACAAGGCGTACAAGTGTGCGACGCAACAACAGCCCAATAGCAGCAAAGCAGTCCGGTTCATAAGCAACCTTTTCCATTCAGGAAACGGCTTCTTAACTTCGCAGATAAAATTACGATATGGAATTAGGTGTTGGTATGTTTGGCGATAACCATTACGACCTGGCCGGCAGGCCACAACCGACCGGGCAACGATTGCAGGAGTTGATTGAAGAAATAAAATTGATGGATGAGGTGGGGCTGGATTTTTATGGTATTGGCGAACACCACCGCCCAGATTACGCGGTGTCTGTACCGGAAATTATTTTGGCTGCAGCAGCAACGGTGACAAAGCGTATAAAGCTTGGCAGCGCTGTGTCGGTCATTAGTTCATCTGATCCAGTACGGCTGTATCAAAGTTTTGCCACGATTGACCAGCTGTCTAATGGCCGGGCTGAGCTGACGGCTGGTCGCGGGAGTTTTATTGAATCTTTTCCTTTATACGGCTACAGCCTGGAGGATTATGATGCATTGTTTGAAGAGAAACTGGATTTATTAATTCGGATTAACCAATCGGAACGGATTACCTGGCAAGGAAAGTTCAGGCCGGCACTGGATAACCAACTGGTATTGCCGCGGGCTATGAATAATCATCTCGCTATTTGGGTTGCCGTGGGGGGCACACCGGAAAGTGTGGTGCGTGCCGGAAAATATGGTTTGCCGGTTATTTTTGCCATTATTGGGGGTAACCCTGTACAGTTTAAGCCCTTGTTTGATTATTACAGGGATGTGTACCGGCATTTTAAACATGATATGAGCAAACTTCAGGTGGGTGTGCACATTCATGCATTTTTTGGCGACGATAGCCGGCAGACAGCTGATGCGTACTATCCGATATATGCTGCACAAATGAACAGGGTAGGCCGCAGTCGCGGCTGGCCGCCTTACCAGTTGCAGCATTATGAAACCGGCCGGGGATCCAACGGGCACTTGATTATTGGCGATGCCAATGAAGCTGTTGATAAAATTTTGCAACTACATGAGCTGTTCGGTTTAACCCGGTTTTCCGCCCACATGGATGTGGGCGGCCCTTCACATGCCTCCCTGATGCGGTCCATTGAAATTTACGGAACGAAGATAGCTCCCAAAGTGCGGGAAGCGTTGCGTAACATATAATATTGGTTATCCAAATAAATTACTGCTCAGGTACCGGTCTCCACGGTCACAAACAATGAATACAATGGTGCCGGATGATAATTCACGGGCCAGCCTTATGGCGGCACTGGCAGCGCCCCCGCTGCTCATACCGGCAAAAATTGCTTCTTCGCGGGCCAGCAGGCGGGCTGTTTCCGTAGCTTCCTGCTGCGATACATCAATAATCCTGTCCACACGGCTGGGGTCAAAAATTTTTGGCAGGTATTCTTTGGGCCAGCGCCGGATGCCGGGAATGGAAGATTCTTCCGTTGGCTGGCATCCAATAATTTGAATAGCCGGATTTTTTTCTTTTAAAAACCTGGAGCAACCCATGATGGTACCGGTGGTTCCCATGGAACTGACGAAATGCGTGACAGCCCCGCCGGTATCATTCCAAATTTCCGGGCCGGTGGTTTTGTAATGTGCCAGGTAATTATCGGGGTTGGCAAATTGGTTGAGAATAAAAAACTCACCACTGGCAGCTTTTTCTTCGGCATAGTCCCGGCAAACCTCAATATTCTCCAGTAGGGTGACTTTTGCGCCATAAGCCTCCATCGTGAGGGTGCGCTCCCGCGTAGAGGAAGCGGGCATAACGAGCTCAATTTCGAGATTGTAAAGCCGGGCGATCATTGCCAGGGCAATGCCGGTGTTGCCGCTGGTGGCTTCAATCAGCCTGGTACCGGGTTTGATATCGCCACGTTCCAGTGCGGAACGAATCATATTCAGAGCCGGCCTGTCTTTTACACTGCCCCCTGGGTTGTTTCCTTCCAGTTTTGCAAACATTTTTACTGAAGGGTTAGGGTTTAATTTTTTAATTTCCACGACTGGGGTATTACCGACAATATCCAGGATAGTTGCCATACTATTGTTTATTATTTTGGTTCACAACTTCAATATCTCCTTTGTGGTAAACGGTGGTATGCGGAGGGATACTTTTTGTTAACCATACATTTCCGCCTACAATGCTATGATGCCCGATCACTGTTTCACCACCCAGGATGGTGGCGCCGGAATAAATGACTACGTTGTCTTCTACAGTAGGATGCCGTTTTTTAAATGCCATATTTTTTGCCACACTCAGGGCGCCAAGGGTGACACCCTGGTAAATCTTAACATGGTTGCCAATATGCGTGGTTTCACCAATGACAATTCCCGTGCCGTGATCGATGCAGAAATACTCGCCGATGCGGGCACCGGGATGTATGTCTATACCTGTGTTCGCATGCGCATATTCCGTAATAATGCGCGGGATCAGCGGTATATCCAGTGACAACAATGCGTGAGCGATGCGGTAAAACGCAATAGCAAGGAAACCAGGGTAAGCCCTGATAACTTCAAACCTGTTTCGTGCGGCCGGGTCGCCGGCGAGGATGGCTTCACTGTCTTTATTCAATGCATCATATAAATCGGGGACCGCAGCGAAAAATGACCGGGCTTTTTCGTTCGTATCCAGTTGTTCGCAGGCCTTTGTGGCGTTCAACAGGTCAACGAGTTGGTTTTGTAACCGGTCAAACCCATTTTTAATTTCATTCACCGATACAAAAAAGTTATCGGACATTTCAGGATAAAGCTGGCACAGCAACTCTGCAGCCCAGTTGGCAATTTTTTTATTGGGCGGTACTGCCTCTACATTTTTATGCTTTTCAAAAATGTGCTGGTAAAATTCTTTTTTCATATTTCAGTCAGGGGGTGTGTTCTGGATTTCATCAGGCTGTTGCAACTGGTATATGGTGCGTTTACCAATACTTACGGGTATTTCTGTGACGAAGGTATAAAAAGTTGGCAGCAAACTGCTGTTGCGCTTCCGACCTATTGGCTGGTTTTACTTTTCTGGCTACCAAATAGTTCTTTACTTTTGAAGCAACACAGTCAAATCATTATGACAAAAATCGTTTTTACCGAAGAATTTTGCCAGCCGGAAAACCTGTATCCTTTTACCCTTACCCGGCAGATACAGGACATTCGCGTGGGAATACTTACCGTCCGGGAAAAATGGGAACGATTGCTGGGTTATCCCTCGTTTGATAAAAAGGAAGATGATTACAAGGATCTGGAGCGGTCCCTGCATATCGAAGAAAGCATCGGCAATGATGTCTATATTTTAATTCACGGAAATATCTTGCCCACACCTAAGCTGGTAAAGGCTGTTGGTAAACTGAAGAACGGTGAGTTTATTTCTGTAAACGATAAAGCAGGTGTCATATTTCGTATCAGTAAAAACGAAGTCAAAGAATTACATAAAATAAAAGTGTCGAAAGCCATTGCAGTCAATGATCAATTAAAAACACTGCAATATCCCTGGGATATTTTTCAACTGAATGACTGGAGCATCCGGCAGGATTTTAAACTGCTGACAACAAGCAGAAACTCTCAGCCTATTTCCCGAACAAACAAAGTGATTAAGCCTTCCGAAGTATTTATTGAAAAAGGAGCTAAGGTTGAGCACTGCATCATTAATGCAGCGGAAGGGCCGGTTTACATAGGAAAAAATGCAACGGTGATGGAGGGCTGCCTGATTCGTGGACCGTTTGCCCTGGGCGAAGGTGCCTGCCTGAAAATGGGCACTAAAATTTATGGAGCCACGACAATCGGCCCGTATTGTGTAGGAGGCGGCGAAATAAAAAATTCCGTAATGTTTGGCTACTCCAATAAGGCGCACGATGGGTATCTTGGCGACGCAGTAATCGGGGAGTGGTGCAACCTCGGTGCAGGCACTACCAATTCTAACATGAAGAACAACGCGAGTGAAGTGCGGGTATGGACACAGCAGGGCGCACTGACGGCCGGGAAAAAATGCGGAGTGATGATGGGTGATTATTCCCGAACGGCCATCAACACCAGTATCAATACCGGAACCGTTGTGGGGGTTTGCTGCAATGTTTTTGGCTCTGGTCTTACCCCTAAATACATTCCGCATTTTAGTTGGGGCAGCGAAGGTGTAGACCGCTACGAACTGGAGAAGGCTTTGCCTGATATAGAAGATTGGAAGCAACTGAAAGGACATAAACTGACCGACAACGAAAAAAGGATTTTGACCTATATTTATCACCATTTCTAAAACAATCATATCTATGCGAAAACAAATTGCCGCTGCTAACTGGAAAATGAACCTTACCTACCAACAGGGAGAAAAATTACTGAATGAAGTGCTGTCAGCGAAAATCAGCCTGGCACCGCACCAGCACGTACTCTTTGCTGTACCATTTCCATACCTGATTATGGCTGTCAGCGAAGTGGCGGAGGAAGTAAATTATGATGTGGCAGCACAAAATTGTTATACTAAAAAAGCGGGAGCTTATACCGGGGAAATAGCTGCAGAAATGCTCCAATCTGTCAGCGTTAGATACTGTATCATTGGCCACAGCGAACGAAGAGACTATTTCAATGAAACGAACCAGGTACTGGCTGAGAAAGTGGACCGCTGTCTTGAATATGGTATAAAACCTGTTTTTTGCTGCGGCGAACCATTATCAGTGCGGGAAGCCGGCACACAGAATGCGTACGTGTCTGTGCAATTACAGGAATCGCTTTTTCACCTGGATGCTGACCAATTACGAAACATTATTATCGCGTATGAACCCATCTGGGCAATTGGTACCGGCAAGACGGCAACCACCCAGCAGGCGCAGGATATGCATGCTTATCTGCGGTCAGTACTGGCATCACAATATGGACAACAGGTGGCGGATGAAATTTCGATTTTATATGGCGGCAGTGTCAAGGCGGCAAATGCTGCAGAATTATTTGCCTGCCCCGATGTGGATGGCGGGCTGGTTGGTGGCGCCTCGCTGGTGGCAAACGAGTTTATACAAATCATTCGTGCGTTAAAATAAACAATCATAGCTGCCCCTTACCATATCGTTGTTACGCTGAAAAAGAACTGGCTGCTTCGTTTTCTCAGGATCAGGGTGGTAATTAATAATGATGAAATATATCCCATCCGGAGGGGTGAAAAGTTGACGATTCCTTTGCAGGCCAATAATCCGAAAGTGGTCATCACGGATGGTTTTCATATTACCAAACCGCTGGAACTGGTATTTCATCATGTGCACACGTATTATTTCAAGATCGTGTGTATCATTGATGATTTTCAGCTAATGGCAGGGTTGGCAGTCATGTTTGTGTTCGGGCTGCTGGCGCTGGCCACCGGTTTCCTTTTGTTAAAACTGCTCACGGCCTTCCCGGTTCTTTATTTCCTGTTTTTTTATTATATTAACCGGAAAGACTTTTTGCAGCTAAAGGTGGTGTAAAACAATTAGTCTCAGTTGTGGGGGGATAGGACAAGGAATAGTCCGAAATGGTATTTTCATGTCTCTGAATTTAATTTTTTACAGGAGTTATGTCTGGCGGTTGATTCAGTTTGCTTCTTCCGGGCTTTTAAACATATATCTGGCTTATACGTTTGGCGCTCAGCTTACCGGCCAGTTTTATGGCATATTGTATCTTTTTTTAACGGCGTCTAATTTCTTTGTTTTCGGTTTTGATGTCAGCCTGAATTATTATGTTGCTAAAAAAGCATTAAAAACCTCGGATGCAGTTACGATAACCTTTCTGATGACAGGTATTTCTGTTATCCTGTCAATGATCATTTTCCCGGTTTATTTTCAGTATAATACCTTCCCGGAATTTCGTTTGCAGAAGCTATTGATATATACGTTCCTTTTTGTTGCAGGGAATGTCTTAATTGTGTTTTCAGGGGCCATCCTTACGGCCGGTAATAAAAATCATCTCATTGGAAAATTTACGGCGATTAACAATAGCTTGTTGCTTTTACTGGCCATTGTACTGGTAAATAGGTACGCTCCTCATCCGGCAGCAGATCATTTTTTTACATGGTATTTTATTTTTTATTTCCTGCAAGGAGTATTGATGATTTCCTTATTGGCCGGTTCGTTTCGAAGGATTGCAGGTTTTCGTTGGCCGCCTCCCAGGCTCTTTGTAAAACTCCTCCGTTTTTCCGGGTTTATTTTCATTACGAATTTTTTGTTTTATATCAGTAATAAAATTCCTGTGATGCTTGCCGGAACAGGATCTGATTTCCTGACCAGTGGAAATTATATACAGGCTTATAAACTTGTTGAATATATTTCAGCAATGGCCTCCTTCTTATATTTCCCCGCAGTGGCAATGGTAGCAGCGGAAAAAAATACAGTTGCTGGTGAAAGAATTTTATTCCTGGTACGTATTTCAAATACTTTCATACTGCTAGTGAGCCTGTTGCTGGTTGCAACAGGCCGTATACTTTTCCCGTGGATATTTGGTCAGTCTTTCTCGCAGGTGTATCCCATTTTTTTATACTTACTTCCTGGTTTACTCGCCGCCGGTTCATCACCATTCCTTACGGCTTATTTTTTTGGTACCGGCAGGGTACGGTATAATTTTGTCAGTGCCCTAATCATGCTTGTTTCGTTGACCGTTTCGTTAGTCTTGCTTCCCCATACAATGGGCATTATGAGAATTGCAGCTGCATTCAGCATCTCAGGCATTATTTCATTTCTTTATGATGCGCTGGCATTCAGAAAGTTTTTTCGATACAAGCTTGCTGATATTTTACTCCTGCAAAAAAATGATGCTGCAAGGCTTTTTTTATTCCTGAAAAGCCTGTTGATAAACAGAAATGGGGGAGATTGAATGGCTAATACTATTTCAGTTGCAGCAAAGGAATCAGGCGAATATTCTTGTTGATAAATTTAGTAAGTGTAACACCCAATACCAAAAGCGGCCAGAATGGAATTCGCATTAGGAAATAATCAGCGATAAAAAATAAGATAGATAATGCCAGTAATAGATGGTCCTTGCGGGTTGTAAAAAAACCTATAATAAAGTAAAGCTCCAATACCACAGCGCCGATATACAGGCTAAGCGATACACCAGGATGATTAATTAAGAAAAAGTAATACTTGCCCAATGCTGTCTGCACAGGTACTGTTAATATATCTGCATGTTGCTGAATCAGGATATTACTGAATTCCTCTACGTTAAAGATTGCTCCTCTTGCAATTTTCCAAATTGCAGCAGACGTAAAAATGTATAAAAAAAGATACCTGCATACGGAGAGTATTTTGTATAACCGCTCCTGTTTACTTGTTGTGAAGCAGAAGGCCATAGCAAACAGGCCAATAAGCATTTCCGGATGTTGTTGCGTAAAAATATTTTGAAGCAGGATGTATAATCCCACTACTATTGGGAGCAGCGAGCCGGGGAACCATGAAAAGGTTTTTTTTCTCAAAAAATCAAAAATGATAAGTAGCGGTAAAAAGATGAGGAAACTGTCAGCAATTAAAAAGGAAACGGGATGCTGAATCATGAATTTCGGAAGTCCGGAAGCAATTATCCCCAGTTCGGTCAAATCCCTGTTGAACGAAAAAAATTGAGGCCCAACCTGGCTCAGTAGCTTATGTGAAATGAAAAAAAATAAAACTGTTAAGTAATAAAATACAAAGTAATTGAGGGTAATTATTTTTCTGAGCTTAAAATCTTCGGTCATAAAGGCCAGTTTATCCTGTTAATTGAGTTGTAACCAGGGTTCCCGTTTCAGTAATACGTAGTTACCATCGTTGCAGATATATTCTGATTTAACTATCGTCAATGTATTTACAGGATAGTGCAATATTCTTTGTAAGTACGATTGATACCATGCTGCGAAGGAAGAATCGGAGATGGCTGCGTTGTCGAGGTTTGGCTTGATTACATTGAAAACGTTTGCCAGGCCGGCTTTGGACATATCAGATTCAATCGCATTTTTATCAAAGGCAAAATCATGCGTCGCTGTCATTTTTTCCCTGCTTGCCAGTGGAATATGAAGCATATCCCAGGTAAGAACCGGGAAGTCTTTTGGCGGCAATTGCTTGCCATTCACCCATACCTCATATACAGTTGTTTTTTTGCGTTCAAATGACTCGGAATACATGCCGTAATGAAGAAATGGGAAAGCTGTTACACTGTGCAGAATATTCACAACTATTTGCAGAAGCAGCAGCAGAAAAATGAAGCGACCGCCATTGTTAGATTGCATTTGTGCATCGTTCAATCAGTAAAATTTATTATTACAGGAGTTGGTGTTGGTTGATTAGAAATTAGCGGCTTGGGGCAGTTATTCCTTCTTCAATTTTCCTACCAGTTCTGCATACTCCTGCATAGACTGATCTTTACTTTTACCTTTCAGCGATGCCCAGGCTTCGTATTTGGCTTTTGCCACAAAATCAAACGGGTTGGCGGGTGGATCGGTATGAACATCTCCTTCGGTGGCTTGTTTGAACAAAGAATACATCAGGAGCAATGTCTCATTGTCAGGCCGTTCGGATAAGGTTTTGCTTTCAGACACCGCTTGTTCAAAAAGTTCATTGAGCTGCATAGTGTGTGTTTGATACGAAAATAATCTTTTTTTCCAAGCACTGGCAGATTATCCGCCTTACTTTTTTGGTAAAAAAATATCTTATCTTTTGTTCTTAATAGCTAAAATTTGTTATAGAAAAAATTCTTGCACATGACAAAGTTGATACCGGCAGCTTTCATTTTTTTAATGACCTGCAAACCTGTTTTTAGTCAGCAATACAGCCAGGATCATTTTTTGGCACATACGTTTTCAATCGTGGCAAGGGATTCTCTGACCGGTGAAATGGGCGTAGCTGTGCAAAGTCATTGGTTCTCGGTTGGCACATCCGTCAGTTGGGCGGAAGCAGGAGTGGGAGTGGTTGCCACGCAATCGTTTACAAATAAATCATTTGGCCCCCGCGGGCTTGATTTGCTGCGCCGGGGACTTACTGCGCAGCAGGCGCTGGACGTATTGCTGGCCGATGATGAAGGAAGAGAAGTACGGCAGGTTGCCATTATTGATACAAATGGCAATGTAGCGACGCATACCGGAAAAAATTGTATTCAATATGCCTCTCATATAAAGGGTAGCCAGTTTTCTGTTCAATCAAATATGATGCTGACAGACAGCGTGTGCCAGTCAATGGCTGCGGCTTATACCAGGAGTGCCGGCAAGCCGCTCGCGGAACGATTGCTTGCTGCCCTGGCAGCTGCACAACGGGCGGGGGGTGATATCAGGGGTAAACAATCAGCTGCTATCATTATTGTACCGGCACATTCCACGGGAAAGCCCTGGGATGAGCGTACCGTGGATTTACGAGTGGATGACAGTAAAGAACCAATCAAAGAACTCCAGCGATTATACAATGTGCATATTGCTTACCAGCATATGAACAATGGCGATCTGGCCGTGGAAAAAAATGATATGGCTAAAGCCATGCAGGAATACAATGCCGCCATGCAACTGATGCCGGATAACCTTGAAATGCAATACTGGACAGCTATTACGCTTGTTAATAATCATCAGTTGGCAAAAGCATTACCACTGCTGAAAAAAGTATTTGCCAGGGATAAAAACTGGAAAGAGTTAACCCGCCGCCTGCCCGCAGTAAACCTGCTGACAGTCACAAATGAAGAACTGAAGAAAATACTGGCTTTATAAATGCTGTTTACCGGGTTCTTACATTTTCAATAAAAACAGACTTGACCTCCTTTTCATCTTTAATCATAGTGTAAAAATCGTCAAGGTAATTGATCATTTCCTTCCGGGTGCCGGGCCAGATGAGTTCGAACCCGTTGATCAGGTTGTAAAGACTGTCTTTTTTGGCACGGAATACATTCAGCACGTTTTGAATGTCGTCCATACTGTGGGCAAACCCGCGGTAAACTCTTTCTGTTACAGACTGTGTGCCGATTTCAGGAGCCGGAACAGCATAGCTCGCATTCACTAAACCAGAAAAATCAAAATCATAAGGTACCGGGTAGGGCCTCGCAGCCCGGTCTCCGTGCGGCTGCATCAGTTTAATGTTGTGATAAGTGGGAACAGACCAGTCGGTATTGCCGATCATATACTGGAATATATCAACCAGGGTCATTTGTGCAGGATTGGTCAGCGTGCTGTTAATTTTTACTTTTTCGAGTTCCTGGCACTCATTGCGTCTGGCTAAAGCATCCATGTCTTCTATTAAAAAACCATATTGCGCATACGACTTGACCCTATCTTTTATATCCTCGTAGTTTAGATACACCAGCCTGACACGAAAACTCATATCGGTGAGCAGGTTGTACATTTTGTAAATAATGTATTCTTTCAGTACCAGTTGTTCGTACTCTTTACCGGGACGGCATCCGCAAACGAGTTTCAGCTTATGCAGCGGGCTGAGCCGGGGTGAATTCTTTGTTTTGAAATCAAGCATCAACGAGGGCATAAAACAATTTTGCCGCCGGTAATTACCACGGGCATATACTTGTATCGGTTCTGTAATCACTGTACTGTCCGGGAACTGGCAGGTGACGCTAGCCGGTTGTTTATCTTTTTCTTTTTTGGAAATCATGAGTTTTTTCAGGTCGGAGGATAGCGTAATAGAAATAACTTTCTCTTCGGTAAAAAAATGAGCGCTGTCAACAGGCGTTGCCTGCCCGGCAGACAACACCGAGTGAAATGTGCCGGCAAGTAACAAGAGGGTATAAAGTTTTCTCATGATGTCGTTTTTTAAAAGGCGTATACCGGAAACCTTTATTCTATTTATACAAAAAACCTGCTGGAAACAGGTTTTCTAAAAAGTTGGTTTTTAAAATACCTATTTTCCCGGCGTGTTACTTCATTATTTCCGGGATCACATTTCCCACACAGCCATTCGGCATCTGTATATGCAGCATGGCGGCGATCGTGGCTGCGATATCTGTCATATAGGTTTCCCGGTTGGTGCTGCTGCCCGGTTTTATGTGCCAGCCATACCAAAGGAGGGGGATATGTGAATCGTAAGGGTTCCATAAGCCATGACTGGTGCCCGTGGCGCCATAGCTTTCCACCCATTGCGGGTCAAGTATCAGTTGCACATCGCCACTGCGTTTTGGGAAATAACCGTTTGTGATTCGTTCCTTTTGGGTTTTGTTAAGCGTGGTGCCTGCCAGTTTATCCAGTGCAAAGGCTCTTGCTATACCTGGCTGGCTGGCAGCATAATCAACCACAGCATCTTTGATCTGTGCTTCATTCAGGTGCAGCGAGTCAATTAATGCATGGTTTAATAAAAGCTGGTAATTATAGCTGCCGTCTACCAGTTTCTCCTGGCCGAACATTTGCTTTAAATAAAGATTCAGGTTTTCAATCATGGGTCTGTCAAAGAAACTGCCTGCCGGTAATTTATGATCAGCTGCGAAAGTGGGTACATGCGCCACGCCATGATCGGCCGACAGAAATACCAGGTACTGATCTTTTCCCACTTTGGTATCCAGGAAATGAAACAGGTCGCCCAGGTCTTTATCCAGCCGCAGGAAATCATCCTCCTGTTCTATGGAATTGGGACCAAAGGTATGGCCGATGTAGTCTGGGGTGGAAAAACTGATTGTCAGCAGATCGGTAATATCGTCTTTGCCAAGTCCTTCATTGATGATGGCGGCTTTGGCCATTTCCTCTGTCAGGGTATTGCCATAAGGGAGTACCGGTAACAGTCCGTAATTCTTACCAACATATTTTTTCAGGTCATACGGGAAGGTATTTGTGCCAAAAGGTTTCCCTTCGTAGCGGTTCGCATCCGGTGTGCTTTGCACGTACGTGTCAATCGGGTACAGCGTATTCCAGCCTTGCTGGTAGTATTTATCCACTAATTTTTTAGCATTAAAGTTTTTTACCCATTGCGGCAATTCCTCCATATAATAAGTGGAGCTGATCCAGTCGCCGGTTTTGCTGTCGTACCAGTATGCAGCATCGGCGGCATGGCCGGCAGGCAAAATGGCACCCCGGTCTTTGATAGCGATTCCAATAACTTTACTGCGGAAATTGGTGGCTAATTTTAATTCATCGCCAATGGTGCTGGTCAGCATATTCCGCGGACTCATTTTACCAGCAGCATCGTTACTACCGACGGAATTTGCTAATGCGTCTTCGGCACAATACACGGCCGCACCTTTTTCCTTGTCCCACCATTCATTACCCACAATGCCGTGGATGGCCGGAACCGATCCGGTGTAGATGCAGGTATGACCTGCAGCTGTTACAGTAGGTGTATAAGGGATAAATGTATTTTCACAGGAAAAGCCCTGGTTTAAAAACCGTTTAAAACCCCCGTCAGGTGCGTACCTGTCATAATACCGATAAAGATAATCCCAGCGCATCTGGTCCACTACAATGCCCACTACCAGTTTAGGACGTTGAATTCCCTGGGCGATAGAACTGGTTGCAAACATGATAACCAGCAATACGGATAAAAGCCTTTTCATTCCTGTAAGTTTAAATTTTAGTAATACCTGATAGGCGATGCCATTTTTTTGAAAATATGATTTCCTGACATGTAAACAGCAAAATGCTGCTGACCGGCTAAGGCTGAATGGAAAGTTTTGACAAATGTAATAAATGCACAAACAGCCCGGCTGAAAAAGAATTTACCTGATTGTTAAGCTATTCACCCCAGGCAGAAAGTTGGCAAAGCAGGAATCAAAATACGTATCACCGGTCATCAACCTTGTTTACAGCAGAACATCGGTTATGCCAGACGAAAATCAGTTTTTTACATGCAATAAATTACGAACTTTAAGCAAATGATTTTACGATGAGGACAGTGAAGAATATACTCGACAGCAAACCTAAAATGTACAATATTGTTCAGGCCGGCACCCTGGTGATTGACGCCCTGCAGCAATTAAACTCAGTGAACCTCAGCTACCTCGTAGTGATGGAGGGCGACGATTACAAAGGTATTTTCTGCGAAAGGGATTACACCCGCAATGTCATTCTCAAAGGCCGCACCAGCAGCAGTACCAAAGTGGAAGAGGTTATGACAGTTGATCTGCCAATTGTAGAACTGACCGATACGGTGGAGCATTGTATGAACGTAATGAATGATCATAAAGCACGATACCTGCTGGTGTATCACGATAACCGATTTATGGGCGTTGTCACCATACACGATTTGCTGCGACAAGTAATTGCCGGCAAAGAAGATGTATTTGATCACAAGTTGGCACAAAAATTACTCGACCAGGAAGAAGCCGGTAGCGGGCGCATTTATTGAGCTGCTCCGGGATTCTCCCGGTCACTCACGGGATTGGGCAGTATACAATTCCTTTTTTAATGCACGGCTTTTATATAGCCCCAGCCTTGTTTTTGTTTGGAGATGATTTCGTAAATGCCGTCGGGTACGGTTTCTACCCCCGGCAACAACTGGCTTTTATCAACATGATTATTTTTTAGTGCCACCTCGCATACCCTGAATGCAACATTTTTATTCGCCGCCAGGCGGGCAATATCATTTGCCACTGAGCTGTGGTCTTTCAACACCATTGTATATCCCTGGCCATACATTACCACTTCTAATCTGGCCTGGGGATTGGCGTTGGTCACTTCCGTCAGCCAGCGGATAACGGCTTTATGATCCAGCGAGTCCTTGCTGGTCAGATCAAATAACACTTTGTAATCAGCGGACTGGGCAGGTAACAGGAACGGAACGCTTACGAAAACGGCGATCATAACAAAGAACTTTTTCATTTGTTAGCATTTTATTGGTTAACCAATTGCACAGCATTCGCAATGCCGGGATTCCACTGTAGAAAAGGTACGCTTTTTCGGCAGGCAGTGCATCAACAAAAATTAATGCCCGGCTGCATTTCAGGGGGTATCTGTCGGACAGGAAAACGTAATCTTGCAGGGTTGTTAAAAGCCGAATATTAGCATTTTCATAAGGAACTTGTGATCTAATTTTAAAATTGAATTTTAAAATGCTGGTTATGTATAAAAATAATTACACAACAAAATGGGGATTGCTGCTGGTAACGGCACTTGTCATTAGTACAGGCATTTTTGCACAGCGCGGGTATGACCGCCACCGGTATTACAGGCCGGTATATTACCACGGGCCCCGTGTTTACTCCTTTCACCATCCCTATGTGTCCATCGGCTTTGGAGGCATTCATTACCGTTATTACGGCGGCTATTTTTACAGGCCTTTCGGCAGTTATTTTAGGATCGTTGCACCGCCGGTCGGTATACGTATCGCTATTTTGCCACCCGGCTATCGGCGCATTTACGTCGGTGACTACCCATATTATTATTATAACGGTACGTTTTATGAACCCGGCGGAAGCAATGATTACCGCGTCGTCAACCCGCCGTTAGGCGCCAGGGTGCCGCAGCTGCCAAAGGATGCCCATGTGATGGTGATTGACGGGAAAAAGTATTATGAACTGGATGGCACTTATTATAAAGAAGAGATAACACCGGATAATGAAATCTGGTATACGGTCGTTGGCACCAATGGAACACTTGAAACAGACCAGCCGGCCGCCAATGGTAATAACGATGCTGACAAGGATGTTCAACGCAACAGCAGCAGCCGGAACGATAACAGCCCGGTTGGTAATGACTACAAGGTGGGAGACCGGGTGGATAAATTACCCGAAGGCTGCCGGGAAGTAGTGATCAGCGGGAAAAAATATTATGAATCGCCGGACGGAATTTATTACCAGGAAGTGATCGGCAGAAACCAGGTGTCCTACGAAGTGGCCGGAAAAGCATCCGGTAACTAAACAACGAATTTTTTATTTGACAAAAACCGGTAAGGCTTTTAACACGTACCGGTTTTTTTGTGCAATATGGTGATCAGTCTCTCTTACTTCTCTTTCGTAAATTGTACGATAAATTCTGAGAGGTACTCGCTTTTCCCGTCGTGCTGATCTTTAAAAAACAACCGGGCTTTTTCGCCCAGCCTGAGGCAGGTGTTTTTCTGGGCAATATCCCCGGCCGAATTCAACGGCTGCAGCGACGGGTACCAAATGATATGGCCCGGCCGGCTGATGAGCAGTTGCGGTTTCGACCATTCCTGGGCGTTAGCTCCTTTACCCAGGTCGGCATTTTTGTTAAACGAAATGTAGATATTACCACCGCGCCACGAAGGGGCCTCTGCTCTTGCCATCAGCATCACCCAGCAATGCAGGTAGTCGTTCCAGCTTACAGAAGGTCCCCAATGAAATTTCGCCACTGGCGAGGAGGTGGGCCCGCCACCTTCTTCCTGGGGAATTTGTAAAGAGGCAATGGGTTTTCCCACGCCATTGTACGGGGCATGAAAACCTTTGCCATCCCAGCGGTAGGCCTTTCCCTGCGGATTGGCGAGGTCTTTCAGAGCAATCCGCGCCACGCTGATGCATTGACCGCTCCACTCTTTCAACGGGTCGTAGCTGGCTGAATCGTAGGTGCCGGGGTAACCATATTCTCCATAAAACAAATACAGGTAATCACCGCTGGCTACGGCCGAAGGGTCGCCTACACCGCCGGCAAAGGTTACCGATGTGTTGTGTGGTTTCAGGATCATCCGCGGCTGCAGGTCTTCTATAAAAATGCCTTTGTTCACCCAGCTATGGCCTCCATCGGTTGATTGCATGATGCCGATCCGGCACACGGCTGCCGGCGTTGTATCGCCGGTGAGGCCCTGCGGCCAGCGGTCATTGATGTAGCCTTCTCCCGTGCGGGCATCGTAGGGCAGGGTGGCAGGATAATTTTCGTTGTGGTATACGGCAAACAATGTTTTGCCCGATGTATCAGCTACGTCCTGGTAGACGGTCTCAAACCATACGGCGCCATGAAGGCCGGCAGTGCCTGGCGCTGCATTGGGTGGTATCTGTGGTTCGGTAAACGCATCCGCCTTGCTGCTAAATGCCTCGTCTGCATTACGGCCGTCAGCAAACTTCAGGTCGCGGGCATTACCCCACAACGGATCTTCTCCATATTTGCCGGGGAAAATCCGGAAGGTATCACCCACCCAGGCCTCGGCCATGTTGCAATCCACGAAAGAGTTAAAATAAAATTTATCCGAAGGAATGAGTGTGAAACCCGGCTTCAGGGACAGCTCTTCCATCGTTTTGGTACCGGAAGGAAACAGGAAGGTGGAAAATATAACTACTAAAAAAATAAGGAAAGCCGCGACGGCTATTTGCAGATTTTTCATAACAACAAGCAGTGGGGTTCCGTTTTGCCGGAAACTTACCGAAGATACTCAGAATACCAACAGGAAACACAGCCGGCATGCAACCCGTCTGTTTCACAGCCTTCGCAACCAGCCTGCCATGGCCTTACCGGAACCTGCGCAGGAAAGGGGCAACCGCCTGGTACAGCGCTTTGTTATGCTCCAGGTAAAGGGCATGGCCACCTTTCACAAATTTTATACTGCTGTTGGGAAAACGCATTAGCTTATAATGATCCACGCCAATGGTATAATCCCTGGTGCCACTAATGATCAGCACGGGGCATTGAATGGCCGCTGTTTTTTGCGAAAAATCAGCAAAGTAGGCAGGATAGCTCCACAACCGCTGGGCAAATACATATTTCAGGAAGGGCAGTCCCATCAGACTGTCATCATAAGCCCGGCTTTCTTTTTTGTCAAACATCAGCTTGTACACCATGCCTTCCTTTTGCAGCCTGCCAAAGATGTCGCCCCAGCGCTGCAATACAGGAATAGAATCATTGAAAAAATACGCCTTGTCTTTTGGCTGGTTACCCAATAACTCAACGCCTTTTTTTATCCCGCTCTCCGCAGTGGCCGGTACGTTCACGGTGCAGTTCAGGTACACCATGGCTTTAATAGTGGATCCATATTCATAAGCATACTGCGTGGCCAGTACGCCACCAAAGGAGTGAGCGATCACCATCCATTGCGAGAGGTGTAATTGCTGGCGCACTTCGTCAAAATCTTTTACCACCCGCTCCAGCGAGTAATCGTTGTTCAGGGCAGTGTCTGACCGGCCGCAACCGCGCTGGTCAAGGTAAATGAGCTGCACATCTTTGGAAAATACGTCACCGCCTTCTTTTTCAAAATAAAAGGAATTGGAGCCGGGCCCGCCATGAATAAATAAAACCGGGTAACCCGTGCCGGAACGCTTGACAAATAGCTTCACCGAATCAGATGTGGTGACATAAAGTGAGTCCGTAAAATGTGTTTGTGCTGCCAGGGAAGCCGCAAAACAACTACAGGTAATGAATACTAGAATGAATCGCATATTGTTGTATAAATCGAGCGCAAAGCTAATGGTATTGACCGGTGAATGGCGTGCTTACTACATGAATGGTGATAGTATGCAGGGTTTTTCCTTTCTTTTCTTTTTCTTGAAACAAAGAAAAGAGGCAAAAGAAAGTTCAAGGCTGTAAAAAGGTTTCTGCAAAGACTACGGCTCGCTGCGTGGCGAAAATGAACTCGTCGCTGCGCTCCTCAGACAGCATTTTCGCTGCTCACTCCGCTCGCCTTGCTTTGCCACGAAACCTTTTCAATGCCAAAAGAAAACATCCAGATAAATAAGATAAAAACGATTCTGCAGTTAAGCAGGATTCTTGCCGCCATTCATTACAGTAGCACAAAAGCTTCATCAAGGCCTTCCGAAATCGGGCGTACATCGATTTCGGGCTCCTTTTCTTTGCTCCTTTCTTTTGGAGAAACAAAAGAAAGGAGGGAGAAAAACTTTCCTGTAAAATCAGTCTTTCTTTTTTTTCTTAAAAAAAGAAAAGAAGCAAAAGAAAGGAGGGAAGGAGAAACAATTGAAGAGAAGCAAAAAACCTTCAATGCAAAAAGTATTTGCAGCTGCAAACAAAGCAAGAGCTCAACTCAAAAACTCTTTTACTCTTTTACCAGCGTAAAACTGTATTTCCTGATCACTTTCCGGGGTTTGCCATTGCTGGCCAGCACCGGTGACAAGCGGGGAGCCGTCAGGGTTAGCCGCTCCTTTACCTGTTGCTGCAGGTAACTGTTTTCCGGGGCGGGGTATACGTTGTTGATTGTTACTTCACCATCGGGTTCTATGGCATACTCCACCAGCATATAGTAGGTGCCTTTTTTGATTTTTTTGGAGGGCAGCAATTCTGTTTTCAGCGTAGCCACCACGGAGTCCATATACTCTTTCCAGGCTTCGTTATTGTCTTTGGGGGTGGCGGTTTTGCCGGGAGCCGAAGTCGTTGCCTGGTTGTCCGCACCGGCAAGTGTATCAGCTGCTGCTATAGTGGTTTTACCGGTTGAATCAGCTGCTTGTGCCTGCCGGCTTTCGGTTGCAACGGGTTTTTTGGTGCTGGTATCAATCTTGGTACGTAAGTCATCTGTTTTGCGCACTACGGAGCCGCTGTCCGATTTCAGTTTACCGCTGTACAGCAGGTCTTTCAGTTTTTGTGCATGACCGGTAAAGCCGGCGGCCAGCAACGCCAGCAGAATGATTTTTTTCATCAGCATCTTGATTTAATTGGCTGCAGAGATGTACAGGCCATACTGCAATTTAAGCCGCAAACCTGTTAGTAAGTTCATAAATTCCGGAGAATACCCGCTGTACCGGCACCCATCACCGGCAGGGAGCAAACAGCGCCACCTGCCAGGCCTGCAAAAACAATTTGCCTGTTTAGCTGTTTACTTGCCAAACAATCCTGCATGGCTACCTTCAGCAGCGCCGACATTACATCCTGGGAACGGTTTTACCGCGCCAACTTTATTAACAGCCTCACGGGGTTTAAATCCGTAAGCCTCATCGGCACTACCGACAGCAACGGCCGTACCAACCTGGGCGTCTTCAGCAGCATCGTCCATATTGGTTCCGACCCGGCCCTCGTGGGCTACATCAACCGGCCGCGCAAGGCGGCGCCGCACACGCTTGCCAATATAGAAGCTACCGGTGTGTACAGCATTAACCACATACAGGCTGCCTGGCTGGAAAAAGCCCACCAGTCCAGCGCCAAGTACCCGGAGGAAGTGAGTGAGTTTGATGCCGTGGGCCTCACGGCCGAGTTTGTTGCGCCGTTTACCGCACCCTTTGTAAAAGAAAGCCCGGTAAAATATGCCCTGTCCTTGCAGGAGATCATCCCCATCCGGCTCAACAATACCTTCCTGGTGATTGGTAAAATTGAATGGGTGAAACTGGAAGGCGATTTCCTGTGCCCCGATGGGTTTATCGACCTGCAGCAGGCCGGCTCCCTTTGCAGCAATGGTACCGACAGCTATTATCATACACAAGCTGCCGGGCGTTACAGCTATGCCAAGCCGGGCATACCCCCGCAAAAAATTGCCTGAACCGTTTCTTGTAGATGAAGGCGGCGCATACGGGTGGCAGCATTATAGTTTTACATACACCAATACTTCGTCCAGGTTCGTGGAAAACTCCACCACGATGCCGTCTTTTTCCCAGTACTCCGCGTCATAGCGCTGGGTTTTTGTGTATTTATTTGTAGCCAGGTATTTTTTAATCCGGGTGTGTTCCGCTGCCGGAACGGTGTAGATGGCCTGGATGCGGTGCGTGGTGACAAAGGAGTCAATCTCTAAACTCCAGGTAAAAAAATTCTTGTCATAAACCCGGGCGTAGTAGATGCCTACCGTGTATTCTTTATCTACATCCTGCGTGGCGTAGTCCACTTCTTTACCTACTTTTAAACCTTCGCCCATCATGCCTTTTTGCTTAGCATAGTTGTACACGGGTTTTCCCTGCCCCGTTTTGACGGCTTTGATAATTTCTTGAAACGAGAGGGACTGACCGCTGGCGGCCTGCAGCAGGCCATAACTCATGGCCAGGAACAAACTAATTTTTTTCATACAGTGTTAAAGGGGGTTACAGGTGGTCCGTTAGCTTTCCGCTGGTACGGATAAGCGCCGGTGATTGAATTACGTTTTGTATCCGGGCTGAAAATAGTTTTTTTTATGCTGAAATAGCACAGCGCTTTTTGCAACAGCTTTGTACTGCATTCATCGGGCTGTTTGCCCGGCAGGGCTAATGGCCCCGGCTGCGCCACAACGTATAACCCACAAAAATGCTGGTATAATGAACGTTTTTATTGTACCAAATACCAGCCGAGGAGTTTTCAATGCCATGTGCCGTTAAAAAGCCGATGCCGGCGGTAAAGCGCTGAAAGGTGTAGCCGGCGTTCACCGCGCCAAACAAGGCTGCAACGGAGGGTCTTTGCCGATCGCCGTTTTTGACAATGGTACCACCTAACTCGCCAATGCCCAGCCGGGGTTCGATAAAGAATTGATGGAGGGCCTGTTTATACCCGATCAAAACAGGAACAAGCCGGGTGGTAACATCCCCTGTTTCGATGCTGTTTGTTGCTTTCCATTTCGAAAAGCCTGCCGAAAGGGTCAGCTGCCCGGATTGGCTAATGCCATACGCACCGGTCAGCGAAAACCCCAAGCCCCGGTCTTGCTGGAACAGGGGTACCGGCGCCGATGCCCGGATGCCCAGGCTGGCTATGCCCTTCTGTGCGTGGCCGGCGGCAAAGAGCATATTGAACAGGAGGACAAAGAAAACCGGTTTTGCCATACAGGTGTTGGTTTCAGCATATGATCACCAAAAACCCTGCAGCGCTGCACCGCAAGGGTGGACAATCGTTACTTTAACAGTTTGTTCGGTACGGAAATGCAAAATAGGGGCAAGGTTCGGGCATTGGCAAAGGCAGGGTATTCATTGATTGAACAGCCCCGCTATTGCCAATACATTTGTTGGGGGCAGTGCTATCATTCACCAATATTTTTTAAAATCCAGTTCACACAGTCTATTGGCTCGAGTATGTTCCAGCTATGAAAACCCTTTCCCTTTGTAGTTATATATTCAGATTTGTCGTTGCCAATACTTTTAAGAAATATGTTCATTTTTTCTAAATCAACAGCGTTTATGTCTTCGTACTGCAATTCGTCGCAATACGTTTTTCTCACAAATTCCAAATCCGGTTCACTGTATAATCTAATAGGTATTTTTTTAAGTACTCCTGCATTGCCGCCATCTTGTGCATTTGCAGAATAAGCAGAATATTTTACATACGCACCAGGCTTTTCCTGAGGAGAACCTCCTAATGCACGCAGCAAGTAATTCTTGATAAAAGAACCTTCTTTTCGAATAAGTTTGCTTTTGCAGTTATAGCTAATTTTGTTTTCAGCAGAAGTATACATTCGGTTCAAATCCAACGGCGGGTCTATGGCAAAAACAGCTTTCAACTTTACAGTTGTGTCAGTATTCAAAATATATTCAGCATAATGAATTGCAATTGCGCCACCTGCTGATAAACCCCCAATGATAAGGTCAGTGTTTTTTGAATTATATCGTTCCAGCTGCAGTTTGATCAGCTCATTTATTTCTGCAATCGTATAATCGTCTGCAAACAAGGTTTGATGTAATTCCGGGACTACGGTTACAAAATCTTTTTGTAATAAGAGATAAGGTAGTTTTGTTTTTTCATAAATGCTTTGCGTGCTTTCGCCCCAACCGGGTAAAAGAATAAGAATGCCTTTTATTTCTTGTGCAGGCGCTATATAAGAATAGGAGAAAGTTTCATTTTTTACTTTGCCTTTACCTTTCTGAATGATTTGCCCGATCGTTACGTTAAAGAAAATAAGCGAACCTAAAAAAAGAATTGTTTTTACATGCTTCATGTAGGAATATCTATTAAACAGTGAACGCCACAACGCATTGCCACCAGCGTTAGGGCCTGCTGCGGGGCTGGTATTTTATAACTGCCCGCCCCGGGCGTAGCTGACTAGCGAATAAAAGTAATCATATCTTCGTCGCCCCTGCCATATTGCCAACGCAATGTTAGCGGTTCGTTGTTTTCAATCTCATTTTTGTCAAAGGTTGCAAAATGGAAACTTCATATTTACTTAACCTCTAAAGTCGTGAAATTCACTTACCGTTAAATAATAACCATCGGGATCACGAAAAGAAAATTCTTTTTTCATCGGTTTTGGGTTTAAATGAATATCTTCTTCGATTTCACAACCCGTTTGTATAGCCCTCTCATATATTGTGTTCATATTCTTTGTCCTAAAGTAAAGCATTAACCCATTTCCCGGAGTAATACTTCTGTCTGACATTGTTGGATGATCATCCATTTCCCATTGATGAAGTAATAGAACGATTTCATCTGTTGCAGATTTTAGAACTGCAAAACCATGTCCTTCCGGAGATGAATTTTTGAATCCAAATATTTGTTCATACCATTTTGCACTGGCATCTACGTCTTTGACCGCTATTACTGTATCTAATTTTGCCATTTGGTTATTCCTTTTATTATTTTGGCAGATTACTCTTTTTAAAATGACCGCTAATACTTTCATTTACGCAACACTATCCGTTAACTGCAATTATTACATCCTTGCTTCTCCTCAACATTGTAGTGCGTTCTTTCAAATTACAGCTTTTTTCAAAAAATGCAGGCTGGCCTGCCTCCTGGCATTTTCATCATTTGTAGAAATTAAGCGATAAAAATCAGCTTATCAGGTTCACTGTTGTTTTTTGAACAGTTTTAAAACCTCTTCGTATGTCCATGTATTGCCCTTTTCAAAGAATGCATACACTTTATCCCAGTCACTTCCGTGGCCCCAGCCAATCATATTCGAAACAATTTTTGTCCTGCCTTTTCCTGCACTAATAAACTGTATAACCTCTTGTAAATTTTTGTCTTCCCTGATTGTCGATGGTGGAAAATTATTATTAAGATTAACTTTCAGCGTTAGTAGTTCCTGCTGAATATAATTGATGATATCCAGTTTAATAGACGTGCTGTCTTCAATGGTTTTTGTCTTGTCGTAGTTGGTAATAATACTACCACCTACTTTCATATCAATTTTCGCAACTGGTGCTATCCATTTTTTTAAACCTTCATCTGTTGTAAAAAGTTCCCATGCAGCCATTTTGTCTAATGGCACTATGATGGAAAGCTGTAATACTTTCTCTCCATAGTTATTAACATAAGAGGAGTTGGTCACTTGTGCTTGTGACGTAAGTATCATCAAACAAAAAATGATTAAAATAATGTGTCTTTTCATGGTATAGTGTATTTCTGTGACCAAAACACATCTACAAGCTTGCAGCTCACAGCAGGGCCTGCCGCGGGGCTGGTATTTTATAAATGCCTGCCCGGTAACTGAAGCCGATTGAAAAACTGATGTTGAAGTTAACAACTAATAGCCAAATAGAATTCGGTCAAGCCCGATAGTAGCTGATAGTAGCAAAACTGCCGATTGTTATTCCGTCGGCAGCCTATTGCCAACCCGGAATGTAACCGCTGTTTATTAATCCCGAATTACAACAATGTTATAAACCTTTGGATGAATCTCATTAGGTTCTTTGAAAAAGGATTTATTTGATTTGAAATACTTAAGCATTTTGTCAAGATGCTGAGAATTCTTTTTGTTGCTAATATTTAAATTAAATAAGTTGTAGACCGCTGTCAGTCCATTGCTAATGGAATTCATGGACGCTTTATATCTGTCTCCATAAGCAAAAGGAACCCTTTTTACAGAAATCGTTACATTACTTGATTTCAATTCAAATGATTGCAGTTTACTTCTTTGTCTAACATTTAGAATTTCCTTTAAGTAATTAAGGTTTGCCACCAGGCTGTCTATTGATAGGTTTTCTATTGGGAAGAATCCTTTGTCTATTTGCTCAACAGTGACACTATCTGTGTAAATAATGGGCATTTTTAAATCTGGATCAATTAATGCATATTGCTGCCCAAAACTTAAAGCCGGAAACAGAAGCGCAAGAAAAACTAAGATTCTCATTTGATATGTGAATGTTGATTGGTAATAGTATGTAATGTTTTCGGGGTTGGCGTAGTAGCGGATTTTTAGCACAAAAGGTTCAATCGAAGAACTGCACTTGAACCTACCAAAAATTGTAATACAATGCAATGCACCCGCCATTACGCAAAACCGTTGTTGGCGGTAGTTATTCTTGTTCTTCTAAGGCATGTTGAATACCAATTTGAATAATTGTCTTTAAATCGTTGTCTGCACCTTTTAATGTAATTCTGTCAAAAAATTGTTGTGAGCCAAGCTCTATATATAGCTTACCGAAAATTTGCTTGGCACAGAAAGTTGCCATTGATTTAATATTTTCAAGATTTATAGTAATATTTTGTTCCTTTGACAAAGAATTTTTTATTAAGTTATAAATCTCTTCACCAGCAGTCTTGCTGCTCAATATTGGTCCGTATTGTGATAAATTTAGTTCTTTCATATCCATTTAATTTGAAGATTGTTATCGTTTTTTGGTGTTTCAATGTCCGCTAATGTAATTGGTTTTCTCAATGGTATGGAAAGATAAACAATTGTCCCTTGCCAATGCCCACACTTACCGCTTTTCACTTTACCGAATTCCCTAAAGTAGTAGCAGCCTTCAGAATATAAATGAAAACGACCCTTTGTTTTGTCTGCAATTTGGTCAATAATCCATAATCCATAACCCATATGGTTTGATAAATCTTTAGACGTTACACCTTTTTCGACAGCAGACATAAGTGTCGAAAGATTGTCCTTTTGCTCTTTGCCGGCTAATTTCAAAGTAGTAAGTATTCCTTTGCCATTGTCAACACACGCAATTTCAATATTCGATTTATTGCCATTTGCTACAATTATTGATTGAGTATCGTCTACTGCGTGCTCCCAAAAATTTAATAATATCTCACTAAAGCATAGAAAAATCATTGTAACAGCCTTCTCGTTAAATGAATAGTATTGTTGTATTTGTGGCAGATACTTTTTATTCAATAAATCAGAGCTGTATTTGTCATTCCGTAACAGTGCTTGTGGAGCAATAATAAAGTTGTCGCTAACCGAAATCTTTAAATTAGCAAATTCTTTCTCAGCAACGTCTTTGTCAGCAAGATAAGTCAGAATTAACTTTGTGAATCCATATTTCTCCATTGCTTCACGGAATGGAACATCCATAAGATACATTGGGCTATTGAAACAATTATTTTTAATAGAGAATTCTATTATCTTATAAACTAATAACACACCAATCATGGTGCATTCCTTTACTTTGCCAAGGTCTAATAAAAAGCCTTTTTCTTTTGTATTGGGTAGTCGATAAATGTCTTGACAGTCATTAATGAAGTTAATGATTGAATTTGCACGGAAATGTTTTGGTGCTACTATTCTTCTATTTATTAAATTCATCGCAAAATCTTTGGAATAGTTCGGTTTCTCTTTCTATACTTTTCTGTCTAAAATCTGTCAATACATTTTTAAAGTAATCTAATAACTCATTGGAAATAGAGTTGAGTTTCTTAGGTATGTACAACTTATTTTGTGTTATATACAAGCTAATTTCTTTCAAGTCATTTAATATTTTGTCAGCCTCTGATTTGTCATAAAGTGTTAGGTTATCTAATTTTTTGAAAAGGGTCTCAGATACCTTTATTCTTTTTTCTTCAATCAGGAGTTGTCGCTTATTGTCTTTATCTTTCTTGGATAAATAAAGTGTAGTTCCAAAACGGATTAGTTCAATAAGAATATTTATACAAACTAAAATTATTAATATCAAAAGCATACCAGTTAAATTTCCATTGCCAAACAAGGCGTCTTTTGTTAGTGAATAGTCATTCATTATTGTGTCATTTTATAATTACCGCCAACTCTTTAATTTACGCAATACAATCAACTATTACCAATTTTATGTAATTCATTTTTATCATAAATGAATTGCGTATTTTGTATTGTTGCTTGCGTTTTTTCTAAAATACAGCTTTTTTTAAAAATTGCAAGCTGTCCTGCTGCTGCTGTCACCCGCGGGCTTTGCTGTAATGTATAATAATTGAGTGGGGGGCTTTTGTGTTTTAAGATGGTCATCTTGTGTCTTAAGACGGCGATCTTGTGTTTTAAGACGGCCATCTTGTGTTTTAAGATGGTCATCTTGTGTCTTAAGACGGCCATCTTGTGTCTTAAGACGGTCATCTTGTGTCTTAAGACGGCCATCTTGCGTCTTAAGATGGTCATCTTGTGTCTTAAGATGGTCATCTTGTGTTTTAAAATGGCCATCTTGTGTCTTAAGATGGCCATCTTGTGTTTTAAAATGGCCATCTTGTGTCTTAAGATGGTCATCTTGTGTTTTAAAATGGCCATCTTGTGTTTTAAAATGGCCATCTTGTGTCTTAAGATGGTCATCTTGTGTCTTAAGACAGTCATTTTGTGTTTTAAGATGGTCATCTAGTGTTTTAAAATGGTCATCTTGTGTCTTAAGATGGCCATCTATTGTTTTACAATCCACAATTTTTGTGACAAAATCCCTGGTTTTTTCCAGGTTTTGCGAGCGCCGTTACACAAATCGGCAATTTTTTAATTTATAAACAGCTGGTTTCCAGTAAAATCATACGGAGGCAGGCCTGAAGCATCGTTTTTTTCATTCTTTTCTTTGTCTTGAAACAAAGAAAAGAAACAAAAGAAAATTCAAGGCTGTGAAAAGGTTACTGCAAAGACTACGGCTCGCTGCGTGGCGAAAATGAACTCGTCGCTACGCTCCTCAAACAGCATTTTCGCTAATCACTCCGCTCACCTTGTTTTGCCACAAAACCTTTTCAAGGCCGTTAGAAAGACATCCGTATAATTAAGATTAAAAAACGATTCTGCAGTTGAGCAGGATTACTGCAGTTATTCACTACAGTAGCACAACAGCTTAATCAAGGCGCTCCGAAATCGGCCGTACATCGATTTCGGGCTCCTTTTCTTTGCTCCTTTCTTTTGGAGAAACAAAAGAAAGGAGGGAGAATCGCTTGCCTTGCTTTGCGACGAAACCTTTTCAAGGCCAATAGAAAACATAAGCATACATAAATACTAAAAACGATTCTGCCGATCAGTAGCATTCCCAAAGCATTTCACTACAGTAGCACAACAGCCACATCAAGGCTTCCGAAATCGAGCGTACATCGATTTCGGGCTCCTTTTCTTTGCTCCTTTCTTTTGGAGAAACAAAAGAAAGGAGGGAGAAAAAGCAAAAGAAAGGAGGGAGAAAAGAAGGGAAAAAAGACAGGAAAGGAAACCGCAGCTTTGTAGAATCTTTCCGGCAAAAGCCGGGAAATACCATGAACAAAAACCCTTTGTTTTTTCTTGAAAATCAGTTGCAATAAGTATTAAAAAAAATTTTAACAGGAACAGGAATAATAGTAAATTGTATAAGACACAAAACGGATATGCAATATTGCAGTCTTGACTTACATCCAGCACACAATACTACCAGCAGGGGAAAAAATACCCTCCTATTTGCCTGTTTTCCCTTTATTTCGTGCGGTATTATCCAATGGTTTGTAAAAGGAAACATCCCTGATGCGTAAATCCCTATGAAGACAAATCCGTTCTTTTCGTTTTTCAAAAAGCCGGTCATCATTGGCTGCAGCATTGCCCTCGTATTGCTGTTAATAACGGCACAATTTGCCTACCAGCGCTATCTTATACAAAAAGCGGAACAAACAAAAGAATTAAACAGGGAGGCGCAGGACGTAAAGGAAAAACTGCAAACAGCGCTCAATCACAGTTTATCGGCCACCAAAACACTCAGCCTGCTGGTCACCCGCTACAATGGGGAAAGAGATTTTGATACCGTTGCCAAAAGCATACTGGAAAGCAACAAGTATATAGATGGCCTGGAATTGGTCAGGGCCGGTGTGATTACTAAAATATACCCGCTGCAGGGCAACGAGCAGGCGCTTGGCTATAACATCCTGGAAGATACGCTGCGCAATAAAGAAGCCATCAGGGCCATCAATGATAACGAACTGTTTTTTGCAGGCCCCATTCAACTGCGGCAGGGCTACCCGGCTGTGGTGGGCCGGCTGCCTATAACAGAGCAGGGGAAGTTTTGGGGCTTTGCGGCGGTGATTATTAAACTGTCCACCTTCATCAAGGCCGCCGAGATAGACAGTGCCCACAATCCCGGCTTCATTTACCAGTTATCAAAAATAGATCCCAATACAGGCAAGGAAGTCTTTTTTCTGCCGCATGCAGAATTTTTCCAGCAAGGGCAGCAGGTGGTATCAACCAAGGTGTCCAAAGGCAACTGGATAATTTATGTGCGGTCGGCAGATAGCAGGTGGCCGGTTACGCTGCTACCCATTATTATATTAGGCGTATTGTTATCGGCCTCCGGTGGCCTGCTGGCCTGATACATTACCCGCCAGCCCGAAACGCTGAAAACGCTGGTGCAGGAAAAAACCACCGAACTACGGAAGAGCGAAGAAAAATATTTTTCGTTTTTTGAACAGGCCTCCGATGCCATCTGGGTGGCAGATTACAGCGGCCGGATTGTGGAGGTGAATAACAACCTGTGCCAGCTGCTGGGCTATACCAAAGAAGAGCTGCTGAAAAAGAACGTCAGTGATTTAATTAAAGAATCTATAATTACCGGCAAGCCGGAAACCGTTGAACTGGTAAAAACCAATAACCAGGTGATCCGCGAAAAAGAGTTGCTGAAACAAAACGGGGAAACGGTGCACGTGGAAGCCAATGTAAAAACCATTGCAGACGACCGCGTCATGACGATTGCCCGCGACATTACGGAGCTGCGCAAAGTGCAAAAGCAAATTACCTTAAGTGAATCGACCCTGCGCAGCGCCTTTGAATATTCGGCTATCGGTATGGGCCTGGTGTCTCCCGAAGGCCGCTGGCTGCGGGTAAATCCCGCTATCTGCCGGCTGCTCGGGTACAGCGAGCAGGAAATGCTGGCCAAAGGCTTCCAGGAAATGACCTATCCCGAAGACCTGGCAAGGGATGTGGAGTTTATGCAGCAGGTATTTAAAGGGCAGAAAGAGAGCCGGAAAACGCAAAAGCGCTATGTGCATAAAAACGGGGCCGTTATATGGGTGAACCTGAATGTATCCGTGGTGCGGGGTAGCGAGCGGAAACCTCTATTCTTCGTGGTGCAGCTGGAAGATGTAACGGAAAAACGGGAATCGGAGCAGATGTTCCGCGACCTGGTGGAAAAATCACTCGTGGGAGTATATATTGTGCAAAATGGAAAGTTTGCCTATGTCAACCCGCGCTTTGCAGAAATATACGGCTATAAACAGGAGGAATTGATTAACACAATATCTGCTGAAATGGTGGTGCATGAGCAGGACAGGCCAAAAGCCCTTGAAAAAATCAGGCAGCGCATCAGCGGGGAAGAGCAATCGCAGCATTACGAGGCAATCGGACAAAGAAAAGACGGGCAGCAGATATTTGTGGAAGCTTATGGCTCCTCCACCATCTACCGGGGGCAGCCTGCCATTATTGGTACGGTGCTGGATATTACCGAGCGGAAAAAAGCCGATGCGGAACTGATCGACAGTGAAGAGCGTAAGCGCATCTTAGTGAACTCGGCCCTGGATGCCATTGTCAGCTCGGATGAAAACGGCATAATCATTTCCTGGAACCCGCAGGCAGAAAAGTTGTTTGGCTGGACAGAGAAGGAAATAACCGGGAAAAGGCTAACGGATACAATTATTCCCCGACAATACCACGAACGCCATTCAAAAGGCATGGCCCATTACCACCAGACAGGCGAGGGGCCCATCCTGCATAAACTCATAGAGGTGACGGCGGTGGACCGGCAGGGCAGGGAGTTTATTGCGGAGTTAACGGTCATACCCATTATTCAAAACGGGAAAACAACCTTTACGGCTTTTTTACGGGATATTTCCAAACGAAAACAAGCCGAACAGGAAGTAACGAAACTCAACAGGCTGTATAAGTTTATCAGCGAGATCAATGAATCTGTTTTGAAGCTGGATAACAGTGAGGCCATCCACCGGGAAGCCTGCCGCATAGCCGTGGAGCATGGTAAGTTCCGGATGGCCTGGATAGGCCTGTATCGGGAGCAGGAGAAAGAAGTGATTCCGGTGGCATCTGCCGGGTACGAAGATGGCTACCTGCAGCAAGTAAGGATATCGGCAAAAGGAACTGTTCCCGAAGGCATGGGCCCCACGGGCAGGGCTTTACGTACCGGTAAACTGTACTACTGTAATGATGTGGCCAACGACCCCGTCATGCTGCCCTGGCGGACAGAAGCGCTGAAAAGGGACTACCGGTCGTCCATGTCCATACCTATAGTCGTCAATGGCCGGGTTTATGGGGTGTACACGCTGTATATGCCGGAGTCTAATTTTTTTAATGAATCGGAAATCAAGCTGCTGCAGGAAGTAACTGATAACATTGCGTATGCACTGGATAAAATCCGCATAGCCGCTATGCACCGGGCGGCAACCAACGAATTGCAGGAGAGTGAAGGTAAATTCAGGAGCCTGGTGGAGCAGAGTTTTGTGGGGGTCTTTATTCTGCAGGATGGTAAGCTGAGCTATGTCAATCCCGGTTTTGAAAAAATCTTTGGCTATACCCGGGAAAAACTTGTGCCTTCGATGCGGCTGGAAAACCTGATCCACGAAACCGATCTTGAAAGTTTAAAAAGAAATGACTTTGTCCGGATTAAGAGAAAGGGCGCAAAATCGCAGAATGTAGTCAGGGCTATCCGCAGCGACGGGGCGATTCTTTATATAGATATTATTGCCTCTTCCATTCACTATCAGCAACGGCCGGCCATTATCGGCACTGTTATCGATATCACCGACCAGCTGGAGGAGGAAAAGCGCATCAGTAAAGCCGTTACCGAGGCACAGGAAAATGAACGGATACAAATCGGCATGGAACTGCACGATAATGTGAAGCAGTTGCTGGCCGCCTCCCTGCTGCACCTGGATTATGTAAAAACACACATCACCGATACCACGATGGTGGTTACCACCATTGATCACCTGAAAGCTTACATACGGGAGGCTATTGACGAACTGCGCCGCCTGTCTCACCAGCTGGCGCCTTCGGTGGATGCCACTGTACCCCTGTCGGAAAAGGTGCAGGACCTTGTGAGCAATCTTAACCTGGCCGGGCAGGTAAAGGTTACCCTTCAGCTGGAGGAGATATCAGTACCCGTGAGCACAGCCGTGCAACTGGCGCTGTACCGCATCTTGCAGGAACAGTTCAGTAATATTCTAAAGCATGCGCAGGCCCGCCACGTGTTTATCAGTTTGAAAAATGAGGGAGAAAGCATTGTCCTCATCATCCGCGATGATGGAAGTGGCTTTGATACCAGTGTGAAAAAAGAAGGGATTGGGCTCGTGAATATTCGCCGGCGCGCCACCATGCTGAATGGACAGGTAAGCATCATTTCCTCACCGGGCTACGGTTGCGAGGTGCAGGTGCACATACCCCTGTAACGGCTACCAGCCTGTGCCGTTGAAAAATCAATGATTGTACAACCGGCGCCTTGCAGGCGCCAGCAGTTCTTGCCGGGAGATGACCTGGCAAATGCTGCCGGAAAGGAGAATAAAATTTTTGCCAATACCTCGTGTTGGCAGGATATTTTTTTGAAGTTGCTACACAGGTTGTAAACTGTTTGCAAGACCATTTCTCTGCATTAGTTATGTATATTCGCAGGCTGTGAAGAAACATTACCGGATGATACTGCGCATGAAGTATTTACTGCTGCTATTGCTGCCTGCTTTTTCTTTACAGGCGCAAACGGGGATTCCTGGTTTATACATTGTCAATAAAGCAACAAAAGTGCCTGTCCAGGATGCGTTCATACAAAATGTGGGCGGCACATTTTCTGCACTCTCGGATGAAAATGGTTTTGTAAACCTGCAGTTAATGCCGGATACAGTCATGCGATTATCGGTTTCGTGCATTGGCTTTGAACCCATGCTGCTTGATCTCAGGACCCTGCCCAAAACCGGCCACGCCGTTACGATTGGGCTTACGGCAAGGATCTCCACCTTGCAGGAAGTAAAAGTGAGCGCAACCTCGGGCAACCGGATTTTTAAAACCATCAGCGATCTTGATATTCATCTCAGGCCAATCAATAATTCCCAGGAAGTGCTTCGCCTGGTTCCGGGATTGTTTATCGGCCAGCATGCGGGCGGTGGCAAAGCCGAGCAGCTTTTCCTGCGGGGGTTCGATCTTGACCATGGCACCGATATCAATATTTCCGCTGACGGGATACCTGTAAACATGGTTAGCCATGCACATGGCCAGGGGTATGCCGATCTTCATTTTATTATCCCGGAACTGATTGAAAAAGTGAGTTTCAACAAAGGGCCTTATTTTGCCGACAAAGGGAATTTTACCACTGCGGGCTATGTGGCATTTAAAACAAAAGATTATTTAGCAGATAATTTTATCAAAACGGAGGCAGGTCAGTTTCATACATTCCGCACCATTGCAGGACTGAATTTTCTGCCGGTAACAGGTACCCGGCGAACACAAAGTTTGTATGCAGCCGTAGAAGCCTCCTACACTAAAGGCTACTTTGATCATCCGCAGGATTTCACCCGTTTCAATGGCTTACTGAAGTACCACGGCAGCTTAAATGAAAAAAATACACTGACAGCATCACTCTCGGGTTTTACCAGCAAATGGAATGCATCGGGACAAATCCCGGACAGGGCTGTAGAAAGCGGGATGATTGACTTTTACGGGGCAATAGACAGTACGGAAGGCGGCCGCACTTCCCGGTATAACGGAAATATTGAATTGCTAACCAATCTGCCGGATGGGGTTACCGTTCGCAACCAGGTCTATTACAGCCGGTATGCGTTTGAATTATATTCCAACTTTACCTTTTTTAAAGAAGATACAGTTAACGGGGACCAGATAAGGCAAAAAGAAGCAAGGGATATCATTGGCTACAATGGCTCATACGTTAGAACGTTTTATGCTGGGCAATGGAAAACGACCACTGATGCAGGTGTGCAGTTGCGCTATGACCTGGTGCATGATATTGAACTGACCCGAACAAAGGACCGGGTTATTAATACGGCCGAGCTGATGCTGGGGAATATCCGGGAATTCAATGCAGGAGCATACTGGTCGCAACGGCTTTACCTGACCAACAGGCTGGATATTACAGGTGCTGTGAGGATGGATTATTTTTCGAACTGGTATGATAATAAATTACAGGGAGATCAGCTTTCCGCGCATGCGGCAATTGTCAGCCCCAAGCTTAATTTCAATTACCGGCTGAATGAGCATGTGCAACTGTACTTTTATAATGGCAGGGGCTTTCACAGCAATGATACCAGGGTGGTGGTGCAGGAAGGCGGCAGGCGGGTATTGCCCCCGGCATACGGTTCTGATTTAGGCGGTCTTTTTAAAATTGGTAAAAAACTGGTTGTCCAGGCCGCCGGCTGGTATTTATGGCTGGACCAGGAATTTGTGTATGTGGGTGATGAAGGTGTTGTGGAGCCGGGCGGTAAAACAAGAAGGATTGGCCTGGATTTATCGGCCCGTTACCAGTTGCTGAAAAATCTTTATGCCGATGTGGATATCAATGTGGCAAATCCGAGAGCCATTGGGGAATCCAGGGGAAATAATTATTTACCGCTGGCGCCACGGTTTACCAGTGTTGGCGGGCTGACCTACCGCAAAGAAAAGGGCTGGAATGGCAGCTTACGGTACCGCTATATGGCAGACCGGCCTGCCAATGAGGATAATTCGGTGGTGGCCAAAGGATATTTTGTAACCGATGCCGCTGTAAACTATACCAGCAGGAAATGGGAAGCCGGCTTAGCAATTCAAAATTTGTTGAATGTGAAGTGGAAAGAAACGCAGTTTGATACAGAAAGCAGGCTGCAAAATGAGCCGGCGCCGGTTTCAGAAATTCACTTCACACCCGGTACGCCTTTTTTTGCAAGGGTAAGTTTTACCTTCTTTTTTTAAGGTGGTTATTGTTGATGGTGTTGCTGCAATCGTTCACTCCTTCATACGGATGCAGTTTTTTTACCATGAAGCCTTTATCAGTAATCAATACTATTTTACAGGATCTGCACACAATACCGGGTTGAATTGCAGGCCTAGGTTATTTACGAAAAACGCAACTTTACATTTGTGCTATTTTTTCCAGCTGTAAAAGTAAAAGCAGGCTATAGACAGGAGCAACATTCGTAAACCACATCCGGGAAACAGCTGGCAGAACAATAAGCCTTTAAATTATTATACTTCTTGTGCCCACTTGTCGCGTTCGTCTGGGCTGAACTTCCAGGGAGCAAAATTATTTTCCACGTTGCTGAAAAGGGCATTCCATTCCTGCGGGGCGTTGCTTTCTTCCATCACCAGGTAGCGCCGCAGCTGCAGGATGATATCCAGCGGGCTGATGCTGACAGGACATTCCTGCACACAGGCCTGGCAGGTGGTGCAGGCACGCAATTCCTCTACCGTTATATAATCGTGTAATAGCGATTTACCATCATCCTGGAAAGTTCCGTTGGTGCGTATATTTTTGCCAACGGCTTCAGCCCGGTCGCGGGTATCCATCATAATTTTCCGGGGCGATAGTTTTTTGCCGGTAAGATTGGCGGGACAGGCAGCGGAGCAGCGTCCACATTCTGTGCAGCTGTAAGCATCCAGCAGGTTTTTCCAGCTCAGGTCGGCGACATCTTTGGCGCCGAATTTTTTAGGGGCTGCTGTATCGGCGGCGGTTGCTGCCAGTTCCGGCTGCATGGCATACAACACTTCATTTTGAATGGACGGCATATTGTCCATTTGGCCCATCGGCGCCAGCCGCGCATAATAGGCGTTGGGAAAGGCCAGGATGATATGCAGGTGCTTGGAATAGGGCAGGTAATTCAGGAAAGCAAATACGCCGGCAATATGCAGCCACCAGCAGCTGCGTTCAACGGCAATTAAGGCGGGGGTGGAAAAACCACTCAACAAACCGGTGAAGGGGCCGCTGATCCAGAATGCACCGGTAACATGATAATGTGCGGCGCCGCGAGACTGCAATACCTGGTCGGCGGTATTCATGGTCAGAAAGAGCAGCATTAATATGATTTCGGTGACCAGGATATAGTTGGCATCGCTGCGCGGCCAGCCGTCAAGATCGTGGCTGATAAACCGCTTAATTTTTATGGCATTCCTGCGCAGCAGGAAAATGATACAGCCAATGATCACCAGTGCCGCCAGCACTTCAAAACAACCAATCAGTACGGCATACCATCCACCAAGGGCGGGTGCAAAAAGGCGATGCCTGCCCAGCAGACCATCAAGAACGATTTCCAGTATTTCGATGTTGATGATAATAAATCCCGCGTAAACAAAAAAGTGCAAAACTGCCACCAGCGGGTTGCGAAACATTTTTTTTTGACCAAAAGCAAGAAGCAGCACATTTTTCCAGCGGCGTGATGACTGATCATTGATCGCTTCGTCCCTGCCCAGCAATATGTTTTGGCGGATCTGTTTTACTTTTTTGCTGAACAGGATGATGGCGGTGGCGCTCAGCAGTACAAATAAAATTTGCTGCAAAATCTCCATAGCGGATGAATTGGTTTCGCTAATTTACGGGTTGTTCGTATAATTGTTTAAAATAGTTGAATGACACAGGCTGTGAAAAAAAATTATATTCTCAACAAAGAAGTGGCTGCGCGGAAAATGTTGCGCATGGCGTATGAAATTGTTGAAAACAATATAGAAGAAAGCTCGCTGATTCTCGCCGGTATACGCGAAAGCGGGAGCGTGGTGGCACGAAACATTCAGCAACTGCTGGCTACCATTTCTCCAGTACATACCGAAATGCTTACCATTACGCTGGATAAAAAAGAACCGCGGGATGTGAAGCTCAGCAACCAGTTAAACTTTGATGATAAAGTCGTCATCGTGATTGATGATGTGGCCAACAGTGGTAAAACATTGCTGTATGCACTCAAGCCTTTTTTAGCCTATCAGCCAAAAAAAATTCAAACACTGGTGCTGGTGGCCCGCAGTCATAATACCTTTCCCGTGCACCCGGACTTTACCGGCCTTTCCATTGCCACCACCCTGCAGGAGCATATTTATGTGGAAGTTAATGGCGACGAAGTGCTGGGAGCTTACCTGCAGTAATTTATCAGCATAAACAAGGTGACGACGTACCAGATGATAAGCGGTCGGATTACCTGATCATATGCTCCCTGCATTTGTCGATTCCTGCTAATTTTAGAACGAAACAGCTTTTACCTGCATAAAACTGTCCAAGGAGCAGGGAAATTTGCAGCAGGCTATGGAGAATTATTTTTACAGCATCACGGAGGCTAATAAACTCACCCTGAACAAAGGAGGGAACAGGGACGCTGTTTACTACTCAGAATTAAATGAGTGGTTTACCTGTAATGCCTTTCGCAGTTTCAGCCTGAAGTATGTAGTCGACCAATGTATTTATTACAGGATTGGTAACAAAGAGCATGCTGTGCCGGCTGGCAGCTTGCTGCTGGCCTGTAAGCAGCCTGATGTAAGAGCATTTTTTGATTCGCGCCAGCTGGTAAAGAGTATTTGTATTGACATTAATCCTGCTACAGTGGCGGAGGCTTTCAGCGTTATGAGCGCCACCTGTCAGCACGAATTTGATAATTTCCTGGCCGGTTATTTCAGGTATCCTGATTTTTATGAAGAGCTCTGCCCGGTTGGATCTGTGCGTTTTGCCGGAAAACTTCACCGGCTGGTGCAACTGATCAAAAGCGGCGAGGCGCATACGCAGATCAACAAAGAATGGTTTCTTGCATTGGTGGAAGACATCCTTTGTCATGAGTATGGCAACTACCTCGCATTGAGCGGACTGAAATCTGTAAAGCTGGCAACCCGTAAGGAACTGCTTGCCCGGTTACAACAGGGAAAGCAATACATGAACGAAAACTTTTTATGCATTAGCGATATTGGTGAAGTGGCAACGATCAGCCATATGTCTGAGTTTCATTTTTTCCGGTCCTTTCGCCAGGCTTTTGGGATAACGCCCTACCAATATTTATTGCAGCGGCGGCTGGAACATGCACGGAACCTGTTGCGGGAAAATGAATGCAGCATTACCGGTATTGCTGCCCACTGTAATTTCCCGGATATTTTTACGTTCAGCAAAGCCTTTAAACGGCATTTTGGCGTACCTCCTTCGCAATGCCGCCCCGCCTGAAGTATCTGTATTATTGATAAGCAAATCAAGCAATTTTTGACAAGGCGATTCCTGCATTACCGGCTAATTTGCCTGCACTGGTAAACAGCGCTTCTCCTGTTGATACTCAACCTAAACCTTTACAGCATGATCCGGATCGTGATTATTGAAGACGAAAAACTGATAGCCGCAGAGCTTTGTAAAAAACTGAACGCCCTGCCGTTTGATTTGCACATCCTGGCAATCCTGGACAGCGTGGATGCATGTAAGCTTTATTTCTCCAGTCATCCGGAGATAGACCTGGTTTTTTCTGATATACAGTTACCCGATGGTCTTTCGTTTGACATCTTCTGTAAAACCGATTGCAGTTTCCCGGTGGTTTTTATTACGGCGTATGACAAATATATGGTGAATGCGTTTGAATATAACGGGCTCGACTACTTGCTGAAACCGGCCGATGAAAATGACTTATTGAAAGTCCTGAATAAATATAAAACGCTGGAGAAGCATTTTAATCAGCGGTCACGCTTTTTTGATGCATTTACCCGCAGGAAAACAAGATTGCTGGTACGTAAGGGCCTGGTGACTGTACCACTTCGGCTGGAAGACATTGTATTGTTTTATACAGAAAATAAAGTGGTGTACGTGGTTGACAATGCACATGCGAAATACATATGTGATAAAACGCTTACTGAACTGGAGGATGAGCTTGATCATAGCAGTTTTTTTCGTGCCAACAGGCAATACATTATCAATGCTGCGTATATCCGTGGCTTCAGAGCTTATGAAAAAGTGAAACTCCGGCTTGATTTATCCCTGCCGGAATTTCAGCAACCCATTGTTATCAGCCAGGAAATGGCTCCTTCTTTCCGCGAATGGATAAAAACACGCTGAATCATAAAAACTATAGACTATGCGGTTTCTCTGTATTCTTGTTTTTGCGGGTATTGTGATACAGCCGGTCCGTTCACAGGAAAATGTGCAGATGTACCGGTATGCCAGTTCGGGTCATGGGTACGAGGCTACTTCGTACAATCTTGTATTTGACACAAAGGCCTGGCAGTTCGATGCAGGTTCGCCCGTACGATCCACGCCGCTTGTGTCGGGTAACGATGTTTACTTTGGGACAGCCGGCGGAGATTTTATAGCACTGGATAAAAAGACCGGCCAGCGAAAATGGACCTTTCACACGACTGCGGCCATTCATTCCTCGGCGGCTTTGCAAAATGACCGGCTGTTTTTTGCTGATAATTCACAAACGGTGTATGCAGTAAGGGTGAGCGACGGAAAATTACTCTGGACATTTCACATGGGTAAAAAAATCGCTTACCCGTGGCGGTTCGATTATTACTATTCTTCACCATTACTGACCGGGCAGCAACTGGTTATCGGGGGCGATGACGGGTATCTGTATAAACTGAATCAAAAGGATGGTAAGCCGGTTTGGAAGTTCAAGGCAAACGGGCTGATCCGGAGCACACCGGTGTTATTTCAGCATACTCTTTTATTTGGTACAACAGAGGCGACTTTTTACGCTGTCAATAACAGGAACGGTACACCGGTATGGGAATACAAAATTACAGACGACAGCATCCGGGATGAAAACTATGGATATGATAAACGAGCCATCACCTCCAGTCCCGTTGTGGCCAATGACAAAGTGATATTTGGCGCCCGGGACGCTTTCCTGTATTGTCTTGATGCAGCCAGCGGCCGGTTAACCTGGAAAATCAGCCACGAACCCTCGTGGATTTTATCAACAGCTGCGGTGAAAGATTCCTTTGTTATTACGGGTACATCGGACGGTCGGTTTGTGCAGGCGGTTAACTTTTACACCGGCCATGAAATCTGGAAGCATCATACTCCGCTGGCTGTTTGGTCTTCGCCGCTGATTAATAATAACCGGGTGTATGCAGGAGGCTATGACGGGCAGTTACTCGTGCTTGACCTGCTTACGGGTAAAAGAATTTCAGAATTTTTGACCAACGGGATGATTTTATCCTCGCCGGTAATCAATGATCGTTTATTGTATATAGGTTCTGATGATGGGAACTTATATGCGTTGCGAGGAAGAAAAATTGACAGTACGGAAAAAAAGCTGCAACGCCTGCTGTATTATACTGCTGATGAGCCATTGTATTTCAGGAATGGAGCTGCTACCCGGATAAAGCATTACCTGGTCAGTAATGGTTTTACGGTTATCGGTGCAGATAGTATTGCGCCTATGCTTACACAGCTAAAAGAAGCGAAGAGCAGGGTAGTGGTAATCGCAGGAGCGTATCTACCGAAAATAACCTGGGAAAATGGTTCAGCTTCTATACTGCGACAGTTTCTTGATGCGGGTGGCCGACTGGTGCTGGCAGGGAATAATCCGCTTTTCTTTGATGTGGATGATTCTACAAAACGTTTGAAAGGACTGAGCATAGCACGTGCTACAGCTGTTTTAGGAATTGATTTTGGTCCCAACGATACGCGGGCATTTGGTGGGTTGTTTCCGGGATTTCCCACTGAAACCGGGAAATTGTATCATTTGCCTGATTATTGGGTGTCTAATTTTGGACTTGACAGCGGGCAGGTGGATATTATTCTAGGGAAGAATGAAAACGGGCAGGTGTCTGCATTTGTCAAAAAATATCCTAACGGCGGGCTGCTTGTGCAGTTGTGGCTGAACCCGGATCTGCCGGTGAACCTGGACGCAATTTTAAAACTATGTGAAGAACCATTGGAGTAGCTGCTTAAAAATACAGCGCATATGCCGTTAGTTTACCCTTACCATCAAGCATCAGCGCAGGAGCGGGACATTTGAATGCATTGAGGGCAAAAAAAACAGTACGCAGCCATTTTTTGTTTGTTTTGATTTTAGTGAAATCTATATCCGGCGCTATATAAAACTGCCGCACTCGCGGAATATCCCGGCGGTCGAAAATGACCGTACCGTTTTCATCTGTTGCTCTATTGGTAAAGCCGCCATACATACCATCGGCGCCATATCCCACAGCCACATTTAGCCAGGCGGGCAAATGGCTTTGTTTTAAGAAGGAATGCAGGTTTACACTCAGCCAATAGGTTTGGGCGTTGTAATCTTTCAGCATCCGTTCGTACCAGCTGCTGCCAAAAAGGTCATCAGCTCTTGCATCCAGCATGGCCTCTCCGTAATGTTTGCGGTGAAAAGAAAATTTGTATTGAATACGTTGTTCTTTCCAGCCCAGTTCCTGGGCGATAAACATACCCGAGCCGCTGATGTTGGCAATCATATCGCCCCAGCTCCAGCCCCACTGGGAAGAATGCCCGTCGAGGAATTCAATAATGGTCAGGTAACCGGCACCGCTCAGCCCACCCACCAGCGCTGCTTTTTTTTGCGACAAGCCTGCCCATCGCCACAAAGCGGCAGAGGCACGGCCGGTATTGTAAGCCGTCCAGCCATGACCAACTTTGTCCATTTGTAACCATTCTCCATCATCATTGAACGTATGAAAAGAGCTGCGCGGGTAATTGGCATACCAGGCCTGGTTTAGCACCAGTAGTGAGCCACCGTAACCGGCAAAATTTGCAGCGCCAATAAACAGCTGCCGGGTTTTCTTTTGTTTGGGTGCTAAACCTGCCGGATCGTTCAGGCTCCCCTGCAAGATAAGAGCCGGATCATAATATTTCTTGAGATTGATGCTGGATGACGAATGGGTTGATGTGTCAGTTTGTGCACAGGCGAAAAAACTGAGGAAATGAAACAGGAGAAAAATGCTGAGCCCTTTAGCGGCAGCATTTATTACAGACTGTGAATACCGGGAGTTTTGCACAGGTGCCGATTTCATCGGACAAAAATACGTTTCCCTTTGCGAAGTAGATTTTTGAAGGTAAAATTCAATAACTTTCCTGTTCAAATAAAACAGTAAACCGTAAGTTATGGATGCAGCAATTCAGGCAAAAATCGATGGATGGCTAACAGATAAATACGACGAGGTAACACGGAGTGAGATTCTGCGTTTGCAAAAAGAAAATCCGCAGGAACTGGCCGATTCCTTTTATAAAAATCTTGAATTTGGCACGGGCGGCCTTCGCGGACTAATGGGCGTAGGTACCAACCGTATGAATAAATACACGGTTGGCATGGCCACGCAGGGATATGCGAATTACCTGAAAAAAACGTTTCCCGGCGAGGAAATCAAAGTGGCAATTGCACACGACAGCCGCAATAACAGCCGCTTTTTTGCAGAAACTGTTGCCAATGTTTTTGGTGCCAATGGTATAAAAGTATTTTTATTTGAAAGCCTGCGCCCGACGCCAGAACTATCATTTGCCATCCGTCATTTCCACTGCAAGGGTGGTGTGGTTTGTACGGCTTCACACAATCCCAAAGAGTATAACGGTTACAAAGCCTACTGGATTGACGGTGGTCAGCTGGTGCCGCCACATGATAAAAATGTGATTGCTGAAGTAGAAAAAATTGGTTCCAACGATGATGTGAAATGGAGCGGGGGAGAAGCCAATATTACCCTGATCGGTAAAGAGCTGGATGAAGCCTACATCGAAATGGTGAGAAGCCTGAGTGTATACCCGGATGTGATCAAAAAGCAGCACAACCTGAAAATTGTATACACACCTATTCATGGCACGGGTATCAAACTGGTGCCGGAAGTACTAAAGCGTTTTGGCTTTACCAATGTTACCATCGTGGAAGAACAAAGCGAACCCAACGGCAATTTCCCCACCGTTGTGTATCCCAACCCCGAAGAAAGCGAGGCGATGAGTATTGGCCTGAAGAAAGCAAAAGAGCTTGATGCCGATATTTTACTTGGCACCGACCCGGATGCCGACCGGGTAGGCATTGGCGTGAAGGATAATCATGGCAACTGGGTGCTGATGAATGGCAACCAGACCGCTGTGCTGGCGTTTAATTATATGATTGAAGCCCGGAAAACCAAAGGTATTGCACAGCCCAATGATATGGTTGTGAAAACCATTGTAACAACTGAATTGATTGATACCATTGCGAAAGCAAACAATATTGCCTGCTATAATGTACTCACCGGGTTTAAATGGATCGCGGAACTGATCAGGGAAAAAGAAGGAAAAGAAAACTACGTGATCGGTGGAGAAGAGAGTTTTGGCTTAATGATTGGCGACCGGATACGGGACAAAGATGCTGTGAGCGCTGTTGCCCTGCTTTGCGAAATGGCTGCTTATGAAAAAGAACACGGAAAAACTCTTTTTCAAAAGCTGGTTGACTTGTACGTGCAATACGGATTATACAGGGAAAACCTGATTTCAATTACCAAGAAAGGAATGGACGGCCAGCAGCAAATTGCTGCTATGATGGAAAGCTACCGCAGCAATCCTCCTCAAACTATTGACGGATCAGCCGTGGTGCAGTTGCTGGATTATGAAAAACGTATTGGTAAAAATCCCTCCACAGGGGCAACATGGGATATTACACTGCCCAAATCCAATGTGCTGCAATTTATCCTGGCAGATGGCAGCAAGATTTCTGCCCGGCCTTCCGGTACGGAACCTAAAATCAAGTTTTACTTTTCCGTGCATACAACAATCAATCAAGCCGGTGAATTTGATGCGGCCTGGCAGCAACTGGATGAAAAAATCCAGCGGATCATTAAGGATATGAAATTATAAGAAAACAGGTTTCATCATAAATAAAAAAGGGTTGATAGCTTCTATCAACCCTTTTTACTGTAAGCAAAACTGCGGTTTATTTTGTCAATACAATTTTATTGGTTACGACCCTGTCGGTAAAGATAGCCCGGACAATATAAACGCCGGAGGCAAAATGACTCAGATCATAACTATAATAATTATTGGCCTGCCCTTCTTTCACAATCGTTTCTGCCACTTTCTGTCCGTAGGAGGAGTATATAACGATACCTCTTAAATCATTAGGCTGCGGGTAAAATTGTACGGCTATCTGACCTGTTGTCGGGCTGGGTGTTACCATGAATCCTTTGGCCTTCAGGTTGGGATTTACCGTTACCGTGCGAACATTGATGTCATCTAAGTAAATATTGTTTTCGTATTCCGTCGTATTGCGGAATGCGATCAGGATGTTGCCGCTGCTGATAAAGGAACTGATATCAATCGAGTCTTTTCTCCATTCACTGGCGCTAGGCACAAATGCACTTGTCGTGGGGGCCTGGCGGGTAACCAGGTTGCTGCCCCAGCGTTTATAGACACTGGTATAAGTTTTTCCACAGTCGGTACTGATGAGTACCTGCAGTGTATCCCAGCTATTGCCGGAGGTGCTGATGGACGTATATGTTGCTGCAGCCACCTGGAAACTGATAAAGGCCGAATCGACATTTGCAATGTTTACTTCCGGCAGGCGCAGGTAATCTTTCTGGTCGTTGATATTGTAATCGAAATTATCGATATAAACGGAAGAGTTTCCTGTCTTAGCGATGCCTGTCACTTTTTGCCAGGTATAATAACCATCAGGATTTACAATATCCCATCCTTCGGGAGGGAACTTAGTGCCTTCAAAACTTTCACTCACCGGCGGATTGATAGGCGGGAAATACATCAGGTTATAGCGAAGCGTGTCGTTCGTAAGGTTTTCATCCGTTACGCCATTAGGGTCGCTGGTATAAACAGTCAGCACATGATTGCCCGATGCTGTTGTCATACCATTGAGTGTAACCGAAGCGGTGGCAAGGCTGGCCAGTGAACCTGTCCAGGTAGTCGTCTGGACGGAACCATTGTCGAGCTGTGCCAGGATGTTCAGGGAAGTGAGTGTTGTAGTACCACGGTTATAAATGGTAACCGTAGGTGTAAAGTTGGGATCGCACAGGCGGTTATCTGGCTGGGTAACCGCTTTCATTGCTGCATCATTGTTTTTCAACAGCACCGGCTGGCAGCCGTTAGAGGATGCCAGGGATGTTCGTAACGAGTTTAAAGCCGTTTCCATCCGGGCAACCTGGCCATTGGTAAACATCACGAGGCACGCATCATCTGAATAATCCATATAATTCTGGTACATGATGCCCGGGGCGGATGGCGAACACGCATCTGTTTTTACACCGGTTGGACAACCTGCCGTTGCATCGGCCTGGTTCGGAGTATCATTCACAAAGTCGGTGCCTGTGCAGGCGCCATTATCATCGCCCCAGACATGGTATAGGTTAAAATAATGGCCGATTTCATGGGTCAGCGTTTTTCCGCCGTTATAGCCGTTTAAGGCGCCCCCCGGTAAACTGCCGTAATGAATAACAACGCCCTGGTCGGCTGTGGCACCGGTTCCGGGAAAGGTGCCAAATCCCAGATAACCACCGGACAAATTGCAGACCCAAACATTAAGATATTTCGATGGATCCCAGGCATCATCACCGCCGGTTTGGATATGCTTCACGCTGTTGTCAACGGTAAATGAAGACGCATTCGTGGTCACCCGAACAATGCCGGTGGTTGGCTCATCATCGGGTGTGCGTTGCGCCAGGCAAAAATTGATTTGCGATTTACCAAACAAAGATTGAAAATAGGCAGGAATTTTTATCGAATCACCGTTGATACCCGCATAATCCCTGTTAATTGTATCCATTTGAGCCTGTATCTGGGCATCTGTTATAACCGACGGATTGGTTAAAACGATATGAAAAACCACGGGTATTACAATGGGTGTGGCCTGTTCCCTGGCATTTTCTTTTTTCTTTATTGTTTCCAGTACAGCTTTTTCAAATTCAGTTTCACGCTGGGCCATACGTGCCCTTAGAGACGGATCTTTTCTGAATTCAGTTTCCAGCAGTTGCATGGTACCGCACTTTTCAACCTTCTTCTGTGCTACTGA
>DASTSN010000060.1:0-18206 GCA_035760665.1 Chitinophagaceae bacterium | reverse complement strand
TGTCGGAATTTTTCATAGCACTTACGATTATTTCGATTGGCACAGACCTGCCGGAAATGGTTGTCTCCATCACTGCAGCTATTCACAAACTAAACGGACAGGAAACTTCGGGGCTTATTATTGGTAATGCAATTGGAAGTTACCTTGGACAAATGGGCTTCGCACTGGGCATAACGGGTTTATTCTACAAGATAACTGTTAACAGGAAGCAAGGCCTCTGAGACGGCATTGTGCTGGGTATATCAACTTTTGTTGTAATGGTATTAGCAGCCGATGGAAATATTTTACGGGTTGAAGGATTGTTGCTCTTCGTGATTTTCCTCGTTTATTTATCCCTGTTACTGAATCAGGAAAAGCCCAAATAGGCCTCGCGGGAAAATCTTCCCGCTCAAAAGGGGATTTCTATTACTTTAAAACTAGTGGCCGGGATGGCAATAGTAATTTTCAGTTCAGAATGGACAGTAAAGTCTACATTGGAAATAGCAACTTATTTTGAAATACGGCAATCAATTATTGGAATATTTATTATTGGTTTAGGGACAAGCCTTCCGGAGGTAGCAGTAGCCATTGGAGGCATATTCAGAAAGTCAGTTGGTATTGCCGTGGGCACAGTCATTGGCAGTACTATATTCAACATCCTTGTTCCTATTGGGCTAAGCTCAATCATTTCACCACTGACATTTAATATAAGGATTGCCGACTTTGACATACCGGCATTTCTCATTATTGCGCTGGTAGCTTTTTCCTTTTTTATCACGGGCAAAGGTATTTCACGGGCAGAAGCTATTATTCTGCTTGTTTTATATTTTCTGTATGCTGCCATGAAGCTGATGAACTAAACTTTTTTTACCAGCCATTCTTTCTTCTGCGCAGCCATTTTTCAAACTCAACGAAGAAAAATATTGACGAAGCCATTCCCATACTGATAGCCAGTTCGCCTGCTGTCAGTGGTTGGGTTTTAAAAACGATATTTAAAAATGGGACATAAATGGTAGTCAGCTGGAGTATGAAGGTACCCGCTACAGCCATCACGAGAAATTTGTTGGAAAATAGCCTCCTTCCCAAAACGGAAACCCGTTCGGATTGTATTGCCAAAACATGAGCCAGTTGACCAAAACAAAGGACAGTAAACACCATCGTTTGCCAATGTGCGTCACCGATATGAATGGCATAAGCCTGAGTACCGATTGTGGCTGCAGCGAGCAGTAACCCGACCCACAGCACATGAATGCCAAGCCCTTCTGCAAAAATAGACTGACCGGGATTTCTTGGTGGCCGCTGCATGATAGAAGGCTCAGCCGGCTCCGCAGCAAGGGCCAGCCCCGGCAACCCGTCAGTAACCAGGTTGATCCACAAAATATGTATTGGTAACAGGGGTATCGGAAGCGCAAAAAAAGGCGCTAAAAAAATTGTCCAGATCTCAGCAGAATTACCTGTGAGGATGTAGCGAATAAATTTCCGGATATTGTCATATATCCTTCGTCCCTCCCGTATGGCTTTTACAATCGTGGCAAAATTATCATCCAGCAGTACCATATGCGCAGCTTCTCTTGAAACGTCGGTACCTGTTACACCCATAGCAATGCCGATATTGGCATGTTTCAGGGCCGGCGCATCGTTCACTCCATCGCCTGTCATCGCAACGTACTGACCTTGCTTTTGCAAAGCCTTTACAATATTGAGTTTCTGTTCAGGAGAAACACGGGCATATACCTTAATATGATCGGCCAGGTCAACTAATTCCTGTTCACTCATTTTTCTTAGTTCTGCACCACTTACGATCCGGTCAGCCTTCGTGTCAATTATACCCAGTCGTTTGGCAATTACGGTAGCAGTTGTCGGATGATCTCCTGTAATCATCACTGGCCGGATACCTGCCTCCTTACATTCCTGCACTGCCTGCAGCGCCTCGGGGCGGGGCGGATCAATCATTCCAGCCATACCCACTATTTCCAGGTCACGCTCAATGACTTCTGCTGAAATATCTGCCGGTAACTCTGACAATTTTCGCGTGGCATAGCCAAGCACCCGCAACCCTTTTTCGAGCATTCCGTCCAGTAAACGATTCCATTTGCGAATGTCTGTGCCGGGAACAGACTTCTGCAAAAGCAGTTCCATAGCACCTTTCGTGATCACCAGGTATTGATCTTGAAACTGGTGAATGGTAGTCATACATTTCCGCTGGGAGTCAAAAGGAATTTCGGTCACACGCGGATATTTTATTTCACAATCTCCTTTTTGAAATCCTGCAGCTGCGGCAAATTGATATACTGCCAGTTCTGTCGGATCACCCATAAGTTCGCTTCGTGCATCATGGTACACATCATTATTCAATGCCATAGCTGTCAGCATTCCGGCGTACGCTTTGCTGGCTGCATCCGGCACTGCAAGCTCGTTATCTTTTACATAAAAGTGTTCACCACAAACTTCTTCTACCGTCATTTTATTCACCGTCAGGGTACCCGTTTTATCCGAACAGATGTAAGTGACAGAGCCAAGGGTTTCCACTGCCGGTAATCTCCTGATAAGCGCATTTTTTCGTGCCATTTTCCGGGCACCGATTGCCAAAGCGATAGTAATGACAGCCGGCAAAGCTTCGGGAATAGCTGCCACAGCAAGAGAGAGGGCCGTTAGCAGCATTAGTACAATTTCCTCACCGCGCATATACCCAACCGTGAAAACGATGAAACAAATAAAAAGAATGATATATGCCAGATTTTTTCCAAACACTTCCAGTCTTTTTTGCAATGGCGTTTGTATAGCCGGCTGTTGCAGCAAACCGGCGATTCTCCCGAATTCAGTACGCATCCCCGTTGCTACCACTACCCCACGGCCACGCCCATACGTGAGATATGTACCCTTAAATACCATATTGCTGTAATCACCCAGGGATAATTCATTTCCCGGCAATGGTTCGGTTTGTTTATCTACCGGCACGGACTCGCCTGTAAGCGAGGATTCATTGGCTTTGAGTTGAACAGCCTGCAGCAACCGCATGTCAGCCGGTACGATATTCCCATCTTCGAGCTGCACAATATCACCCGGTACCAGTTCAGAGGAGGCCAATGTTATAAAGGCATTGTTTCGCAGGACAACCGTATTGATTACCGCCATCTTTTTCAACACCTCCATCGCTTTTTCAGCACGGTACTCCTGTATAAACCCAACCATGGCATTTAACAGCACAATGGAAAGAATCACAAGGGTATCTGTGGCATCCCCAAGTAACCCGGAAACAAGGGCCGCCCCTATCAGGACAAGAATCATAAAATCCTTAAACTGCAAAAGGAAAATGATCACCGGTGATTTTTGTTTAGCTGAGCGAATGGTATTGGGCCCGTATTGTTGTAAACGTTTTTGCGCCTCTTCACTTGTCAACCCATTTTCCGAGCTGCCGGTTTCCTTAAGCACTGTTTTAGTATCTGCCTGATGCCAATGCATAAATAAGATATCAATGATAGGCGATGATGCCTGGGGAAAACCTATCCCCTTTTGCTAATATGCAGATTGTTTTTATAAAAATGACTGAGCAACATCAGTAAAAATTATGAGCGCTGCCCTATACCATATCACTGCGATTTTTATGAGTACTATAAAAAACGAAACGCCGGCTGGCGTATTTTCCAGCAACAAGATTTTCGTTAGTGTTTATATTTTTTCTTGGTCTTTGCCACCCACCAAATAATCAGTACGCCGGCCAGCAACATCACCAGTATAAACACCAGATGCTGCAGCAAGGCAAATTCTTTCAAAACTTTTTGTAACTGCTGATGAAATAAAATACCGACACCCATATAAAATGTAACATAAAAAGCCGTAGCTGCTCCGTTGACCGCCAGAAAGTGTTTCCAGGAAATACCGCTTACTGCTGCTACAAGGGGACTCAAAAAACGCAGCTTGGGCAGTAAGGCCATCGTGACCAGCGTCAGTGATGGATGCTTGTTTAACCTGCTTTTAATTTCCACTACCAACCTGGCACTGATGCTGCCCAGCAGCTTTTGTGAAACTGCACTTCCCTTTTCTGACAAAAGGAATAAAGCGTTATCCGTTACAGTGAGACCGGCAAATGAAACCACGCCACACACAACCGGATCCAAAGTTGTGTGCATGGAAAGATATCCAAGGCTGGCAAGTGAAACTTCCTCTGGAATAGGAGTAACCTGCTCAACAATGGCAAACCATAAAAAGATGCCGAAGTAAGAAAAATGCAGAATATATTGGGACAGCTCCGAATAATGCATGGCAGGAAGGTTTAACACTGCTCAGATCCTGTGTGGCAGCAGCCGCTGATAAATAAAACGTTTTACCAGTTCGGCACACACCAGGTAAATCAAAACCAGGGCGCTAATCACCCCGACAATGTGAAATGGCAACGGGCGAAAACCAATCACCGAAGCAAAACCCAGGTACGGCAGCATCCACCCGATGGCCAGGCAAACAACGGTGCTCAAGACCAGGAATTTTCCCGGCATACTCTGAACAAACGGAAACCGGTTAGTACGGATAACAAATACAACCAAAATTTGCGTAGCCAGTGATTCCATAAACCAGCCCGTCCGGAAATGTGCCTCATCCACTTTAAAAAAATGATAGAGCAGGTAAAAGGTAGCCAAATCAAACACGGAACTCGTAAGACCGAAAACAATCATATAATTTCTGATGATTGCCAGGTTCCAGCGCTGGGGGCGGCTGGTATAACTTTCATCCACATTATCAGATGGTATCGTTACCTGGGCTGTATCGTATAAAAAATTATTGATCAGAATTTGTACCGGTAACATGGGCAAAAATGGTAAAAACAAAGTGGCTGCCGCCACAGAAAACATATTTCCGAAGTTAGAGCTGAGTCCCATGAGGATATATTTCATGGTATTGCCAAAGGTTTTACGCCCTTCCAGGATGCCCTCCTTCAGTACAAGCAAATCCTTTTGCGTGAGAATAATTGTTGCAGCATCTTTTGCCACATCAGTGGCACTATTCACGGAAATACCAATATCGGCAGTTTTTAAAGAAGGGGCATCATTGATACCGTCGCCCATATAACCAACAGCCCTGTGATAAGCTTTTAACGCAAGGATTATCCTGTTTTTCTGATCCGGTGAGAAACGGGTAAAAATGGTGGTATTGATCACCCTGGTCCGCAACGCATCATCCGTTAACTGATCCATTTCGTATCCCTGCATCAGGCCTTTTACCGGCAGACCGATCTCCTGGCAGATTTTTTGAGTCACCAGGTGATTATCGCCGGTGATGATTTTAACGTCCACACCTATTTTGGCAAGTTCGGCAATGGTCTTTCCGGCATCTTCTTTTGGCGGATCGAGAAAGGCAATAAATCCCTGCAGGTTTAAATCTGCTTCATCAGTTTTGGTGTATTTTGTTTGTACCGGTACAGGCTTGGTGGCAATCGCCAGCACGCGAAAGCCGTCTTTGCTCAACAATTCATATTGCGTAATCGCTTTGGCATGCAAAGACGCATCCCGGATACAGGATTTTAAAATTTCCTCTGGAGCACCTTTACAAATAAGGAGCGTTTCCTGGTCTTTTTTTACGATAACGCTCATTTTTTTCCGCGAAAAATCAAAAGGCACTTCATCAGCCTTATGATAGGTTGAAACATCCAGTTGCTGGTGGGCAAGTACCGCATCGTCAAGCGGATTTTTAATGCCTGTTTGAAAATAACTATTGAGGTATGCCAGCAAAAAAAGTCCAGCAGATGTTTCTCCGTCGGGATTGACATATTTAATCAACCGGATTTCATCTTCGGTAAGTGTACCCGTTTTATCGGTACACAATACTTCCATGCTGCCAAAGTTGGGAATCGCTGATAATTTTTTTACCACTACGCCTTTCTTGGCCATTTGCAAAGAACCCCTGGCCATTGTAACGGACATAACCATGGGTAAAAGTTCAGGCGTTAAACCAACCGCAACAGCAATACTAAACATAAATGACTCAAACAGGTTATGTTTCAAAACAGCATTAATAAGAAAAATGAACAAGACCAGCACAATAGTGATGCGCATAATCAGGAAACCAAATTTTCGCATACCCTTTGAAAAATCCGTTTCTTCTTCACGGTTCACCAGTTTCGCAGCAATCTTTCCAAATTCGGTTGATTTTCCGGTTCGCAAAACAACCGCCCTTGCCGAGCCTGTCGTAACGCTCGATCCCATAAAAGCAATATTGTCCAGGGTGGTCAGGTCAGTTGTGGCAGTGGGGATCGGTTCTGCATATTTTTCACAGGGAAATGATTCGCCGGTAAGGGACGACTGGTTGACAAAAAAATCTTTTGCAAAAATGACCCTTGCATCAGCCGGAACAATTTTCCCCGCATTCAACAAGATAATGTCGCCCGGGTATATTTCTTCAATTACCACTTCTTTCTCTTTTCCATCCCGGACAACCACCACTCGTGTTTTTACTGTTTGTTTCAGGGCTTCTGCAGCATTTCGGGCATCTCTTTCCTGAAAATAATCCATGATGACGCTGAGAAAAACCATCACAAAAATGATGGAGGCACTGACTGTTTGCCCCAGGGAAAACGAAATCGCGGAAGCAGTCAGTAAAATAATAACAAGCGGATTTTTTATATGTGCCAGCAACTCAAAAAACTCACTCTTGCGTTTTCCTGAATAAATCAGGTTAGGACCATAGCGCTTTAAACGGGTAGTTGCCTCTTCGGCAGGCAACCCAAGATGGTAGTCACTTCCCAGTTGTTGTAAAATGTCTTCCGCCGGCGTGGCAGCATAACCGGCCAGGGTTGTTGAAGGATTATTTGAAATCACCGCCATCAAGTACGTTTTACTCCGGTTCTACGAAACCCCTGCAGGTATCTATTTTTTCTCATTAAATATATTTCCGGAAATATGACATAATTCTGGTTATAAAATTCAGGTAGCTTTACCCGATTCGTTCAGTCATCCGGTATAGTTACTGCCGTGATTTCTTTCTCCTGAATTGCCTGTGCGTCCTGGCTCCCGGCACGTTTACCCAATATAGCTTCCAGGTCTTCTTTAAAAATAACCTCTTTTTCCAGTAACAGGCTGGCAATTTTGACCAGCGCTTCTTTATTATTCCGTAAAATTTCCAAGGTTTTGGTATAAGAACCGGCAACAAGTTCCCGAACCTCCTCGTCAATCAGGCGGCCGGTTTCTTCACTATAAGGTTTCTGTAAACCCATATCCCGCTGGCCGGTGGAATCATAAAAACTGAGATTCCCGATTTTTTTATTAAACCCGTAATACATCACCATCATGTAGGCTTCTTTGGTCACCTTTTCCAGGTCGTCCAATGCACCGGACGAGACTTCTCCAAAGATAATTTCTTCTGCAGCCCTTCCGCCCAGAGTGGCGCAGAGGTGCTCACGAAAGGCTGATTCGCTGCGTAATTGTTTTTCTTCCGGCAAATACCAGGCGGCTCCCAGTGATTTACCCCGCGGTATAATCGACACTTTTACAACCGGATCAACTTGTTGCAGCAGCCAGCTCACCACTGCATGGCCTGCCTCGTGGTAAGCAATTATTTTCTTTTCCTGGGGAGAGATAATTTTACTTTTCTTTTCAAGCCCCGCCACCACGCGGTCAATGGCATCCAGAAAATCTGCTTTGCCGATCTTATCTTTTTTTCGGCGGGCCGCAATCAGGGCGGCTTCATTGCATATATTGGCGATATCTGCCCCTGAAAAACCGGGTGTTTGCGAAGCCAGGAATTCTACATCCAAAGAAGTATCCAGCAACAGCGGCCGCATGTGTACCCGGAAGATTTCTTTTCGCTCGTGCAGGTTAGGTAGTTCCAGGTATATATGCCTGTCAAAGCGGCCGGGGCGGAGCAAAGCCGGGTCAAGCATATCAGCCCGGTTCGTGGCAGCCAGCACAATGACACCACTGTTAGGACTAAACCCATCCATTTCTGTCAGCAACTGGTTGAGTGTGCTTTCCCGCTCGTCATTTGCACCGGTGTAAAAAGCATTCCGGCCTCTTGACCGGCCTACCGCATCTATTTCGTCAATGAAAACAATGCAGGGAGCTTTTTCTTTTGCACGGCGAAATAAATCCCGAACACGGGAAGCGCCAACACCTACAAACATTTCAACAAATTCTGATCCTGAGATAGAAAAGAAAGGGACCCGGGCTTCTCCCGCCACCGCTTTTACCAATAATGTTTTACCGGTTCCCGGCGGGCCAACAATCATCACGCCTTTCGGGATTTTAGCGCCTAACCGGGTATAGTTTGTGGGGTCTTTCAGAAAATCCACTATCTCTTTCACTTCCACTTTTGCTTCCTCCAACCCTGCCACATCTTCAAACGTAACAGTGCTTTTATTTTCCTCTTCCATCAGTTTAGCCGTAGATTTTCCGAAACTGAAGATAGACGGTCCGCCCGAAGCACCGCTGCCGGCTCCCATTCGTCGTGATAAGAATTGCCAGAGCAATATCATTAACAACACGGGAAAAACCCAGGCCAGGATATCGATAAACCAGTTTGTTTGCCGGATATACGTAACGGGTATTTTTTCCCGGGCGGAAAAGTTATTTTGCGCTTCATCCATTTTTCGTTCGAAGGCATCTACAGAACCAATGCCAAAACGAAAATGCGGGCCCGCTGAAGTACCGTTTCCAAACACAGGCTTCATGACTTCCTTGAAATACGGATCATTGGCAAATTCTTTTTTGATATATACCTGTGCTGTTTCGTTGTTCACCACTTCTATGTGATCGACCGCTTTCCGGCTAAGAATGTTTTGTGCAAACTCCTGCCAGGTGATTTCTTTGGCGGAAGAATATGACCGTAACACACTAGGCACAACCAACACCAGCAGCACAATGAAATAAATCCAGTACCAGTTAAAGCGCCTGTGGGAACCGGGTTCGGGCTGTGAAGGTTTGTGATTCTTATTATTGGGCATGGAATGTATTTTACTTAAGTACTCATAGCAGCTCCCTGCCATTTTTCCCAGTGCACCGAAGCAGCATCAAATTTATCCTGTGCTTTATCTTCGCCAGTAGGATAGCCAACGGGTATAATATTCAGGGGGATGATGTGCGCAGGAATCTCTAACTCCTGCTGCACAAAATTTATTAAATCCTTATTGGGGTAAATTGCCGTCCATACAGCTCCCAATCCCAAAGCTTCAGCAGCCAGTAAAATATTTTCCGATGCACAGGCTCCGTCAAGAATCGCAAATTCCTCCTTTCCCATGGCAGCTTTCCGGGGCTCCACGCACACAACGATTGCCGTGCCTGCATCAGGTAACATTTTAGCAAACGGAAGGCCTGCCGACAGCCGGTTCAAGGTTTGCTCACGGGTAATCACAATAAATTTCCACGGCAACATATGCACCGCTGCCGGAGCAGCCATTGCCGCACGCACTATTTTTTCAATTGCCTCCCTGCTTACTTTTTGCCCCGTATAATGGCGAACGCTTTTACGTTCCAGCATTGTTGACATCGCATCGTGAAGAATCGTTTCCATATCAGGATTTTTGTCGTTGATAAATACCCATCATCTCACCATATGCAAGAATATGATTGCTCAATGATTTTTCCATTGCATGACATTGTGTACCGGCAGGCAGCGGCAACAAATCATCCAGTGCATAGATTTTAAAAAAATAACGGTGGGGCTTACCGGCAGGCGGACAAGGCCCTCCATAACCATTCATTTGAAAACTATTTACCCCTTCCACCCCATGAACATTTTTTTCTTTGAGATGATGTGTAACCGGTATATTCCAAATCAGCCAGTGCACCCAGGTACCGGCGGGAGCATCGGGATCTTTTACAATAATGGCCAGGCATTTGGCTTGCGCAGGTATGCCTTCAATATCCAGCGGGGGACTTATATTTTCTCCATCGCAGGTATATCGTTTCGGTATCAATCCTCCGTCCTGAAAGGCGGCGCAGCTGATACGAAGCGTTTTAAAATCAACAGGCCGGTCATCGCTTCTGTTCTGCATACATTCATGTTTAATCAGACACCAAATGGGTATGTTTCCGGCATTTGATGTCCATCGGGTTGTATATGTAATGGATGTAAGGCCCGTGTTTGGTCCAGATAAATAAAAGCATCATAACGCAGGGGCAAAATAGTGGGTACATAATTACCATATTTTTCATACTCCGGATTGTACACCACTCCGATGGCCCTGTGATCAACATGATTTTCTAACCATATATCTCCAGCAAAATCATCCATTAACAATAATTTGTTTTCACTGCCCGCCTGGTGAAGAAGGTACTCCCAGCTATCTTTTCTTGCTGGAGGAACTTCAACTGTCCGCATGGGCGCACCCCATATTCTGCCGGCCATAACCGTTCCGCGGTATGTGCCAAATCCCACCAGTACAACACCTTTTTCATGATGTTCCGCCCTGGCCAGTTCACCAATATTAAACATTCCCTCAGCCGTCATATCCGTAGCACGGGCATCGCCAATATGTGTGTTATGTTCCCATACAATAGCTTTCGAACGGCTGCCATGAAAATTTAACAAGCGATCAAGGGTTTCAGCCATATGCCGGTCGCGAACGTTCCAGGAATGTGGACCACCCATGATCATGGCCCGGTAATACTTCTCGGCGTTCACCGCCACCAGGGCATTTTGTTCAGCACTGAACACATTTTCAAAATCAGAATTGTACTGCGGCAGTTTTTGCTGCACTTCCCGCAACAGATCTACTACTTCCGTCTCGCACAATTCGGGAACAAACTGCAAGGCTCTTGCATACGAGTGTCCTTCTTCTGTTTTGTAAGGTTCAAAACAACGCCACGCTTCTTCCGCAATTTTCATGGCAGCCGGATCGGTTTTAGCGAGGTACTGCATGATTGATTCCATGCTCTCCCATAAACTGTAAACGTCTAATCCATAAAAACCAACTTTCTGATTAACTGGGAGGGGTTTATTATATGTTACCAGCCATTCCGCCAACGCCACAATTTCCCAGTTTGCCCACATCCATGTTGGCCAGCGGTTAAAAGCAGATAGTACTTCTTTGGCACTATTGCCTGCACCTGTATAGTTTTTTATATACCGGTTTAGCCGGTAGCAATCCGGCCAGTCACCTTCTACGGCAATAAAATTGAAACCTTTTTCCTCAATAAGCCGTTTCGTAATATAGCTGCGCCAGGTATAATATTCGTGCGTTCCGTGAGAGGACTCCCCCAGCATCACGATGCGTGCATCACCAATTCTTTCAAATAAGGGATCAAGGTCTTCCATGATCTCCAGCCGGTGCGATTTTTCTTTTATAAAATTAATGGCGTCTTTTTCTACAGGCGCATCCAGCCTGTTGGTATAGCGGGTCATACATCATTCTTTGTTAGACCAAAGCAACCTCAAATACAGCTTTGTGACAATGAGGACTGTCACGGGTTATAATGATGGTGATCATTCGCACGGGGTATTGTTTCAAATAGATTTGTGGAATACAAACCGATTTATGGATATACGTTTTCATGGCGAAGTAAACATACCGGCAGGTAAAGTGATGCTGAAAGGCGACCTGCTGATACCGCGGAAAGCAAAGGGTATTGTACTGTTTTCGCATGGCAGCGGCAGCAGCCGGTTCAGCAGTCGTAACAGAATGGTGGCACAACACCTGAATAAAAATAATTTCGGAACCTTATTGCTTGACCTGCTTACCACTGATGAAGATATTCATTACCACAACCGCTTCGACATTGACCTACTGACCAGGAGATTAATTGCCGCAACTGAATGGTTAAGGGAACAGGAAAATACAGCCGGTTGCCAGTTTGCTTATTTTGGCGCCAGCACCGGTGCCGCCTCTGCATTAAAGGCTGCCGCATACCTGCCCTGGATTACAGCCGTGGTAAGCCGGGGCGGACGACCGGATCTTGCCCTGGATGTACTGGAAAACGTTGAAGCCCCAACCCTGCTGATTGTTGGCAGCCTGGACTTTGATGTATTAGAATTAAACAAACAGGCCTATATACGACTGAACTGTGAAAAAAAACTAGAAGTGATTGCAGGTGCCACACATTTGTTTGAAGAACCCGGCAAAATGCTTGAAGTGGCAGAAATAGCAACCGGCTGGTTTAAAAAATACTTACAACACACACCAGTTATATAAATGTTACGAAATCTGATTGAATAACAAAAAAAGCACAACGATGACTTACTATAATCAAACAATCCCGGAAGCGAAGCCCGCTAAAGAAAAAAAATACAAATACATTAAAGTAGGTGTACCCGCTCAGGAGCCGGCTGAAAAACGATCACTCCTGCAAAAGATCAATGCGTATATTGACCGGGAAGAGCGAAGTGAAAACCGGCTAAAATGGGTAGGCATTAGCATGGTTTTGCAGTCAATAATCATTACACCAATTATCGGGCTGATTATCTTACGTACCGGTAATTCGTCTGTACTCTGGGCACTGGCCTGTGCAGCCATGTATCTTACATTTATTCCCACCCTTTCCGGCCTATCGGTAAAAATACTTTTGAAAACGTTCATCACCAGCCTGCTGGTGAATGTGGCGATTGCATTAACCGCAGCAGGTATGGCTGTTTTTTCCTGATGTAAAAACAGTAACCGTATGTTTCGCGATAGAATTGAAGCCGGCTTTGCGCTGGCAGAAAAATTAAAAAAATATAAGAACGACCCGGGATTGGTGTTGGCTGTTCCGAGAGGCGGAGTACCGATTGCTTACATCGTTGCAAAAGAACTTGGCTTCCCGCTGGACCTTGTACTCACCAAAAAAATTGGTCACCCGGCGAATAAAGAATATGCCATTGGCGCAGTCAGTCTCACGGACAGTTATGTCGTTCCGCACGAACACGTATCGGAGAAATATATTGAAGCGCAGATTATTCATATCCGCCGGCGGCTGCATGAGATGTATAAAACATTTATGGGCGACAAAGAACCGGAAAGCATTAAAGGTAAAACGCTGATAGTAATCGACGATGGCATCGCCACCGGCAATACACTAATTGCTACGATTAATATGCTCAAAAAAGGGCAACCTGATAAAATTGTGATTGCCGTGCCAGTGGCCTCCTCCAATTCCGTACAAAAACTTTCGCCGGAAGTGGATGAACTGGTATGCCTGCTGGTCCCGGAGGTGTTTTTTGGTGTTGGTGCCTTTTATGAAAATTTTTCGCAGGTAAGTGACGAGGAAGTGATGGATTATCTTACCAAGTTAAAAGAGGAAAAAAACAAAAAAAGAGCATGACTTTTTTGTCATCTTTTTACCCCACTTGCAATGGAACCTGCTATTCACAAAAAAGTACAGCTGCCCTTTGAGCAAGCGCTTGAAAAAATCATCACTGAATTAAAAAAAGAAGGTTTCGGGGTAATCACCGTTATTGACATGAAACAAACCTTGCAGAATAAAATCGGGGTCAATTTCCGCAATTATGTAATACTGGGTGCCTGCAACCCCAATTTTGCTCACCAGGCTTTGTGCGCTGAAGATAAAGCCGGAATTTTTCTTCCCTGCAATGTTGTGGTGCAACAACACGAAAATGGCGACGTAGAGATTTCCGTTGTAAACCCGGAAGAAATGATGAGCCATGTGGAAAATCCCACCCTATCGGTATTGGCCCGACAGGTAAAAAAATCCCTGGAGCATGTGCTGGCCAATATGGAATAGCTCAATTTTCCATTGTTTTATACCCAAACGCGGTTGATAAGAATCAACCGTCCTCCTGACCCGCTTCATAGCCTGCTCCGTGATAAACGTACAAATTTGGGTAGCCTATTTTTTATGACATTACCTGCAGGAGCACAAAAATTCTTCAATGAAGCCGGCGATATATCCCGCTTCACCGCCCGCTTTTTTACGGAAGGTTTCCGGCCCCGTTATGAGTTTGCTGAATTGCTGCGGCAGTGCTTTATCATTGGTTACAAATCCCTGCCGCTGGTGGGGCTTACCGGTTTTATCATGGGGCTGGTGTTAACGATGCAATTACGACCATCCCTTGTGGATTATGGTGTGGAATATGAATTGCCGGCGATGGTGGCGATTTCCATTGTGCGGGAAATTGGCCCGGTGATTACCGCGCTGATCTTTGCCGGGAAAATCGGCAGCAGCATTGGCGCAGAACTCGGCAGTATGAAAGTGACCGAACAAATTGACGCGATGGAAGTAAGCGGCACTAACCCGTTCAAATACCTAGTGGTGACAAGGGTTTTTGCTGCCACGCTGATGCTTCCCATATTAGTACTGCTGGGCGATGCGATTGGCCTGTATGGCTCCTACCTGGGTGTAAACATCAAGGGAATCACCAGTTTCTCGCTGTTTTACACGCAAGTGTTCGATGCATTAAGTTTTAGTGATGTGTTTCCTGCCTTTATCAAATCATTTTTTTTCGGGTTTGCCGTTGGTGTCATTGGTTGCTACAAAGGATACAACAGCAGCAAAGGGACGGAAGGTGTTGGGCGCAGTGCTAACTCGGCAGTTGTAGTGGCATCGCTGATGGTATTTGTGCTGGATTTAATTGCCGTACAGATCACCGATTTACTGGGATACAATTAACCAAAAAGAAAACCGGCAAATGACAGCAGCATACGATACAACAGTTTTTTCGAATGATCAGGAGTCGCAAATGCCAGGTTTGCAACAGTCCGGCAGCCAGGAAAATGTTATCCGCATCCGAAACTTGCGCAAATCATTTGGCAGTAATATCGTTTTAAATAAATTTAACCTCACACTTAAAAAAGGAGAAAGTGTCGCCGTATTAGGCAAATCAGGTTCCGGGAAATCTGTGCTGATTAAATGTATAATTGGCCTGCTTATACCAGATGAAGGAACCATTGACGTATTTGGCCAAAATATCCCATCGCTCTCTCATGATCAACTGGACAGGATACGGGTACGGGTGGGTTTTCTTTTTCAAAGCAATGCCCTGTACGACTCCATGACCATCCGGGAAAACCTCGAATTTCCCCTGCGCAGGCACTGGATTTCTGTGAACCAGCAGGAAGTGAACGACATGATAACCGAAGCGCTGGAAAATGTAGGGCTCGCCCATACAGTTAACATGATGCCGGCAGAACTCTCCGGCGGAATGCGCAAACGCATTGCCCTGGCACGTACCTTAATATTGAAACCGGAAATCATTTTGTACGATGAACCCACCACCGGCCTCGACCCGATAACTGGTAACGAAATCAGTGAACTGATGGTTTCAATTCAAAAAAAATATAACACTTCGTCGCTGGTTATTTCTCACGATATGAAATGTATTCGGAAAACAGCTGACAGGATTGTGGTATTAACAGACGGCATTGCTTATGCAGAGGGAACCTATGCAGCACTACAGCAATCAACAGATTTAAAAGTGAAACAATTTTTTCAATAATGGCAAATCGTACATTCAATAACATCAAGCTGGGGATTTTTGTAATGGCGGGATTATTGTTCCTCGTTGTACTGCTGTACATGATCGGAAAAGATCAAAACCTGTTTGGCTCCAACATCCGCATCAAAACAAGACTCAGTCATGCAAGCGGTATCGTTGCCGGGAACAATGTAAGGTATGCCGGTATCCAGGTTGGCACCGTAAAATCCGTTGCGCTGCTTAACGACAGCACCGTGGAAATTACGATGTTGATTGATGAAAAAATAAAAGCCAACATACATAAAAATGCCATTGTATCTATTGGTACCGAAGGACTGATCGGGAATAAGATTGTGAATATTTTGCCGGGTAAAGGAACAGCAGCGGCTATAGAAGAAGGTGATATGCTGGAAGCCAAAAGACTCATCAGTACCGATGAAATGATGGAAACGCTTGCCCAGTCAAACAATAATATTGCGATAATCTCCGAAGAACTGAAGCAAACGGTGAAGCGTATCAATGCCAGCAGCGCCTTGTGGAAGCTACTCAACGAAGAAACCCTGCCGGATAAAATCAAAGCATCAGCGAAAAATATTGAACAGGCTACTGTAAAAGCCAATATTTTTTTAACCGACCTGGATGCCCTGATCACGGATGTTCAAAACGGTAAGGGATCTGTTGGCGCCATCCTGAAGGATACAGCCTTTGCTGTACAGCTCAGGGAAGCGCTGACCAAATTAAATATTGTAGGCTCCCAGGCAGAGCAATTAGTCACACAAGTGGATTCGCTTGCAACATCCCTACAGCAGGAAGTCAACAACGGGCAAGGCACCGTACATGCTCTATTAAAAGATACTGCCATTGCAAAAAAGTTAAATGCCAGCCTGACCAATATTGAAAACGGCACCAATGCTTTCGCCGAAAATATGGAGGCACTTAAACATAATTTCCTGCTTCGGGGTTATTTCAGAAGACAGGAAAAACGCCAGCAAAAAGCGGCTATCAAACCCGGGAAAAAAGCAGAAGAATAAAGTTCAAAAACGAAACGTCTGATAAAAATCACAACGGACGATGTTGTCTGTCATAAACCGGGTACAGCCTGCGATCTACCTTTGTAAGGAAACCGATTAAGATCATTAAAACGTTGAAAAATGAAAAACAGCAGTAAAGTCCTGATTGCGCTGGGTGCCGGTATTGCCATCGGCGGCTTATTGGGCGTATTATTTGCCCCTGACAAAGGCAAGGATACCCGAAAAAAAATTGCAGATTCCGGTAAAAAATTCTCCGACGAAATCGAAAAGAAATTCAGAAGAGGGAAAGAAAAATTTTCTGATCTGAAAGATGATGTAAAAGAAAGATTTGATGCGCTGAACCAAAAAGTGGAAGAGTACATTTAAAACTTCGTTTATCCATTAAACCCTCCCTACAATGCGGGCAACATTTTCCAAAGTGGAAGAAATGGCGGACCATGTGAAAGCCTACGTTAACAACCGCATTACCTCAGTAAAGCTCAGTGCCGCAGAGAAAACGTCAAGAGTGGCCGCTAACATTATTGCAGCAGTGATCGTAACGGTAATTTTTTTGGTTTTCATTGTCTTTGCAAGTATCGCTGCTGCCTATGCGCTGGCAAAGTGGACCGGTGAGTTTTACTGGGGTTTTTTAATCATTGCAGGTGTTTACCTCGTTGCTGCGCTGTTTATATGGAAACGAAAAGAACGCATTTTGCAATTGCCGATTATGAATGCCCTGCTCCGTCAACTTTTCAAAGAAGAAGACAATGAAGATTAAATCATTCAAACAACTGAATGCTGAAAAGAAGCGGCTGTCGCAGGAAAAAACCAACCTGGAACAGGCAATCCGAAACGACTGGAAAGACATTCAACACAGTCTGAATCCCAAAAACCTCGCTGCAGGTATCTTTTCAAAAACCTGCGACCAACATACATCTTCAACAAACGGATCAGATTATCTTTCTGATAAAATTTCCCGGATGGCTGCCGGTTTCACCCGAAAAATAGTAGAAACAGCTGAAGAAAAAGCGTACAAATGGTTCCGAAAAAAATAAGCTAACCGTTCTGTTCAAGATTTTGCAGTCATCTGTACCGTTCGCTGTCAGGATTTTCCTTTACACAAATCATAGTGTTGTTTCATTCAGCTAGTTGCCGCTTGTAAAGCTGGATTGCATTTTCCAGTCCCAGGTAAAGGGCATCGCAAATTAAAGCGTGGCCGATGCTTACCTCGTCCAGCCAGGGAATTTGCTGCTTAAAGTATTGCAGGTTATGCAGGTCCAGATCATGCCCGGCATTCAGGCCAAGTCCTGCTTCCCGGGCAATTTCCGCGGCTTTCACATAGTCCCTGACTGCTACTTCTTTTTTTCCTGCGGCAAACAACCGCGCATAAGCCTCAGTATATAACTCTACCCTGTCGGTTCCCGTTGCTACGGCGCCAAGCACCATCTCCGGCACAGGATCCACAAAAATGGATACCCGGATTCCCGCCTGCTTAAACACGCCGATGATATCCCGGAGGTAATCTTTATGCCTGATGGTATCCCAGCCATGATCAGAGGTTAGTTGCCCGCTGGCGTCCGGCACCAGGGTCACTTGTTGTGGTTTTACTTCCAGGACCAGGTCAACAAATTTTTGCTCAGTACAATTACCCTCAATGTTAAACTCTGTACTGATAATCTTTTTTATTTCCCGCACATCATTATAACGTATATGTCTTTCATCGGGCCGGGGATGCACCGTTATACCATCAGCTCCGAAGCGTTGCGCATCCACGGCAGCTTTCACTACATCGGGATTATTGCCGCCCCTTGCATTGCGCAGCGTAGCAATTTTATTAATGTTAACAGAAAGTTTTGTCATACAAATAAGAAAATACAATAAAAATTA
>DASTSN010000059.1:0-20150 GCA_035760665.1 Chitinophagaceae bacterium | reverse complement strand
TGCAGCCCCAGAAAATACATGCCCGGGGCAATAACAGCATTTTTTGCCCGTTATAATTACAACCGGTTCTAAACCACTGCACTACTCGTCACTCCGCTCGCCTTGTTTTGCCACGAAACCTTTTCAATGCCGTTAGGAAATTCCACAAAAGAAAATAAAAAGATTCCGAAGTTTAGTAGCATTACGATAGTCATTCACTAGAGTAGCACAACAGTTTAATCAAGCCTTTCCGAAATCGGCAATACATCGATTTTGGACTCTTTTTCTTTGTTCCTTTCTTTTGGAGAAACAAAAGAAAGGAGGGAGAAAGCGAACGGTAATAAGAAAAAAGAAATCTTTTGGAGAAGAAAAAGAAAGGAGGGAACGTCTTGCCGCTCTCCTTGCTTTGCGAAACCCTTTTTTTTGTTGTGAAAGGGTTATGATCGTTTGTATATCTACAATTATTTAATTTGTAAACAGCGGTTTTTAAAGATATTACGGCAGGCAAGCAGTTCCCGGGAGGTTTCCCTGCCCGCGCTGCTGCCTGTTTATATTCCGCACCGCCTGCAAAAAACCAGTTTGCAATGACCGGAAAAAAACAGGCTGCCGGCAGATAAGAAAATGCTCCGGGCTACGTTTATCTTTGCAAGAACAATCCTGTTATGAACCATTTTGTGCGGAACGTTTTTGCCGCTACCCTCATCGTACCTGTTGTCCTTTCCCTATTGCTTGTATTTAACAGCTGTACAGAAAAGCATACCACAAAACCCGGCGCTCCTGCAGCCGAAAAAAAAGCGACGGTAACCAGCCTGCCGGATACTACCAAGCCCCGGGATGCAGCCGCCATTTTGCAACAGCCGCAGGTACCCATTCTTTGTTATCACCAGATCAGGGACTGGCGCCCCACCGATTCAAAAACAGCCCGCGATTATATTGTACCCGTTGATAATTTTAAAGCACAGCTAAAACTGCTGGCCGACAGCGGCTATCATACCATCCTGCCGGATGACCTGTACAAGTACCTCGTGTACGGGAGCCCGTTACCCGCCAGGCCGGTAATGCTCACTTTTGATGATACGGACGATGACCAGTATACCATTGCCTGGCCCGAGATGAAAAAGTATGGGTTTAAAGGCGTCTTCTTTGTCATGACCGTTTCGCTGGGCAGGCCCAACTACATGACAAAAGAAGCGGTGAAAGAACTTGCTGATGCAGGCAATGTCATTGGCTCACATACCTGGGATCATCACAATGTAAAAAAATATACTGCGGCGGACTGGGCCCGGCAAGTGGATAAACCCACGGCGCAGCTGCAGGCTATTACCGGCAAGCCGCTGCATTATTTTGCCTATCCCTTCGGGCTGTGGAATAAAGAAGCCATTCCGCCCCTGAAACAACGGGGCTTTAAAGCTGCTTTCCAGTTATCGGAAAAAAGAGACGAGCAGGAACCACTCTATACCATCCGCCGGATGATTGTACCCGGTTCCTGGACAGCCGCCGAAATGCTCTCGGTTATGAAAAAAACCTTCCGGTAAGCCGATGGCTAACGGTTAGCTACAAGGGCTTTTTTCCGCTCCTGCCATTTTGCAATGGCCAGCAGCAGCAGCGACATAAAAAAGAAGAAAACGGTAAGATAACCCGCATGCAGGAAAGCTTTCTGCCAGCCGATGGCTGCTGCATTGATGAAAGGATACGGATAAAAACCCGAAAAGGCTCCGCGGATGAAAATATACACGGCGTACAAAAAAGGGTAGAGGAGCCAGGGAAACACCTGTTTCCATTGCAGGGAGGCCTTGTTCAAAAAGAAGAACCAGCCCGCCAGGCAGGCCAGCGGTATGACCGTATGCAGCAATTCATCGGTAAACCACTGCAGTCCCTGCGGATTCCACAAAAACCGCAGGATGCTGTTGTACACAATGCCCACCACCAGTATATAGACCGTGATGGCCGTGCGCACCTGCGGACGGGAAAAGAAGGCAGCCTGCCCTGAGCCCGGCGCCAGCAAACACAGTGAGTAGCTGTACGCCACCAGCAGGTTGGTAAGAATGGTAAAAAAACTGAAGTAACGGATAATCGTTTCTGTCACCGGCGCCTGCCGGTTGACAAGAATCAGGTAAAACTGTGCCACCAATGCAAACCAGCCGGCCAGTGCCACAAACACCTGCAAAGCTTTTTCCTTACCCGGTCTTCCTGCCATCGTAATAAAACTTTTGTATGTGAACAATCAAATGATTTTTTTGTAATAACGGGCCACCGTATCCGCCAGTCTCCTGACCGGCAGAGAATGCCTGCTGCATCACATGCCTGGTTTTTTGGCTGCACCGATCAGGGTAACATCCACCAGCTCCAACGATGTTACCATATTCCTGACGGTTTCTTTGTATTTTTTAAAATGCGGGCTGGCTACATGCGCCTCATAGGCGGTCGTATCAGCATAGATTTCCAGGATGGTGATGGTGCTGGGATCTTTTTTATCAGCCACGGCATAATACGTTAATACACCCGGTTCCAGGCGGATGGCCGTTGTCATTTGTTCTTTCAGCGCTGCCTTGTAGGCATCCAGTTGCTGCGGGTCTACTTTTATTTTGGCCAGGCGTACCATTTGCGATTGCTGCCCCATAGCGGTATTGTTAAATGAAAAGAAGAATAATATCAGGACGATCATCACAGCCGGCAACAGCGCTTTGGCCGGCCGGGGAATAATGTTGGTTAACGGTTTCATAATTATTGCGTGAAGGTTTAATGAAACAAACACTGGCTGTAATGGTTTTTCAAATTACGGTTTTTATGGTAATAAGTTTGTCAGCTGCTGCCAGTGCTGGTAGGAAATGAAAATTTTTTCAATGCCAGCAATCGGCAGCTCATTACCGGTAGGGAAAGTAGAGTGCATACTACCATCACGCAACTGGTATGGCTGCCAATCAGCACAATAAAAAAAGCGGCCACTGCATAATGGTGACCGCTTTGTATTTATTCAGCCATTGCTGCTGTTACCAGATTTTTACCCGCAGGCTGTCGGCACGGTACATGGGGTCGCCTGGTTTTACGTTAAAGGTGCTGTAAAAGGCATCTACATCCACAAAAGGCCCGTTTACCCGATATTTGGCAGGGGAGTGCACATCGGTAAGCAGTTGCGATTTCAGCACTTCTTCGCGTTCGTGGCCCAGCCACCCGAGCGAATAGCCGAGGAAATAACGCTGCATGGGATCCAGCCCGGCAATCTTTTCGCCTTTTTTATATTGCTCGGTTTTTTTAAACGCTTCAATGCCCAGCAATATACCACCCAGGTCGGCAATATTTTCCCCCAGTGTGGCTTTGCCGTTGATGTGGTAACCCTTCACCGGTTCATAGTCGTTGAACTGGTTGACCATCACAGCTGCCCGTTTATTAAATTCATCTTCGTCTTTCTTGGTCCACCAGCCGCTGAGGTTGCCTTTGGCATCAAACTGGCGTCCTTCGTCGTCAAACCCGTGGGTGATTTCGTGGCCAATGGTGGAGGCGCCTGCATACCCATACACCAGGGCATCGTCCAGTTCCTCATCGCGGTAACCCGGTACGGTAAAGATACCCGCCGGCAGTACGATCTCGTTATTGGAGGGATTGTAATAGGCGTTATAGGTTTGCGGGTACATATCCCACTCATCGCGGTCTACCGGTTTGCCCAGTTTGCTGATCTCGTATTGATGCCACCACAGGCGGGCATTGATGAGGTTTTGTACATAGCTGTCTTTCCCGATTTTCATGGCAGAAAAATCTTTCCATTTGTCCGGGTACCCAACTTTCTTCCGGATGGCCGCCAGCTTGGCAAAAGCTTTTTGCTTGGTGCTGTCGCTCATCCACGTAAGCTGGCTGATGCGGTCTTTCAGCGCAGCACGGATAGCTTCTACCAGGTCGGAGTAACGCTTTTTGGCTGTTTCGTTAAAATATTCTTTTACATACAGCTGCCCCAGCAATTCACCCATCACGGATTCTTCGCTGGAAATTACCCGCTTCCACCTCGGCTTTCTTTCCTTGGCGCCGCTGAAGAGACGGTAAAAATCAAAAGAAGCCACACCGTATTGCTCCGGCAATGCTGCAGCAAAATCATTGAGCAGGTTAAATTTCACATAGCTTTTCCAATCGCTGATCGGCGTGGAGCGTAATACCTCGTCCAGCGTTTTGAAAAATTCAGGCTGTCCCACAATCACCGAGTCAATATTTTTCACACCGGTGCTGGCCAGGTAGCTTGTCCAGTTTATCGCCGATGACATTTTACCCAGGTCTTTAATCGCCATTTTATTGTAGTTCTTCTGCGGGTCACGCAGGTCTTCCAGTTTGCGGGAGGCCTGTGCCAGTTTTGTTTCCAGCGCCAGTATATTTTTAGCCGCCGTGAAAGCTTGCACAGAATCGTCGCCGGACAGGGTCAGTAGTTTTGCGATATAGTTCAGATACTCGTGGCGGATATTGCTGGTGGTACTGTCATTTTTAAAATAATATTCCCGTTCGGGTAAGCCAATGCCGCCCTGCACCAGTTTATACGTCATCACATCACTGTTCTTATCATCCTGCGTAACGTAATCGCCAAAAAGGGTGCGGGAGCCTATTTTTTTAAAATCTGTCACGGTACTAATAAGTGAAGGGATATCGCTGATGGCATTGATCTTATCCAGGTAAGGCTGCAGGGGTTGCAGGCCGGCCGCATCAATTTTGGCACTATCCATGGCCGTTACCCAGAAGTCGCCGATCTTTTGATCAGAACTACCGTTGGGGGCGTTGGCAGCAGCGGCTTTCTCGGCAATGCTGCGCAGGCGTTTCAGGTTTTCTTCGATCACCAGGTTGCCAATGCCCCAGCTGCTTTGATCGGGCGGTATGGGATTGCGTTTGATCCAGCCACCATTGGCATATTCAAAAAAATCAGTTGCCGGGCTAATTGTACTGTCAATGTCATCGGCAAGGATGTCTTTAGTAGGAGCGGTTTTTTCCGGGCCCGAGCAGGAGGCCAGTATAATAACAGCCGCCAGGGCCAGGCGTGATACATTTATATGCATGTGAAAAAATTTTTTTTAAAGATAGGGGAAATGTTCTGCCTGTTTGTTGCAAATGGATAAGCGGAACTATTTTGTTAAAGTTTATGCAAAGAAACTGGTTTCAATACGAACAGTAAGTTATCCCCGTTCTGTTGACGGAACATTCTTTGGACGTACATTTGCTCCTCAAAACCATTACCCCTTTATGAAGCAGTTGTGGCTGTTGACGGTTGTAACAATTTGCAATAGTGTCCTGCATGCGCAAGACTGGCATGTGGGCGTTTTTGGTGGCATTACCGGCTACAATGGCGATATCTCCGATGGCTGGGTACAAGGGCACAAACAAATGCGCGGAGCCCTGGGCGTTACCCTCAATTACGACTACAACGAGCACATCAGCTTTCGCGCCGGCTACACGCATGGCAAGGTAACAGGCTACGATAAATACAGCACCAATCCCGAACACCTGAAAAGAAACCTGAGCTTTGAAACCAATATTGACGAGGTCAGCCTGCTGGCAGAATACTACGCATTTAATTTAAACGAAAGGCGGTATTCTCCCTATTTCTTCCTGGGACTGGCGGCTTTTCATTTTAATCCCTACACCTACGATGCGGTGAACAATAAAGTGTACCTGAAACCGCTGAGTACCGAAGGAGAAGGCCTTCCGGGCTACCCCGATTCAAAACCCTACAACCTTACACAGGTAGCAGTACCCTTTGGTGCAGGACTAAAATTTGCTGTGAGTGACAGGGTGCGCATAGGGCTGGAGGTTGGACTGCGGAAATTGTTTACCGATTACCTTGATGATGTGAGTAAAAATTATCCAGACTTATTTGACCTGCTGGTTGCCAAAGGGCAGAAAGCTGTTGAACTTTCCTACCGCGGCGATGAAGTGCCCGGAGGATCGCCACTCTTCCCGGATAAAGGGTTGCAAAGAGGAAATAAAAATAAAGACTGGTACTATTTTGGCGGCCTGCATCTCACCTACAGGATTGGCGGCGGTGGCGGTGAAGGCGTTAAAATCCTCCGGCGCAGAAGCCTGAAAGGATATGGATGCCCTTCCAGCCCGCTGTAAACAAAAAGACTTATTACTACACAGATAACGGCTGTCTATTTTCTATGGACGGCCTTTTTTGTGCCCAGTCTGAACCAATTGCATTGCAGTTTGTAAATTATCTTTGACAACAGGAGACGAGAACAATGGCGTATAGAAATCAGCAACAATTTATTGCAGCACTGGAAACAGCCGGCGAGTTATTGCGTATTAAAGCATATGTAAATCCGAAGCTGGAAATAGCAGAAATCACTGATCGTATCAGCAAATCAGGCAACGGGGGCAAGGCGCTGTTGTTTGAAAATACAGGGTACGATTTCCCCGTACTGATGAATGCCTACGGCAGCGAAAAACGAATGTCGATGGCGCTGGGTGTGGAAAAACTGGATGATGTGGCGGCAGCTATCGAAGACCTTTTTCATCAGTTATCGGCCCCCAAGGAAAGCATCGTTGATAAACTGAAAATGCTGCCGATACTGGGACAGTTTGCCTCCTGGATGCCAAAGGTAAAAAAGGGGAGAGGTGAGTGCCAGGAAATGGTGATGGAAAAGCCTGACATGACCAGGCTACCGGTCATCACCTGCTGGCCAAATGACGGTGGTCCCTTTGTGACGCTGCCGGTGATTCACACCAAAGATCCTGTGAACGGAACAAGAAATGTGGGCATGTACCGCATGCAGGTGTTTGGCCCCACACTGACCGGCATGCACTGGCACAAACACAAAGTATCCGCGAAGCATTTTAATGAATACAAAAAGCTGGGCAAAAAAATGCCCGTAGCCGTCGCGCTGGGCGGCGACCCCGTATATGCTTATGCAGCCACGGCCCCGCTGCCGGAAAACGTGGATGAATATATGCTGGCCGGTTTCCTGCGCCGCAAAAAAGTAGAGCTGGTGAAATGCCTCACCCAACCCGAAATAGAAGTACCCGCCGATGCCGATTTTGTGATTGAAGGCTATGTGGATCCCGCCGACGAATTGATCTGGGAAGGACCTTTCGGCGATCACACAGGGTATTACTCGTTACCCGACTGGTATCCGCGCTTCCATGTCACCGCGATTACACATAAAAAAAATGCTGTGTACCCGGCAACGATAGTTGGCATTCCGCCGCAGGAAGATGCCTGGCTGGGAAAAGCCACCGAACGGATTTTCCTGGCGCCCATCAAAATGACCATGGTGCCGGAAATTAAAGACATGGATATGCCGGTGGAAGGTGTGTTTCACAACCTGGTGATTACTGCCATTCAAAAAGAATATGCAGGGCAGGGCCAAAAAGTTATGAATGCCATGTGGGGCGCCGGGCAAATGATGTTTAATAAAATCCTGGTGCTTTCGGATGAAGCCGTACCGGTTCAACAATACGAAGAACTGGCCCGCTATGTTTTTGACAATGTAAACCCTGCAACGGATATCTATTTCTCCCAGGGGCCCATGGATGTGCTCGATCACAGTTGCTGTAAACTGGGCTTTGGCGGTAAAATGTGTATTGACGGAACAAAAAAAACACCGGAAGAAGCCGATGACCGTTTTGCCGGCAACCTGCCCCTGCCAACCGGCGAAGTGGTGGAGAAAACGATAAAAACCAATTTCCCCGAAGTGCAGGCAGTGAATGTGAGCTTGCTGAAAAAGCAAATTCCCTGCATCATTGTTTCGGTGGAAAAAAACAGGAAAGCACATATTGCTGAATTGCAGCAGCAGCTTTGCAACAGGCCAGAACTGGAGGGAATAAAAATGATCCTGTATGTAGAACATACGGTGAACGCTAACGACCTGCCGACAGCCCTCTGGCGTTTTTGTAATAACCTCGATCCGAAACGTGATCAGTTTTTAGTACAACGGATGTCCTGGCAGCAACCCGGAAAGCTGTTGGCCTGCCTTGGACTCGATGGTACACGGAAAACAAAAGAACTGGACGATTTTCAGCGAGACTGGCCCAATATCATTGTTGCCGATGATGACACCATCCGTTCGGTGGATGAAAAATGGGCGCAACTGGATATTGGTCCGCTGATCCCTTCACCATCATTGAAATTTAAAGATCAGCTTTACGGTGAAGAAGCAGCCGTGAAATAGTCATGGCTGTCTGAACGATTAAACCATTTGTCAAACGGCATTTTTTCACTTTCTGTGATCTGTGTAATTTGCCATAAATAGCACCCCATGAAGAAATGGACGCTGAGTGTGATGCTGGCCTTCTCGGCCGTTTTCGCCACTGCTCAAAAACAAGATGATAACAATCCGCATACACTGCTGTGGCAAATCAGCGGGAACGGCTTGCAGCAGCCTTCCTATTTATTCGGTACCATACACATGTTGTGCAGCGACGATGCCGTGCTGAGTGATAGCCTGAAACATATTATCAGCCGTTGCAAAGAGGTGTACCTGGAAGTGGATATGGATAACCTGTTTGAAATGCTGGGTATGATGAAGCACATGAAAATGCGCGACGATACCACCCTGGCCGATTTGCTCAGCAAGGAAGATTTTGAAAAAGTGAAATCGTATTTTGACAACAAAGGTGGATTGATTCCCTTTTCCATGCTGGGAACATTCAAGCCCATGCTGTCGATGAGTACCCTGGAAGAAGCCGACATACCCTGCGAGTCGGCAGTGGCCATGGAACAGTTAATCATGGAAGAAGCCAAACGTGATAATAAACCGATCAAAGGACTGGAGACGATGGCTTACCAGGCCAGTATTTTTGACAGCATCCCTTACAAGCTCCAGGCCGAGCAACTTGTGGCTTATATCGATAGCGCCGTCGCCGGGAATGATCATTCATCGCAGGAATTTGCGAAACTGCTGGCAGCTTATAAAAACCAGGACCTGGAGCAACTGCAGGCTTTGATCAATAAAGATGATGATGGCATGGCACAGTACTCCAATTTATTGTTATACAACCGCAACCGTAACTGGGTGGAGAAATTAAAAAACCTGATGCCGGGAAAATCTTTGCTGGTGGCGGTTGGAGCGGGGCACCTGCCGGGCGACAAAGGGGTGATCAGCTTGTTACGCAAAGCCGGCTACAAGGTAACACCCGTTAATAACGATATGCACAAAAAAATGGACATCCAATCCATCTAAGTCTTAATAGTAGTAACGACTAAAACGGAAAAGCCGGCATGCCGAGGCATGACGGCTTTTTTATACCAGTTAGGTATGTTTAAAATCTTTCCAGCGCGGAGAAAAAGAAGTCGCCTTCGATTTTTGCATTTTCATCACTGTCACTGCCATGCACGGCATTTTCACCCACGGAACTGGCGTAAGCTTTCCGGATCGTTCCTTCTGCTGCTTTTGCAGGGTCGGTGGCGCCGATCAGTTGACGAAAATCTGCCACGGCATTATCTTTTTCAAGAATGGCAGCAATGATTGGACCGCTGCTCATAAACTCCACGAGCTCGCCGTAAAAAGGCCGCTCTTTGTGCACAGCATAAAATTCGCCGGCTTTTTCGGGCGACAGTTTTGTTTGTTTAAGGGCTACGATGGTAAAACCAGCCTTAAGGATCATGTCCAGGATAGCACCGGCATACCCTTTTTTCATGGCATCCGGCTTAATCATTGTAAGTGTCCGATTACTCATAATATCGATTGCTTTTGGGGCGCAAATTTAGGGGAATCTGCCGAGTATGTTTAGTAAACAGGATTGTTAAAATGCCGGGCCTTCACAAAGCCGGTACACTGTGGTCGGTTTTCCCTACCTTCGCAACCGTTTTTATGAAACCAGTACAGGAAATATTCCCCCTATTAAACCATCCAAGAAAAATTGTTATTACCACGCATCAAAAACCAGATGCAGATGCCATGGGTTCTTCACTGGCCCTGCAGCATTTCCTGGTTCAGTTTGGCCACAGCGTTACAGTTGTTTCGCCTACCAACTGGGCAGCCTGGCTCAACTGGATGCCGGGAGCTGCTGACGTGCTGGATTACGAATATGCAAAGCAAAAAGCAGAAACAGCACTGGACCAGGCCGAATGGTTATTTTGCCTGGACTTCAATGCTTTTTACCGCACCAAAACGATGACCGACAAACTGGCTTCGCTCAGTTGCACGAAAATCCTTATCGATCATCATCAGCAGCCGGATGAAAAATCATTTGATTACGGAATCAGTAATACTGCGAAAAGCTCTACCTGTGAAATGATTTATGATTTCATCATTGAATCGGGTCATGGTGACAAAATCAATGGACAGGTGTCGGAATGTATTTATGCCGGCGTTGTGGCTGATACGGGATCATTTCGGTTTGATTCCACGCATGCCGGGGTGCACCGCTTAGTGGCGGATCTGAAAGATCGGGGACTGCAGCATACAGCTGTGCATGATGCACTGTTTGATAATTTTCTGGAAAACCGGCTGCGCTTCCTGGGGCATATGCTGCAAAACAGGATGCAGGTATTTTATGAATACAACACAGCCCTGATTGCCATCCCCAAGTCTGATCTATTAAAATTTAATATCAAAACCGGCGATACGGAAGGCCTGGTGAACTACCCGCTCAGCATCCAGGGGATCAAGCTGGCGGCCATGGTCATTGACCGCGATGAAGAACGCCGGTGGAGTTTTCGCAGCAAAGGAAGCTTTGATTGCAATACATTTGCCCGCACCTACTTCAATGGCGGCGGGCATTACAATGCTGCCGGCGGCTGGAGCAGCGAATCGCTGGACAGTACGGTGCAGGCATTCATCCGCGCCATGAAAGAAAATCAATCTTTATTACAATAACATAAAAAACGATGAAACGTAAAAACGGGTTAGTATTGTTGTCGGTTGGTATACTGCTTTTTGCCGGCTGCCAGAATGTGTCTTTTGAGAAAACAAAATCAGATCTGCCGTATAAAATCTTCCGCGGAAACGATACCACTGCCGTTAAAATAGGCAGTTTTATGAAGGTGAATATTCAGCAAAAGATTAACGATAGCGTGGTTTATGATACGTACAGCAGCATGCCGGTTTACCTGCGCATCAGTGAAACCTCCCGCCCGTACGATCCATCGGAAGTGTTTCCGCAACTGAAGGTGGGCGACAGCCTGGTCACTGTGCAAATGATGGATACCTTCATAAAAAAGAATCCGCAGCTCCTGGCACAGTTTAAATCAGGCGACCGCATCATTACATCGTTTAAAGTGCTGGGTGTTTTTAAAAAATTCGAAGATTACAGGGCCGATGAAGAAAAAGAAAGAGATAAGATCGTAGCAGCCGAACAAAAGGCCGTGGAAAAATATATCGCGGATCATAAGATTACCGCACAGCGCACACCCGGCGGTGTGTACGTGGAAATTCTTAACCCGGGACAAGGTGCGCAGGCTGATTCCGGCAAATACGTGTCGCTGAAATATACAGGCAGCACCTTTGGCGGAACGAAATTTGACAGCAATGTAGATACAACTTTCGGCCATACTGCACCAATGAGTTTTACGGTTGGCAGCCGGCAAATGATTCCCGGATTCAATGAAGGCATTAAACTGCTGAAGAATGGTGCCCACGCAAAATTGTACATTCCTTCCACTTTGGCTTACGGCGGCACCCCGCCAACGCCTTTAATCAAGCCCTATGAGAGCCTGGTTTTTGAAATTGAAGTGCTGGATGTAGAAGATCATGCACCGCAGCAACCGGTGATCAATAATCCCCAGGGAATAAAAGTTGACACAACTCAAGGAAAGAAATAAGGATTACATTACTATTTAACCGATCTTTGCCACCTGCCCGCCAATAGGCAGGCAGGTGGGATGGTTGATGCGATACCCTACACGCATCTATAAGTAAGTACATTGTTTATTGGCTCCGTTTTTAGTCCAAGAGTCCTACACAATTTTCCTCACCCTTTGAACCCGTTGCCCTGTAATAAGTCACACCACCAGTTAATCTGATGTTCCGCGATACGGATCTTCCGTCCGTGAAAGACCAACGTATAAACCTGGCATGATGGTAGCAAATACTATCAGGTAAAATAGTATGCCGGCAACGGAGCAATCTTTTAAGATTGCTTTTTTTATGCAGCTATACGCCGGCTGCTAAATTTCGTCATATGCCTGCAGTAAGCGGATGGCTTCAACGGCCTCTTTTACATCATGCACCCGCAGGATATTGGCACCGTTTTGCAGCGCTATCGTGTTCAGCACAGTCGTCCCGTTCAGGGACTCTTCTACCGGTATAGCCAGGGTTTTATACACCGTTGATTTCCTCGACAATCCGGCCAGCAGCGGCCGTTCAAGGATAGAGAAGACAGAAAGATTTTTAAGCAGGGTAAAATTGTGGGATATTGTTTTCCCGAAACCAAATCCGGGATCGATGATGACATCACGTATGCCGGCTTGCTGCAGCCTGGCCAGGCGGGCTGTAAAAAAGTCCAGCACTTCGGTGGTGACATTTTCGTAAACGGGTTGCTGCTGCATGGTTTGCGGCGTACCCTTCATATGCATTAGTACATAAGGCACCTGCAGTGCTGCAACAGTGGCAGGCAATGCTGCATCCATGTCGCCGGCACTGATATCATTCACCAGGCAGGCGCCTGCCTGCACTGCTTCGCGGGCTACCCGGGCATAAAACGTATCTATCGACACAAAAGCTTCGGGGAATGTTTCACAAATGGCCTGCACCGGCTGTATCACCCGGGCCAGTTCTTCTTCGTCGCTCAGCAACTGGCTGGCAGGCCGGGTGCTTTGCCCGCCAACATCAAGGATTGTGGCGCCTTCACGAAGCATCTTTTCGGCCTGGTGTAATACTGTATCAATACCCGCGAAACGGCTACCGGGATAAAAGGAATCAGGCGTAATGTTGAGAATGCCCATTACCACCGGCTTATCCACAACCAGCAAGCGGCCTTTACAATTCAGGGTAAACATTTTAAGCTTTGTTCTTTACTTTTGGAGCTAAAGATAAACAGAAGACCAACGCATTTTTGCAGAAAACCAATTTTACCAGCGCACCGGATGAGTGAATTTTCAACCATGGCAAATACGGACAATCAATACAGCCAGGCAATTCATGCCTGCCGGGACATTTTTTTACAAAAAACACGCGACTATGGCACAGCCTGGCGGGTGTTGCGCCCCATTTCCATCGTGGACCAGCTTTTTATTAAAGCGCAGCGCATACGGACCATCCAGGAAAAAAAACAGCAGCGGGTGGAAGATAATATCGGATCAGAATTCAAAGGTATCGTTAATTACGCCATCATCGGCTTGCTGCAGTTAAAACTCGGTGCTCACGAACCGGAAGAATTACCGGCTGACCGCGTGGCCCTCTTATATGACGAAGCAGTGGCAACAGCCAAAAAATTAATGCAGGATAAAAATCATGATTATGGCGAGGCCTGGCGCAGCATGAGCCAGGAGAGTTTTGTAGACCTGATTTTGATGAAGCTGCAGCGCATACGGCAAATACTGGCCAATGATGGAAAAACGCTGATCAGTGAAGGAATTGATGCCAATTACCTCGACATTGTCAACTACGCTGTTTTTGCATTAATACTGATGAACGAAGCATAGCCGTTACCGGCATAATCATCCGTTTACTAAATGACTACCAATGAAAATACTCATCGCCGTTGTAAGAGTGCTGGTTGGCTTGCTGTTTATTTTCTCGGGGCTTGTAAAAGCCAACGACCCCCAGGGGCTGAGTTACAAAATGAAAGAGTTTTTCGAGGTGTGGAACGAAGGTCTGTCTAAAAGCACCTTTTTTTTGCGTACACCCTTGGTGCACTTCTTTGAGTACTTGCACGAACATTCCCTTACGCTTTCGGTGATAATGATTGCCGTGGAAATTATTGCCGGCGTTGCCCTGCTCGTTGGCTGGCGCATGAAAGCGGTGAGCTGGCTATTGCTGCTGCTGATTCTCTTCTTTACGTTTCTTACCGGGTATGCCTATCTGTCGGGGAAATTTAAAAACTGCGGTTGCTTCGGCGACTGCCTGCCCATTACACCCTTCACTTCCTTTTTAAAAGATATTGTATTAACGGGTTTGATTTTATTTCTCTTTTATCACCGGAAAAAAATTACTGCGGCTTTACCCGTTCGCTCTGCCCGCATCGCGATGCTGGTAACCGCCATACTCTCCTTTGGCATACAAGCCTATGCACTGGTATACCTGCCCTACGTGGATTGTTTGCCTTTTAAAAAAGGCAATAATATTTCGGAACAAATGAAAATTCCGCCGGGCGCCGTACCTGATAGCTTCGCCATCCGCTTTGTATACGAAAAAGGAGGGAAGGAGTATGAATTTTCACCGGCTGAATTACCGGCTGATTTGAATACCTACCAGTTTAAAAAGCGTACCGATAAACTTGTCAGGAAAGGAAACGCCGAACCACCGGTTAAAGGTTTTGCGCTTACCGGTGCAGGCGATGCGGATTCTACCGCTGTTATTTTATCAGAGCCCTGGTGTGTATTATTATTCGATGAAAAATTTGATGCACCAGTTTCGGCCTGGCAGCAGGACTTTTCGAAAGTATATGCAGCAGCAAAAAGCAGGCATATTCCTGTTTACATCGTTACAACTGTTCGGGAGAAAGCGCAGCAATTGCTGTCGGCAACGCCTTTCCGTGATGTGCAGGTTTTTAATTGCGATTATACCGTTATCCGCATGGTAGCCCGCGCAAATCCCTGCCTGTATGTATTACAACAAGGCACCATTACGGGTAAATGGGGGCCCAGACAATTGAGTGGTGCCCTCCGGGTGGTGGATACAATAACAATGCAGCAACCCCTGTCCGATAGTACAACCAGCAACAGTGCAGATACCGGGCAGGCTGTGGGCAGTCCCAATCAATAGCTATGATAAAATACATCATCCGGAAACTGTTTTACGGCATCCTTGTGATTACAGGTGTGGTGATGATTGTTTTTTTCCTGTTCCAGGGACTGGGCGATCCTTCGCGGTTGGTGATGGGGCAAACTGGTGATGCAGCCACCCAGGCTGCCATTCGCAAAGAGCTGTACCTGGACCAGCCAAAATGGAAGCAGTTTTTGTATTACCTTAATGATATTTCACCGGTTTGTGTACATAGCAGCGACGAGATAAAGACCAAGCAGTTGAAAGGTTTTTTTGTCGGCGGTCGGCTGAAACTGGGACTGAAAATTCCCTACCTGCGCAGGTCCTATCAAACCCGCAAGAATGTAGGAGGCATTTTATTGGAAGCATTACCCGGTACGCTGATGCTTGCAGGCGCCGCGATGCTGCTCGCCATGCTGCTTGGCATTCCGCTGGGCGTGGCGGCCGCCGTCAGGCAACATACCTGGATTGACAGCACCGCCATTGTTGCCAGTATTGCCGGTATTTCCGCACCTTCTTTTTTTATCGGGATTATTATTGCATACGTTTTCGGTTTCCTACTCAGCAATTATACCGGCCTGCATATAACCGGCAACTGGTACGTGCTGGATGAACTGACGGGTAAGCGGCACCTTGCATTTCAGCACCTGATCCTCCCGGCGGTTACACTCGGCATCCGTCCGCTGGCCATCATCGCCCAACTTACCCGCAGCGCCATGCTTGATGTACTTGACCAGGATTATATTCGTACTGCCTACGCGAAAGGATTGTCCAGGCGAACAGTCATCTGGAAACATGCCCTGCGGAATGCCCTGAATCCCGTTATCACAGCTATCACCGGGTGGTTTGCCGAATTGTTAGCCGGCGCCTTTTTTGTGGAATATATTTTTGGCTGGCAGGGTATTGGCAAGGTAACGGTGGATGCTTTAGAAAAACTGGACTTTCCCGTAGTCATGGGTTCTGTGCTCCTCTCAGCGGTCTTTTTTATACTGGTGAATATACTGGCCGATATCCTTTACGGCATTGTAGACCCGCGGGTGAGGGTACGCTGACAACCTGCCGTGATGAATTGCAGCAGCTTACCTGGATTGCCTAATGCTTTTCCTGTAGCAATTGCACTACAACAATCTTTTTATCAAATTTACAAGGGAATAATACCTGGTACTATTTTTTAGAAAAACAGCGTATAGTTCATTTGTGCTGTCATTCACCAATTCTGATCGAAAAACCATTTTTTTAAAAATCCAAAACCTGTAACTATGGGAATGCGTCAGCTCAAGATTACCAATTCCATTACCGTAAGAGAAACGGAAAGCCTTGCCCGGTATCTTCGCGAAATCAGTAAAGAAGAAATGCTCAGCCCTGAAGCGGAAGCCGCTTTGGCGCAGCAAATCAAAAACGGCCATAAAACAGCCCTGAACCGACTGGTGAAAGCCAACCTGCGATTTGTAGTGTCGGTTGCCAAGCAATACCAGGGACACGGGCTCTCCCTGCCAGACCTGATCAATGAAGGGAATCTCGGGTTGATTAAAGCCGCCGAACGCTTTGATCACACCCGTGGTTTCCGCTTCATTTCTTTTGCCGTGTGGTGGATTCGTCAAAACATCCTGCAGGCCATCATCGAGCAATCACGACTGGTGCGCCTGCCTCTGAACCAGGTAGCCATCAGCAGCCGTATACAAAAAGCCTTTACACAACTGGAGCAACAACTGGAACGTACCCCCTCTGCCGAAGAGCTCGCCGAGGTGCTGCATATGGAAATCAAAGAAATTGACCGAAGCCTGGGGTTAAAGCAGCAGCAACTGAGCCTGGATACACCCCTGTCAGAAGATGAAGACGGCACACTGCTGGATACACTGGCCAACAGCAATGCTGAAAAGGTGGAGAAAAAAGTGGACTATACGGAATCGCTGCGCAAGGAGCTGGCACGGTCGTTTCAGCTCTTATCGCCCCGCCAGCGGGAAACGCTCTGTTATTATTTTGGCATTGGCGTGGACTACCCGATGAGTATTGATGAAATTGCTGCCCGCTTTTGCCTTACCCGCGAACGGGTGCGACAAATAAAGGAAAAAGCCCTGTTGCAGCTGCGTACAGCTGCCAATAACCAGGCACTGCGTGCCTACCTGACGGCGTAGTTCTCGAAACTTTTTATTGCCGGGGACCAGGCCAGATTATTGCCGTAAAATCTTGTCCATTGATTTTCCTTTGGCCAGCTCATCAATCAGCTTGTCCAGGTAACGAACTTTTTGGATCAGCGCATCGTCGATTTCCTCCACACGGTAACCGCAGATAACGCCGGTTATTTTTGCAGCATTGGGATGAAACTGCGGCGCCTGGGCAAAAAAGGTTTCGAAATCGGTTTTCCGGGCAAGATGTTCCTGTAATTGTTGTTCATCATAACCGGTGAGCCAACAGATGATTTGATCCACCTCCGCCTTGCTGCGGCCTTTTTTCTCCGCCTTCGCTACGTAATGCGGGTAGACCCCGGCGACTGACATTTTGTATATTCTTGCATTGCTATTCATGTGCTGAATATTAACGGCTTTGACTGCATTAAAAATATAAAAAATGTGGTACTCGTAAGGGCCTTTGTTTCTTCCAAAGTAAGAAACAAATCTGCCAGCCATTCCCAAAGAAGATAAAAGGGCTGGAAGGGTATACGTTGCAGCAATTCATAATCTCCTTTCTTTTTTAAAAAAACTAACTCATCCCTGCCGGAGCTGCCACTCCAACGCATTGCCGAAGATTTAAAATAGTCCTTTACAGGTGTAATTGCAACCCTCATAACCGCTTTGACTACTTTTGCGAAAAACACTCAAAAGTCACTCAGGCAGCACCTGCGCTTCAGGTATTTTTTGTTTCATGCCTGTAGCTAGTTTACAATACGTAACAGCGAGTTGGCTATTCTGCGCCAAACCAATGTGTCGATGGAAGTGTGAAGATTAGCCTTTACGTGTACGACGCCTTTCAAAAGTAGGATAGACAGTTATATAAAAAATATCACCCGCTGATTCGCCAAGCTGGTCAAGCCTGTTCCGGGGAGTCCTGCAATATCACTCCGTTAAATATAAGTGAATACCATTAGCTGCTGATATCAACGGGTAGATGGTTATGCGGCTTTACCAGCTACAATAATTCATAACAGGCCGGTATTTCCGTTGACTGTTGACAATTGTCAACATAAATATTTTTTCAGGAGAAATGACTTATGCACAGATTAAAGTAACTATGCACAGGCTGAAAAAATGCTGTTTTAAAATCAATCCCGATGAAAGAATTTTACAATTTCCTTTTTGTGCCTGCTGATGCAATAAGTGGTATTTCCATTTCCGGTGCGGCTACTATCCTTCGCAAGTTTCATAAGTTCTTAATTGTTTTCATGTGTTGGGCTGTGTCTGTTCAGGCTGGTCATGCGCAGGGTGTGACAGCAATTTATACCGATTACAATGGGTACTGGACCTCCAGTTCCAGTTCAAACAATCCTGTAAAACCCGATAATAGCCACAACATGCTGGCATTTACGTGGAATGGAACCACGTACTCAACGGGTGTGAACAATGCTGTACTGGTATCTAACAGTGTAAGCTTTACGCCATTGAATTTCCGGGCATTTCCCATAAACAGCGTGCCCAGCACCGCTGGGGGATTTTACTTTGTTATGCTGGGCCAGTTGTATGACGGGATTAATGCAGGGGTTGACAACAGCAGCACATCACCTTTCCCGGCTAATCCAAGCGGCGCACAGTTAGCGGGGTTTTTAACTGATGGAATAAAAGGGCTTGACCTGGGCACCGGGCTTGCCAATATTCCCGGTGGCTCCACGCTGCGGTTTAACCTGAGCACTAACGGTATTACTGCCGCTGCAGTGAATGATGGTATACCTGATGTGTTTGTCACCCAGTTGGCATCACCAAGTTCTACCACCCCTGATGTTTTACAGTTTGTGGATGTAAATGGAAATGTGGTGGGAAATCCAGTCAGTATTACAACAACATCATTGCCGGTTGTGGGTAAATGGCAGGCTGATTTTTACGATCTTACCAGTACACAGCTCAACAGTACCTATGTAAATGGCGAGAGGCCGATGGCTTTTTTCGCAGCCGATCTTGGCACCTTTGGCATTACAGCGGCTAACTACCAAAACGCGGTGGCGCTGGAATATAAGCCCAATGGCACATCTGACCCGGGTTTTATTGCTTTTAATGAGCCGGCTATCAGCGTGGCAACGCAGCTCACTCTCAGCACATCGCCCACAGGGTATCAAAGTAATGTAACACTTTCCCCAGCGCCGGTAGTACAGGTGCGTGATGGGCTGGGCCAACCAATCCGGCAGGCAAATATTCCCGTGACGGTGTCGGTGGCTTCCGGCGGCGGTACGGTGACTGGTACCGTTACCGTGAATACTGATGCCAGCGGAGTGGCCACTTTTTCAGATGTACAACTGTTGGCCAGCGGTACCCAAACCTTACGCTTTAGTTCCGCGAGTCTGAATGCAGTGGTTACAGGGGATATTATTGACAATACAACACTACCGCTGACATGGCTCAGCTTTACAGCACGCCGACAAGGCCAGACCGTGATCCTGGATTGGGAAACAGCCGGCGAAAAAGCAGTTATGGATTTTGCCGTACAGCACAGCACAAATGGCAGCCAGTGGCAAACGATTGGTACAATACCCGCAGCAGCTAATGCAGGTGACAGGCATGCGTATACATTCACAGACGAAAGTCCTTCCGGAGGTAATAATTATTACCGGCTTTGGCAGCGCGACCTCGATGGGAGGGGAACCTTCAGCAGCGTGGTCAGCATCAGCCTGACGGGTTTACGCCAGTTACATTTGTATCCCAACCCGGTTACCAGCGGTCAGCTGCTGGTGCAGCAGGATGCGCATACTATGTTGACAATCTACAATACGATGGGTCTGCGGGTATGGCAGCAGCACATCAATCCGGGTAATACCAGGATTGAGGTGAGCAGGCTGCCCGCCGGTCTTTACAGGGTAAAAGCAGGGGATCAGTCAGCTTCCATAGTAATACAATAAACCAGCCCGTGCGAAAGGCTTATTAAAAAAATCACCCAATCGCAGCTTCGATACGGTAAATCTTTTTTCCGGCCCGCCGGTTCACCTGCTTCCGCAGGCTGGGATTTCGGGTATGCTTTTTTAATACTTTTTACACCGGTAAAAAAGAATATCAATCCATTTCATACGAGAAAGGAGGGAAGGGCAAAAGCAGCAAAACCGTTATTCAACAGGGGCATCGTTGTTTGTGAAGACAGAAGTTGCACCGGGAAGAATAATAGGGCCTGTTCATTACAGCAGGCTATATATGAATAATC
>DASTSN010000058.1:0-30549 GCA_035760665.1 Chitinophagaceae bacterium | reverse complement strand
TTGTTGCAAGCAAAACTGGGAAGACAACACGGTCATCAATGTCGCTGACAATCTGCATCCCGGGGATTTGAAAATTATTGTTGATTGTGGCGTTGATGATTTTTTTCTGCAGGTAAACAGGGCGCTGCACCAAAAATTACTTGCGATGAAGATTGATCATGATTATACAGAACGGCCCGGAGCACACAATGCCGCATACTGGAAAAACAGTATTAATTACCAGCTGCTCTTTTTTGATGATTATTTTAAAAACGGAAAATAATAACCGGCAATTCCGGTTTGCTAGTAACCGGTCCGCCCGTCGCGAACCTTAATTTTTTTCTTACCATTTTTCTTTTCATAATCCAGTACTACCTGGGGTTTCGCCATTTTTTTGGCCGTTGTGCTGTCTGATTTGGATTGTGAGGCAGTACTGCTGATATCAAGCGGTTTTAATTCATCGTCATCGCTACCGGCAGCAGGCTTGTCCAGCCACCAGCGTTCTGTTTTATCTACCTTACCGGTTAATGGATCGTAATAGGTCCAGGTGCCGTGCTTAAGCGAATAGCCTTGCAATTTTACCAACCGCCGTTCAATAACTTTCGTGGGATCGTGAATATCATACACATCAACAGTATCGTAGGGATTATCAGGATTCACAGCTTTCCAGCTTTCTTCCCGCAATAACTGGCCGGTATTGTTGAAATACACATTTTTGCCATCCTTATTACCCCAGCGGTAATTTTCCACGGCAATCAGGTCGCCCATCAGGGAATATTTACGCCAAACACCTTCCTTTTTTCCATTTTCGTACACGCCTTCGGCTTCAAAACCGGGTTCACCCCGCAGTTCATCATAGTGCTCCACCCAGCGGCCCTGTTTTTTTCCCTGCAGGTCTACACAGTTCAGTGTATCGCCTTTTACGCCGATTATATAACTTTTCCACTGGCCAAAAGCGCCGGCATATGAAAAAAGGCAAATGAGAAGTATAAAACGTCGCATAACCACAGATCTTTGGATGTAAACGATTTTTGTAACAGGTATGTTGCCAAAAATAGGCCAATTTTTACCCGGGTGTATGACGGACGATCTAACAGCCTGTCAGTGAAGGAAGCATACGATAAAAATTAAAATACTTTAAAGCGTTCCCAGCAGGATTTTTCCAAGGCTTCCCTGTCATCCGGGTGAGCAATATTGATCAGTGCCTTTGCCCGCTGGCGAAGATTTTTGCCAAATAAATACGCTACGCCGTATTCAGTCACCACATAATGCACGTGGGCCCTTGTGGTAACTACGCCAGCACCTGGTTTTAATGCAGCCACTATGCGGGATACACCTTTTGCCGTACGCGATGGTAATGCGATAATGGGCTTACCGCCTTCACTCAACGTGGCTCCACGCATAAAATCCATTTGGCCGCCCACGCCGGAAAATTGATAGGTGCCGATAGAATCGGCGCAAACCTGGCCGGTGATATCAATTTCGATGGCACTATTAATGGCCACCATCCGCTTATTTCTGCGGATGATATGCGGATCATTTACGTAATCGATATCAAGAAACTGGAAGGCAGGGTTATCATCTACATAATCATACAAACGCCGGGTACCAAGTGCAAAGGCTGTCACCGCTTTATTCGGATGAATTTGCTTGAATTTATTGTTGATCACGCCGCTTTCAAAAAGATCGATGACACCATCGGAACACATTTCGGTATGCACACCCAGGTCCTTATGCCCTGTTAGCGACTTTAACACGGCATCTGGTATGGAGCCAATGCCCATTTGCAGGGTACTGCGGTCTTCGATCAGGTCTGCAACGTATTGCCCTATTTGTTTCTCCACACCGGTTGTTTTTTCACCAAAGGCGGCTTCATGAAGCGGGTCTTCACAATACACCATACTGTCAAACCGGCTGTAATGAATCAACCCGTCACCGTGTGTACGCGGCACAAGTGGATTGACCTGCGCAATAATATGTTTCGCGGTATTCACTGCAGAACGGGCAATATCCACGGAAACACCCAATGAGCAATAACCATGTGCATCGGGTGGTGATACCTGCACCAGCGCCACATCAAGCGGCAAAATATTTTGCTTGAATAATTCCGGGATTTCACTTAAAAAAACGGGTACATAATCAGCACGTCCTGCATTCACAGCTTCGCGGATACTCGCCGACACGAACAGGGAGTTAACATGGAAAATACCGGCATACTGTGGCTTGTCCACCTCGATATCGCCATATACGCTGATGAAAACTAATTCCACATTTTGCAGGCGGTGGGCTTGCCGGCCTAACTCTTTTAGCAGGCAAACAGGCGTTTGCGCACTACCGTGAATGTAAATCCGCTGGTTTGACCCGACAACAGATAAGGCCTCTTCTGCTGACTGATAGTTGATTGGTTTTTTCATAATCATAATGCCTGCAAAGTTACCTGTGAGCAAGAAGCGAATATCTAACAAACCTTACTGGAGCAACTGATAAAAGTCAACCCGGTTAATGAGATAAAAACCATTCAAGCGCCAGTTCATAGCCTTTTAATCCAAGGCCTGCAATCGTGCCTGCCGATTGTGCGGATACGTGGGAGAGTTTACGAAAGTCTTCCCGAGCATGAACATTGGAAATATGCACTTCAATTACCGGCGTTTTAATGGCAGCGATCGCATCACCGATAGCAACGGAGGTATGTGTGTAGCCACCGGGATTCATGATAATCCCATCATAACCAAACCCAACACGCTGCAGTTCATTGATCAGTTCCCCCTCTACATTGCTTTGAAAAAAAGAAAACGAAACGGCGGGATAACGCTTTTTCAGTTCTTCAAAATAAGTAGCGAAAGACTGCGTGCCATAAATACCCGGTTCCCGCTGTCCGAGTAAATTAAGATTCGGTCCGTTAATAATGGCAATCTTCATATGCTGAACTATGAGGAAAATTTGTACGATTCAGCCGGGAAGATACTAAAAAGTATCCTGCATCAGGATTGTGCCTTGATCAGGCTGATAAACTCATCAAACAGGTATCGGCTGTCGTGAGGACCTGGTGTACTTTCCGGGTGGTACTGCACGGAGAATGCCGGTTTGTTTTTTAACCGGATGCCTTCGATCGAACCATCATTGAGATTAATATGAGTCACTTCCACGCGATCTGATTTTTTGACAGCTTCCGGGTCAACGCCAAAACCATGATTTTGCGTTGTAATCTCGCATTTACCCGTAAGCATATTTTTAACAGGGTGGTTAAGTCCGCGATGACCGTGGTGCATCTTAAAGGTCGGGATCCCGTTGGCCAGGGCCAGTAACTGATGACCAAGGCAAATACCGAAAACGGGTTTGTTTTCAGCCAGGATATTTTTCACCGCATCGATAGCATACCCCATTGCTGCCGGGTCGCCAGGACCGTTGGAAATAAAATACCCGGACGGGTTGAAGGCTTTCAACTCGGTCAGTGCAGTCTTAGCTGGAAATACTTTTACATAAGCACCCCGCTCCGTCATGCAGTGAAGAATGTGCTGCTTGACACCATAGTCCATCACGGCAATGCGCACCGGTGATTTGCTGTCTCCCATTTCGTAAGGTTGCCCGGTACTCACAGCAGAAGCCAATTCCAGTCCATCCATATCCGGCACCTTGGCCAGTTCCTTTTTCAAAGCTTCCACATCCGTAATCGCAGAAGAAATGATACAGTTCATAGCACCTTTCGTACGGATATGTGTGACCAGCGCCCTTGTGTCCACACCTTCAATGGCGACAATATTATTGGCTTTCAGGTAATCTTGTAAAGAACCATTTGCCTGCTTACGTGAATACTGCTCCTCGAGACTGCGGCCAATCAACCCCCGAATCTTGACGTTATTAGATTCCACTTCGTTATCCTTTACCCCGTAATTACCAATATGCACATTATTCATGATCAGGATCTGACCATAGTAACTGGGATCGGTAAACACTTCCTGGTAGCCGGTCATGCCCGTATTAAAGCAAATTTCGCCACCGGTTGTCCCGATAGCGCCAAATGCTTTTCCATGACAAACGGTTCCGTCAGCAAGTAGCAGGATTGCAGGTTTTTGTTGTTCAGCCATTTTTTTAAAGGGTTTTGCAAAGAAAACAAATCATCAATGATTTTTGCGGATAACTTTTTCACAACGCATAAAAAAAGGCAGAACCGGGATAAGTTCTGCCTTGGTATACAATTTTAATTTCATTTGTTTAGCCTTCTTTCGATGCTTCTTTTGCTTCTTCCGTAACTGTGGTTTCTTCCGCTTTCGGTTCTGCGGCTTTTTTGGCAGCTCCGCTGCGGCCGCGACGTGTACGTTTAGCGCCTTCTTTGGCTTCACCTTTTCCTTTACCATAGATCTCGTTGAAATCTACCAGTTCAATCAGCGCTGTTTCCGCCGCATCACCGGGGCGAATGCCCAGTTTAATGATGCGGGTGTATCCACCGGGGCGTCCCGCCACTTTCTCTGCGATTGACCCGAAGAGTTCTTTTACTGCATCTTTATTCTGCAGGTAGCCGAAAACGATCCTGCGCTGGTGTGTGCTGTTGGTTTTCCCTTTCGTGATCAGTGGCTCCACATACGTACGCAAAGCCTTTGCTTTGGCAAGCGTTGTGACAATCCGCTTGTGGGCAATCAGTTCGCAGGCGAGGTTGCTCAGCAACGCTTCGCGGTGGGCCTTTGTGCGGCCCAGGTTGTTAATTTTGTCTCCGTGACGCATGACATATTGTTTTTAGAAAGCTGCACCGTGTCAGGAATTGCAACTTTTGTTTTTATTCCTACCGGATTAAAAACGGTTATTAAAAATATGAGTAAGAACTAACGTATCTCCCTTTTCGGTAATACGATTACAGGAATTCTTCTTTATCCAGGCCTAGTTTGGCGAGGTCCATTCCAAAGTGCAAACCTCTTTCTGTCAGCACCTGCTCAATCTCGGCCAGGGACTTCTGACCGAAGTTGCGGAACTTCATCAGGTCTTCCTGCTCGTACTGCACCAGCTCGCTCAGGGAATTAATCTTGGCGGCTTTCAGGCAATTGAAGGCCCGTACAGAAAGATCCAGGTCTTCCAGCGGCGTCTTCAGGATCTTGCGCAGTTGCAGTGTTTGCTCATCAACCAGGTCTTCTTTCTTTTCCTCTTTATTATCAAACGTAATGTTTTCGTCGGTGATAATCATGAGATGCTGGATCAGGATGCGGGAAGCCTGTTTGACGGCCTCTTCCGGGTGGATTGTGCCATCGGTCGTTACTTCCATAATCAGCTTTTCGAAATCCGTACGCTGCTCAACCCGGGTATTTTCAATGCTGTATTTTACATTTTTAATCGGTGTATAAATCGCATCGATTGGAATCTGTCCCATCGGGGCATCTTTCAGCCTGTTATCTTCCGCCGGAACGTAACCACGGCCTTTGCCGATCGTCAGTTCGATATCCATTTTTGCAGAAGAATCCAGTGTGCAGATCAGCAGTTCGGGGTTCATCACTTGGAATGACTGTGTACCTTCGCCAATCATCGCGGCGGTGAATTCTGTTTTATTTTTGATGGAAAGAATAATCCTTTCGTGACTCACCTCGTGATCGACAATTTTTTTCAGGCGAACCTGCTTGAGGTTCAGCAGGATTTCCACCACGTCTTCGCTGACACCCTTAATGGTGGCAAATTCGTGATCAACCCCTTCTATTTTAACACCGGTGATGGCATACCCCTCGAGGGAGCTCAGCAGCACACGGCGCAGGGCATTACCGATGGTAACACCATAGCCCGGTTCAAGCGGACGAAATTCGAATTGTGCTTCAAAATCCGTTGCTTTTTGCAGAATGATTTTATCAGGCTTCTGAAAATTTAAAATGGCCATATTGAAATTTTAATTTAGCAAATAAAAATTACAGGAAACAGTCGTATTTGAGCAGCCCCCTCTAAGGGTGTTGCCAACTGCACAGGTTACTTACTGTACAATTCCACGATAAGTTGTTCCTTAATATTCTCAGGCACACTTTCTCTTTCCGGGTAGGTAATGAAAGTTCCCTGCATTTCGGTCTCATTCCAGTCGATCCAGTTAAACTTTGGATTTTTTCCGCGAATCTGGCTGGTAATGGAACTGTTCTCTTTACTGCCGTCTTTTAAGCCTACGATATCACCGGCTTTTAACTGGAACGAAGGGATATTCACCACTTCTCCGTTTACGGTAATATGTTTATGGCTTACGAGCTGGCGGGCAGCCGGACGGCTGGGGGCAATACCCATGCGAAAAACGGTGTTATCCAGTCTTGCTTCGAGTAATTTGATGAGGTTTTCACCGGTTACTCCTTTACGACGGGAAGCTTCTTCAAACGTTTTGCGGAATTGTTTTTCCAGTACACCATAAGTGTATTTGGCTTTTTGTTTTTCGCGCAGCTGAAGGGCGTATTCACCCAGGCTCTTACGTTTGCGGGTTGCACCATGCTGGCCGGGAGGGTTGCTGTTTTTACCCAACCATTTGCCATTACCTAAAATAGGTTCTCCGAAAATGCGGGAAATTTTGGTCTTAGGACCTGTGTAACGTGCCATAGTTTTTATTCATTTCCGCTTTTTAAAAACCGGTGAACTGATCGTTGAAAGCGGTAAAAATTAATCAGTCACCCTTTAAATAAATGAATCAAATGGCGATTCAATATGTTGCTATGCTCAGGAAAGAGGGATATCCGAAACCGGAAACAATCACCCAGGCTTCCCTGATTTTTAAACTCTTCTTTTCTTGGGAGGACGGCAACCGTTGTGCGGCAACGGCGTTACGTCTTTAATCATCACCACTTCGATACCGTTTTGTGAAAGAGAGCGGATAGCGCTTTCGCGTCCGGCGCCAGGACCTTTCACAAATACATCCACACGCTTCAAACCGGCATCAAAAGCTGTTTTTGCCGCATCGGCTGCTGCCATTTGTGCAGCATAAGGTGTATTTTTCTTTGAGCCCTTGAAACCCATTTTACCGGCACTGCTCCAGGAAATCACCTGGCCGGTTTTGTTGGTGAGGCTGATAATGATGTTGTTGAAACTGGCAGTGATGTGTGCATCACCGTATGCATCAACCTTTACTACTCTTTTTTTGGCCGCCGCTTTTGCGCTGGTACCTGCTTGTGCTTTTGCCATAATTTTTCCGAGGTAATCTTTTGTTTGTTAAAAAATCGCGTTGTTCACGCGACCAGGATTTATCCTCCGCCTGCACCGGGCATCCGTAATAAATCCTGAGTTGAAAATGGTGCAATATGCAAAAAGCTAAAAGCTTACCGCTTTTAGCTGAATACTTATTTCTTAGGTGCCTTCTTCTTACCGGCTACTGTCTTACGCTTACCTTTCCGGGTGCGGCTGTTGGTCTTTGTACGCTGGCCACGAACCGGCAGTCCTTTACGATGACGAAGGCCGCGGTAGCAGGCAATGTCCAGGAGGCGTTTAATGCTCATCTGTACTTCAGAACGGAGCTGACCTTCCACTTTAAATTCTTCCGTAATGGTATTACGGATAGCATTCAGGTCTTCATCATCCCACTCATGTACTTTTTTATCCCTGCTGATATTATTCTTATCAAGGATGTAACGGGCTGTTGAAGGTCCGATTCCATAAATATAGGTAAGACCTATTTCACCTCTCTTATTCTTTGGTAAGTCTACACCGGCAATACGAGCCATATGAAATGTTAAGTTTTAAATGTTGAATGTTATTACCCTTGTCTTTGCTTAAAACGAGGGTTCTTTTTGTTAATCACGTACAGCTTGCCCTTTCTGCGAACAATCTTACAGTCGGCGCTGCGTTTTTTAATTGATGCTCTTACTTTCATTTTTTTAAGCTTTTTGCTATTAGCTATTAGCCGTTAGCTTTTTAAAATTGATCAGTATCTATTTTGCCATCAGCCAGCTGCTGACAGCTAACAGCTTTACTTATACCTGAAAATAATCCTGCCTCTCGACAAGTCATACGGGCTCATTTCCACGCCCACTTTATCACCTGGCAGAATGCGGATGTAGTGCATCCTCATTTTCCCCGAAATTGTAGCCAGTATTTCGTGGCCATTTTCCAGTTTCACCCTGAACATTGCGTTAGAAAGGGCTTCAACAATTACTCCATCCTGTTTGATTAGGGGTTGTTTCGACATACAATTTTTGGGAGCGCAAAGATAAGCGGATATCGTGTAAAAAAGAAAAAACCATGACATTTTTTCCACCCGGCGTGGAAAAATGCATTGGTTCCCAGCAAATCCCGGCAAATTTAAGGATTATAATGGCTGATCCAGGGGCACTTTGGTCATTTGCAGGTGCAGGTTTTGCAATTGGTGCACATTCAGCGGGAAGTCAAAATGACGGCGGTCTTCCCGGTACCACATTTCGATATGGGAAAAATTGCCTTTCTGAGGCAACAGCAGCCGGAAAGCACCTTTTTTATATTTTACACCACCTTCAGCTGTATCTTCTTTTTCAAATCCCAGTTTCTGTAAGTGCTCTTCCGAGACCGGGATGGGCGACATCTCCTCCTGGGTGTACCAGAATTCCTGGATGCCATTGTCCACCAGGGCCTGGTGTTCTTCGTGGCTGATTTCCACTACCGTCCCTTCCCGTTCCACTCCTTCATCATTCACTTTTATAATATCTCCGGCTTTTAGTTCAGCAATCTTTAGCATAGTAAAATCGTTTTGATTTATTATTGAATATACAAAAGTTTATACAGAAGACAAACCGATTTTCGTCAGGACGATCGCTTCCTGTAATTGACAATGGCCCAGCCGTTAAGTACGATGGCAAAGCCAAGCATGATAAAAATATGCGACCGGATATCCGACAGGCTGCTGCCTTTCAATACCACCATGCGCATCACTTCTATAAAATAAGAAACGGGATTGATTTTGGTAATGAGCTGTGCCCAGTGCGGCATGCTATCAATGGAAGTGTATAAGCCGCCCAGCAGGATGAAGATCATCAGCAGGAAAAACGACAGCAGCATGGCCTGTTGCTGGTTGACCGTATACGTGGATAATAACAATCCTAACCCCAGCACAGCCAGCAGGTAAACGGCCGCAAACAGATAAATCGCCAACAGGCTGCCGGCGGGCGAAATGCCGTACACCACCCGGGCAATGCCCAACCCGATTGTCATGATCAGCATACCCAGCACCCAAAACGGGACCAGTTTGCCCAATATGAACTGGTACTTTTTCACAGGGGTCACATTAATTTGTTCAATCGTGCCAATCTCTTTTTCTTTTACAATATTCAGGGCGGCCAGCGAGGATCCAACCATCGTGACCAATATCACCAGTATGCCCGGCACCATGAAATACTGGTAATTCATTAACGGATTGAACCAGTTAGAAAAAGTGACATCAATCGTGGTCTCCGAAGGCAAGCGAGGTACCTGAATCCACCTGGTGCGGATTTGCTGGTTGAAATCCTGTATGATGCTCCGCAGGTACGCCCCACCCAGGTTAGCCCTTGTTCCGTTGATCGCATTAATGGAAACCAGGAGCTGGCCCTCATTTTCCCGCACAATATTTTTTTCAAATGAGGCTGGAATTTCCAGGATAAGATCAGCTTTATCCTGTTCCACATCCTGCAAACCGTTAGCAAAGGAAGGACTGTAATCCACGAGCTTGAAATAACCCGACGCCGTAATTTTTGATACCAGTTGCCGCGCATACTGGGAATGATCGTGATCCACCACCGTTAGCAGCACATTCTTTACCTGGTAGTCGGCAGCCAGGGGCAAAATCGTCAGCTGCACAACCGGCATCACAAAAATGATCCGCAGGATGGAGGAATCCCGGAAAATTTGCCTGAATTCTTTTTGCAACAAAAAACGCAGTGTTCTCATGCCAGCCTGATTTTAAATTTCTTAATCGCCACGGTCAGCAAAACCAGCATCATGCCCGCCAGGATAACCGTTTCTTTCCAGATGCTGCCGAGCCCCAGTCCTTTTATCATTACAGACTTTACGATCAAATAATACCATTTGGCAGGAACAAGATTTGACATCCACTGTAGTGGCCGTGGCATATTTTCCACCGGGAACATAAAACCGCTGAGCATAATCGTGGGTAAAAACATCCCCATTAATGCAATAAACATGGCGGTTTCCTGTGAGTCAGAAAGAGCTGATATCAATAAGCCAAAAGCCAGGCAGGTTAGGGTAAAAAGAATACTTTCCCCAATCAGCAACAACAGGCTGCCATTGACCGGCACACCCAGTACAAACACACTTAACAATAATATACTGGCTATATTGATCATCGACAGCAGTAAATACGGGACCGCCTTGGCGATAACAATACGAAGGGGCTTTATCGGAGACACCAGCATCACTTCCATGGTACCCAGTTCTTTTTCTTTCACTATGGTGATGGCTGTCATCAGGCTGCAGACCAGCATCAGTACCATGGCCATCACACCCGGCACAAAACTGTACGCTCCTTTCAGCTCCGGGTTATAGAGCATACGGGTTTCGGTACGAATGGTATAGGGAAGCTGCCGCGCATTTGTTATTCGGTCCTGGTAATCCAGGATAATAGCTGTTGCATAATTTGTAAGGGTATTTGCTACATTGGGATCAGAGGCATCGGCAATGAGCTGTACCTGCGCTTTGTGCAAATGCTGCAGGTCTTCACCGAAATGTGGCGGAAACACAACTACCAATTTAATACCGCCTTTTTGAAAGGTTTTTTCGACATCTGTATAGTTATCTAAATTTTGCTGCAGGTCAAAATAGCGGCTTGCATCCAGCTGGGTAATTAAGGAAGCGGTGGCTGCATCCCGGGACAAATCCAGTACGGCCATTTTGGAATTCTTCACCTCGTTGGTCAGGGCAAAACCAAAAATGATAATTTGCACAATGGGCATACCCAGTAAAATCAGCATGGTCCGCGGATCACGCAGAATATGATAAAATTCTTTTTGAACAAACGTGAAGAAGGATGAATGAAAAATAGAAAAGGAAAACCGCTTTTTCATCTTCCGCTATTTTTATAAGTGATAGTAACCGAGCTGGCCTGCAATTGGAAAAGTTCATCGCACGCTGCCTGCACAGCTGTATAGCTGTCGCCGGCCGGATAACCGCCCTTCCTGTCTGGCAACAAGTAATCACCTGTTTTATTCACTGCTTGAAAAACAGTCATCCGTTTATAAAGCACAGCAGCGTTCGGAGCGGGTTGCCCTGCATCCACGGCTACGAGGCCACTGGCAGTTGCATACTTCAGCAATAATTTTTCGGTAATCTCTTTGTTCATTTGCTCCCTATTTTCTCGTGTACAAATGCTGTATCCTCAGTAAATACCTTTCCCTGCGCATCTATTCATTCGCAGGTCGCGTTGCTTTTCTTGCCAGTTGCAGAAACACATCATCCATAGATGCGGCCCCATATGTTTTTTTCAGGGCTGCCGGCGTATCCATCGCCTCGATCCTGCCATCCACCATGACGCTGACACGATTACAATATTCCGCTTCATCCATATAGTGCGTGGTTACAAAAACCGTAATACCGCTTTCGGCTGCCTGGTATATCATCGTCCAGAATTCGCGCCGGGTAATGGGGTCCACTCCGCCGGTTGGTTCATCCAGGAAAACAATTTGCGGTTCGTGAAAAACAGCGACAGAAAAAGCCAGCTTTTGTTTCCAGCCCAGCGGCAAGGCGCCCACCAGTTTATCAGCCTCTTTTTCCAGCCGCAGCAGTTGCAGGATATAGCCGGTTTTTTCTTTGATAAACCGGTCGCTCTTGCCATAAATGCCAGCATAAAAACGGATATTTTCTTTTACCGTCAGGTCATCGTACAATGAAAATTTCTGGCTCATGTACCCAATATTGCGTTTGATCTTTTCATTCTGGCGGTACACATCAAAACCCGCTACAGTAGCCGTGCCCGATGTAGGCAGCGACAGGCCACATAGCATCCGCATAGCCGTCGTTTTACCGGCGCCATTTGCCCCCAGGAAGCCGAATATTTCACCTTTGCGGATCGAAAAGGAAATGTGGTCCACCGCCACAAAACCGCCAAACTGCTTGGTCAACTCATGCGCCGTAATGACATTTTCTTCGTTCATATTCAGGTATTGCTGAGCTACAATGCTCAATAGTTATTTTTCCTTCATAAAAGCCATAAAACAATCTTCAATATTGGCTGTCGCGGGTATAACGACAAGATTTTTATGCGAGGTTTCCTGGAGGTAAGCAGCCAGCTGACCAATATTGTACCCCGGCTTCAGCACCACGTGATGGTATTCGCCAAAGGGGTAACCATCCTGGCTGCCTTCAAAAGCACGGGCGGATTGCAACAGGGTCAGCATGTTATCGGCCTTTACCGCCACGAGCTGCCTGTTAAACTGTTCCACGATTTGCCGGGGTGTATCGATGGAAAGCAGCCGTCCCTCCTGTATTAGCGCCACCCGGTCGCAAAGGCCTGCTTCATCCATGTACGGCGTCGACACCAGGATCGTAATACCCTGCGCTTTCAATTGCCGCAGCATTTCCCAGAATTCTTTCCGCGACACGGCATCCACCCCTGTCGTAGGTTCATCCAGCAACAGCACAGAAGGCCGGTGAACCAGGGCGCAACACAGAGCCAGTTTTTGTTTCATACCACCAGATAACTTGCCGGCCCGTCTTTTTTTAAAAGGCTCAATCTGTGCATAGATGTCTTTGATCATCGCATAATTTTCCGTTATGCTGGTATTGAAAATGGTAGCAAAAAAATGCAGGTTTTCTTCTACCGAAAGATCCTGGTACAGGGAAAACCGCCCGGGCATATAACCTACCCGCTGCCGGATACTGTTAAAATCCTTTACCACATCAAAGCCATCCATTGTAGCGCTGCCGCCATCGGGCAACAACAAGGTGGCAAGGATACGAAAGAGCGATGTCTTCCCGGCTCCATCCGGGCCCACGATCCCAAAGAGCTCACCCCGCGATACGTTGAAACTGATACCTTTTAACGCCCGTACTGTTTCATTTTTGTGCCCATACAGCTTCACGAGGTTGCTGACCACAACGGCTGGGGTTTTTTCTCCAGCTGCAGCCGCCCGCTTGCCAGTATTTGTATATCCAGAAATCACTTCCATCATAATTTGTTTCTGTATGCTTCAGCCATTGCTGTACACGCAGTCATTTATAAAAAATGTTGGGACCGGTTAAAATTTCACCTCCCCGTACATACCAATTTTGAGATAGCCATCATTTTTCACGTTTATTTTAACGGCATAGACGAGGTTTGCCCGTTCATCTTTTGTCTGGATGGTCTTGGGGGTAAACTCGGCTTTATCAGAAATCCAGATAATCGTGCCGGGATATGTTTTGTAACGGTCAGCCCCGTCATCGACCATCACCTGGACCTGCTGGCCCAGTTTTACCTGGGACAACTGGCTACCCGTTATGTAAGCCCGCAAATTCATAACAGATAAATCAGCGATTTTGTACAGGGCTTTACCGGTTGCCGTAATTTCCCCGGCTTCAGCATACTTGGCAATAACCGTTCCCGCAACAGGATTGACAATACTGGCCCGTTGTAACTGGTCCTGTAGCTGGGCGGCTCTTTTTTCCAGTGGCGCTCCTTCACTCAGGATACTGCGGTTTTGCGAGGCAACTGTATTTTTCTGCACAGCTATTTGCTGCTGCGTTACCGCCATCTGTTTGCCCAGCGATGCAACCTGGAAATTGATATCATCCAACTGCTTGCCGGTTGCCGCATCCTGCTTCAGCAGGTTTTCAATACGGTTCTTTTCATGCAGGAGGTTCTGGAGCTGCGTCTGCTGAACACTTAGCTGGTCTTCCAGCAGTTTCACCTGCGGAGTAACATCAATCGTTTTTTGCTGGAGGGCTTCAATACTGGCCTCCACCTGTTCTTTTTGCAGCGCAAGGTTGATTGCATCAATCTCCCCCACCACAGAATCTTTCGGAATCCGCTGGCCTTCCTCCACCCGAAAGCTTAAAATCTTACCCGGAATTTCGGACGACACAATGACCTCATCTACTTCGAAAGTTCCTGATGCATCTGCGCTGTGGCCATTTCCACTACAGGAAGAGAATAAAACAAATAACCCGGGAATCAAAACTGGCATGATTGTTTTCATCTGTCTGTTTTTTATACGCCTTTATTTTGGCTGAATAATTTGACTATTATTTACCTGTCTGCATACTGGTTCGATCCAATTATACCGGCCACTGATATACGAAAGCTGGCAGGCTTTCTTACGCTGTTTGCTTTTTTAGCCAGTCCATAAGCCGTAGACAGGCCTTAGCCACCGGCAATCGTTTGATAATTGATTTGCGCCTGGAGCAACTGCAGCTCGTGAGCAATTTTTGCCTGCCGGGCCTGGTCTTCTGCATTCACCTCCCGCAGGTAATCGTTCGCTGTCATAACACCGTTATCCAGCCGTGCTTTTGCCGCTGCCTTTACGCTGCTGCGCAGGGCAAGGATCGCATCGTCACTGGCCACTAACTGCCGCCACTTATCTATCTCGGCTTGTTGTTGCTTCAGTTGCGAGTTCGTATTCAATAAAAAAGTTTCTTTCTGCACCTCAATCATCTTCCGGCTTACTTCCACAAGTTCCTGTTCTTTTTTGCGGGTATATAAACCGCCCAGCGACCAGTTGAGCCGCAGCCCGCCGAGATAATAAAAAGCAAATTCATTTTTCAGCATGTTCAACCCGGGTCTTCCATAGCCACCCTGCACAAACAGGCTGGCCTTCGGCCGGTTTTTTGCCTGTATCAGCTTGTGTTGCTGCTGCAGCAGTGCTGACTGGTCCCTGTACAATTGCAGCTCTGGTCGTATAACAGCCGTATCAAGGTGAGATGGCGGAGACGGTATTTCAAGGATCGTGGTTTCCTCCAGCGGTTGCCCCAGGAACAGGCTCATGGTTGCCAGCAGCCCCTTACGGGTCGCCTGCAATTCAATGCTTCGCTGGTCGGCTTTCAGCAGCTCTGCATGCAACAGGTCAAGATCCGACTTATAGGCCACTCCGTTATTCAGCAGGGCCTGCACTTTATCGATACCGGCCTGCAGGTCGCTCTTGACCAGCTCCGCTTGTTTCAGTTGCTCATCCATGTACAAAATACTGATGTAAAGCTGGCTGATACGGCTGCGAAGCTGGTAAAGTTCTACAGCCACCTGCTGGTCCTCCACCTGAGCATTGAGCTGCTGCGCTGCCTTTTGCTGCCGGACCAGTCCGCCATCGTAAACCAGCTGGCTTACATCCGCAACCAGCTTGTACTGATCTTTCGACAAGGGCTCAATGCTAAAGCCGGTAACAGGGATACTCACCTTGGTGACATCAGACTGGTAGGTGGCCTGGCCGCCAACCGCCACTTGCGGTAAAAATATTTTTTGCAGGTTCTCAATGGTAAGCAGGGCTGTTTGCTTCACCAGCTCTTTTTGTTTAATAGCCGGGTAATTCTTTTGCGCCATCTCGCAGGCCGCCGAAAGGGTTAGCCGTTGCTGCGCCACTGCCTGCCGGAAAACCAGCAGCCCGAAAATCAGCAGAATCCTTTTATTAACCATTTGGTTAAAATTTAACTAAAAAAATTTATCGTTTGATCGCGGCGATAATAAATGCCGGTATTTCCTTTTTACGCTGTTCCATCACGGTCCGGAATTGCTGCTCTGTCATCCCAAAATTTTTCTGTAACAAAGGCTTCGCCACAAACGGGAAAATGGTCATTGACAGCAGGTTTAGCAGCAACTGCAAAGGATGCAAGGGTTTGATCACGCCGGCCTTCACCTCCTTTTCAATCTGCGCCAGCAACTTTTCCGGTTGTGGCCTGCTTTTACCCGGCCACACTTTTTTTAAAAAATAAGCCGGATCCTGGTTGATTTCGTTTAAAACAAACAAGGGCAGGTAGGGATTTTCCTCGATTACACGGATGTATTCTTCACAGAAATCTCTAATCTTTTCAAACAGGCTTTTGTCGGAACTGAACACCTCGTTGATTTTCGGAAACAACCGGGCGGCCGCTTCCGTAAAAATCACTTCAAATAATACTTTTTTATTGCGGAAATAATAATGCAGCAGGGCCTTATTAATCCCTGCCTCGTCGGCAATATCCTGCATTCGTGCGCCGGCCATGCCTTTTCGTACAAACACCTTTTTCGCCGCTGCCAGTATCTTATCCTCTGTAGTCTGGTCTTTTACCATTTTTAACTATTAGGTTTAACCATTTGGTTAACAAAAATAAACAGCAAGTTTCATCTGAACAAATTAATTTTTTATCGCCGTCCAGTTGTGATTGGGGTAACGGAGTGAACTCCGCAGGAATTTGTTGATGGAAGGCAACCCGTCGCCCAGGCCACTTACAGGAGGTAAGACAGATCGGCCCCCGCCGGAAGCGCTGTTTTCACCAGGCTGTTATCCCGGTTGCTCAGCAGTGCTGCTTCCCCCTGGCCGGCAACCAGCAGCCTGCCATTCGCCAGTCGTAAAGCCGTCCCTTCGGGAAGGGCTATAACGTGAGCGGCAGGATGCAGAAGCAGGAATTCTGTAAGTCGCTGATCGCGGGTTTCGCCATGAAACCCTGCTACCTGTATTTGCTGGTAATGCGGGTTAATTTGAAACGAGAAAAAACGCAATGCAGCAAAACTGCCGGGATTGATAATGGGCATGTCGTTCGTGGTGCTGATGGTGGCCCCGGTAATATTCGCACCGGCGCTCCAGCCAATATAGGGTGTCCCTGCGTTAACCTTGTCCCTGATTAGGTCCAGCACATGCGTTGTATATAAATCATGCAACAATTTGAAAGTGTTACCACCGCCCACCATGATCACATCGGCTTCCTTCACAATGGCCGCTGCATGGGACTGCGTAACGGTTAGCAACTGGTAGGCCGCCGGTAATGCAGCCTGTACTTTTTCTGTATAAGCTGCGTAATCTCCATCCACCGCAGCGAAAGGGATAAATGCAACGGTGCAGGATTGATTACCCAGTAAATCGTTTATCAGAGGAACAGCCGTTTCCAGGTAGCCGCTTTGACCGGCACGGGAACTGCTGAGTGCAAGGATGCGTTTATTGCTCATATTTCAAAGGTACAGGGCCGGCTACATTTTTTAAAACGACTCGGAAAGACGGGGATTGGCAAAGCATTCCATGCACCCCGATCTTGCTCCATTTTCCATCTTTATTTCATAAAAGAGAGGGCGTTACTCCTGCATTGCAGTTGATCATCTATTTCAGCAACTATCCTGTATGGGTAACCGAATCCCGGCCATTTGAGTCATAATTGTATTAACCTTAATCTTGCGGATTATTAATTTGCTGGCCGGCTGAAGAATGAAGCCGTACGGTTTTACAAATCTATTTGACTACCTATCAATAAAAACTGACGCTTCGGTTGCGTTACATAAAAACGGTAAGGGCCACTATGTAAAGGCAGCTATTAAAAACTGGTTTATGGCTGATGCACCTGCTGCAGCTTAACGCCGCAGCACTTTGAAAGCAATATCCCTGCCCTGCCCCTGCATAATAGCAAGATTGATCCAGGCCATCGCAAAGTTCTCCAGCAAGATTACTTTATCTGACTGGCCAAAATCAATACAGGACCCAAAACCACAATCCAGGGCCAGCTGTTTTGCAACCTCCTTGGCAGAGGAACTGTCCCCAGCCATAAACATGTCAATGGCTACTCCGTTGTAAACGGGTTGAAGCATGTTTTCAAAGCCAGTGCTGTTAAAGCATTTTACCAGCGCTGCTTTTGTATGCGCAGCAAGACAATGATAAACCGTCGCATATGGTTCCGGTTTTTTACCAATCGCATTGGTCGCATCAATGATCACCTTGCCTGCGGCATCACCCAAATGCGGCAGCACGTCAAAAATAGCCTGGGGTGGTGTGGCAATCAAAACAACTGCAGAACGGTCAATCGCTTCGCGAATGCTCATCGCCTGGGTATGTTCATTGCGCAAAAGATCCCTGCCTTTAAAATGCGTTATATCTTTTACACCTAGGTTGATCGTATGACCCTTCCTGGCCCACTGCGTGGCCAGTGCGCCACCCACATTTCCTGTACCGATAATAGCGATTGTCATATACCCTGTTTTTATTGTTAAAAAATACGCATAGGTCATTTCTCTGTATTACAACCTTCAGCGGCGTAGAAAGGCATGACCTGGAACAATGTAATACAAACAGCCCTCATGCGCAGAAAAGTTTTTAGCCGTTCAGCAGGCTGATCACCAACCCAGCTGCCGCAGCACCAGAGTTTTGCTGTTGTCCGGTAACCAGGTTGCCGTCTTGTATTGCATAGGCTTGAAAAGGAGCAGCCACTTTAAAACTTGTACCTGCAATTTTCCCGGCTTCGTCCTCAATACGGTAGGGTTGTATTGTCATCCCTACGGCTTTATCGGCAAAATCCTCCTCTGCATTGGCAAAACCTGTCCAGGTTTTGCCCTTCACCAATAATTCTCCATTGGATGTTTTTGCATCCAATAATAATGCTGTCGCATGGCAAACGGCTGCACTGGGTTTTCCTGCTTCATAAAAAGCAACAAATAATTTTTCCAGTTCTTTGTTACCCCTGAAGCTGTACATCGGCCCCTGTCCCCCCACTAAAAAAATTGCAGCATATTGCCGGTGATCTGCAGCCGCAAGTGCTGGCGTGTCTGCCAGCATCGCATGAAATGATTTTTGCTGCATAAATCCTAGTGTAATAACATCATGGGCTGCATAACCGCTTTCATGTGCAGGATCAGAATAGGCATCCATTTCAAGCCTTCCCCCGCTGGTGGATACAAGATCCGTTTCATAACCCGCATCGCGAAACACCAAAAGTGGGTGCGTAAGTTCGGCCGCCCAAAAACCAATCGGCCAGCCTGTCTGTTTGCTCACCGCAGGGGAACTGGCCACCATTAAAATTTTACCTTTTGAAGGTGCACCATGAAAGTGCACATAGTGATTAACTTCGGTTACCATTTTTTTACATTTAAATAACGCAGGCAAATTTGAGGGCTGTACCTACTTTTGCAAAGAGTTACACCAAAAAGTGCGATACATACTTTTTGGAAAGTATTACCCAAACTGACTCATTTCAGCCTATGCCGGATTTTACATACAAAGGGAAAGTCTACTACAACCCTGTACAGTTAGTGATGGAACAGATCGGGGGCACCTGGAAAGCACCCATTTTGTGGAGACTGAAAGACCATGTTATGCGCTACGGGGAGTTACGGAAAGATATTCCGCACATATCAGACAAAATGCTTACGACGCAACTTAGGGAACTGGAAGAAGACGGGTATATACACCGAAAAGTGTATGCGGTCGTTCCGCCTAAAACGGAATATTCCCTCACCCAGGAAGGAAAAGAAATCATTGCCCTTATCACCCAGATCAGGGAATACGGTTTAAAAATGATGGAAAAACAAAACACAAAAAAAGAACAGTGAAAAAACGGGTTGTCCCGCAATGCTACCCACCGGATCACTGCAGCAAAAAAACCCGTTTTTCAATTACCGGTAAAGCAATCCATATTGTACCCCGCCGGAACGTTTCTTCACCAGCTGAATCACCAGGATAGCCAAAACAGACAAGATACCGTAACTAACGGCTATGCCTTGCTGGGATACAGGCCCGATCACACGCACAATGCCATAACTCAGCAGGGATGTCAGCACAAAAGCAACGCCGCCTGTCAGTCCACCGGCAAGCCCGGCAGCCTGTGGAAACCGGCCGATACAATAAGCGAAATAATTATTGAAAACAAAACCGGCTGTAAGATGGATCAGGAAAGCAAAAATGGCAAGGCTGAAGAGATTTGAGATGGCATATGATGAAACGAACATACATACAACCAGGAACAATTGCAGTATAAGCGCAAACCCCAGCTTGGGCAATAACGGTCGCCTGATCAGCGCCCTGCCAAGAAAGCCGCCCGACATCCAGGCCAGCCCCATCAGTAAAGAAATATAGCCGGTGGTAACAGCCCCATATCCCAGCTTATGCTCGATGATGAAAGGACCACTGAGATTATAGAGCATGATCAGGCTGTAACTGAGTCCGCACATCAGCATGCCATAGAAAAAATCCGGCGTTTGGAGCATTTCGCGATACTGCCTGAGCAAAAAATGCACCTGCAACGGGTTCCTGCTGCGAATTGTTTCGCCGGAAAACAAAAGTTCCAGCACCACCAGCAGCCCGCAGTAAACAGCCAGCGCTATAAAATTCGACTGCCAGCCAAAATGCACCTGCAAATAACCTCCAAGAAACGGCGCAATGATTGGCCCCAGCGACCAGACAATCGTCATTATACTCAGGTAATGCCGCCGCTCATCTCCTTCATATACATCTACGAAATAGGCCCGCTTCGCCACGATCGCAAAGCCCGACAGTATACCCTGCACAATGCGCATAAGATAAATGACCTCGATATTTTTTGTTTGCGCAGTAATCCAAAACGATCCGACAAACAGCAGCAGTGACATGAGCGATACCTGATACCGCCCCAGTGCATCAACAATGGCGCCGGCAAAAAACTGTGTACAGCCATAGCTGATTAAGAAAAATGAAAGGGTCAGCTGAATCCGGCTCTCGGGTAAATGCAGGCTGGCGGCCATATTGGGCATAGACGGCAGGTAAATATCTGTTGCCAGGCCCGAAATGGGTATCACAGCAAAAGATAAAATCGTGGCGATTGTCTTATGTGTATCCGGTAATTGTTTGTTCAATAATTCCATTGCTTCTTACTATTTAATACCGCGTGTTTGAAAAATTCAGCTAACCTGCATCAAGATGCTGCCAGCTCCCAGATGCCTGCTTACTAATTATGAAAAATACGTTTCGCGATTGCATCACTTCACAAAATGAAGCCGCAAAGGTACCGTGGATGGACTGATTTCATTTTCAGTTTTTCAAACAAACAACTACAAAATTCAAACAAGACTGTTCACAAGGGCTATTCTTTTTTGACAAGATTCCTTTGGAGTAATCCCCTTCTGCTTTTTATAAAAATTATTGAAATGTGCCGGGTTTTGAAAACCCGGCGCACAGGCAATTTGCCACACGGAAAGATTGCTGTGGCGCAGCAGATCAGTGGCTTCTGCAACAATTCGGCGGGCAATCAGCAGGGAGGTTCTTTTGCCGGTTACTACCACCAGCATGTATTTTCGCGTAAAGATGCAGGATAGAGATGGTAAATTCAGCTACAGCAATCTGGCGCTGGTAGCGGAGGCCTGCAGTACCCGGGACCAGCTGTTTATCTAGCAGGTTTAACGTGAAATGATTTGAGCTGACTGAGGAATAAAACATTTTTACTTTTTATCTCCTCTATCTTTTTTCATCAGCAGACAACCCCGGTTTTTCACGATCACCAGCCCAGCGAGAAAAAAAGGAATTATCTTTTAGCAGCCCTGGCTTTTGCCGCAGCAAGCATGCGGTCAAGATCAGCCCTTGCAAAATACCTCCCATTCGCCACTACTGCATAAATCTGTGTTGTATTATGAATATCCTGGAGCGGGTTGGCATTGAGCAAAACCAGGTCCGCCAGTTTTCCTTTTTCAATTGTGCCGAACTCGTTTTCTTTATGAAAAAATTTTGCAGGATTCATGGTAGCGGTTTGTAGGGCTTCCAGCGGTGTGAGACCCGCCTGCACCAGCATTGCGAGTTCATCATGCAGGCTAAAACCCGGAAACGTATAAGGATTACCCAGGCCGGCATCTGTTCCGGCTAAAAGCGGTACATGCAAATGATTCATTTCATTGACTGCCGTTTTTAATTTCATAAAAAATGCCTTGCCCCACGAAATGGTTGCAGGCATTTGACTCATTTCCTCCTTCCATTTTTCCACGGTTGCTGCCGGAATGTATTCCAGTCTCGGATCATGGGCCAGTCCCCGATCGTAATCCACATCAAAAAATGTTCGTGTAAAAATCAGGGTGGGGCATTGATAGGTTTGATTAACGGCAAAGCGTTGAAAAAGGTCATGCGCTTTATTTGAATCAAAACTCTTTACTATCTGCTCACCCCTTTGGTCACTGTTCTGAAGCTGGCTGATTTCCTCCTCTTTTGATGAGCAGGCCTCCAGTATGCCGAAAAGATGCTCAATACTTTTTTGTCCCGCTTCCGATGCTTCCGCAGCATGAATGGACTTGGGCAAATGTCCTTCAAAAGGAATGTTCAGCTTTTTCGCTTCATCAACAATGGCAAAGTAAACGGGTCGGGAGAGGCCGTCATACACTTTAATAAAGTCGGCTCCCGCTGATTTATGTTTTCTTACGGCTTCCCGTGCCTCTTCCGGCGTGGTCACCGCTTCTATTTCAGGCCCCCAGGCTGTATCATCCAGGATTTTTCCGGTCACGGCTCCAAACCGTGGTCCTGCCAGTTTTCCAGTTTCAATTTCTTGGCGAATAGTGTTGATCTTTTCAAAGGGCATCGAACTGCCCATTTCTCTTACACCGGTGATACCGTTGGCAAGAAACATTGGAAAAAACAGTTCCGGTCTTCCGTCGTACAGGCTGTGGACATGCATATCCCACAAACCAGGAAGCAGGAACTTGCCCGATCCATTCATCACTTGTGCATTTTTCGGGGGGGCAACTTGTGAACTTTGCGCTACCATGCTGATACGGTTTCCATCGATCAGCACTGTCATATCGGGCTCCAGACTGCCCGTCTTTACATCAATAACAGTAATATGCGTAATTGCAATAACCCTGTTCATTTGCGAAAACAATGAATTATTGCATAGCAATGAAAAGAGAAGGAACCAGGCCAACGTTTTTTTCATCATGAAGGGTTTAATCGTATGAATCGAGTCATTGATTGGTATTCAAATATAATTTTTCCTGATCCTTATTTCTAAAAATCGTTTCCGCCAGTCACGTTGGGTAAATATGAATGTAAATTTATTAAGCTTACCGCAGCCTTCCAGGGAACAGATCTGGACGGATAGAGATATTGCGGGGTTGGATATTCTTGCCTGTAACTTTTTTTTCAGCACCTTAGTCTAAAAAAACTTAATGGGGGTATTTCACAAAATGTATTTGACCAAAATAATGAACTTATGAAACGAAAACATTTGAATATTGTAATGCTCTGCTTTTTTATTTCCATTGTTTGCCTGGCACAGGAAAAAATAAACTATGGCAACAATCCACAGGCAGGTAATTATTATGAAAACAATGGGGCAAGAATTTATTATGAAGTGTACGGAGAAGGTAAACCGGTGGTTTTATTGCATGGGAATGGCGGTTCTATCGGGGGCAGGGCTGCTTTCATCGAAGAGTTTTCAAAAAAATATAAAGTGATTGCTTTCGACAATCGCTGTCATGGAAAATCCGGTTGCCCCGTAGGTGAACTTACCTATGAACAAATGGCGGATGATGTGGACAAAGTATTACAACACCTCGGTATTGACTCAGCTTATGTGTGGGGGCATAGCGATGGGGGGATCATTGGATTGTTACTGGCGATACATCATCCGGATAAAGTGAAAAAATTGCTGGCCAGCGGTGCCAATCTCCGGCCTGATACCACAGCAATAGACCCCGACCTGTTCCCTTTACTGGATGTAATGGAAAAGCAGGCCAAAACAGATAGCATTCGTTACAAACAATTCTTATTACTGGTGCAGCAACCGCATATTCCTGATAGCGATCTTCAGAAAATAAAAAGCGATGTTCTTATTATGGCCGGTGACAGGGATGCGATCCGTATTGAGCATACATTGGAAATATTCAAAAATATCCCGGGGGCATTGTTATGTATTATGCCTGGCACCACACATTTTGTTTATGTTGATCGGGTGGAATGGTTCAAAGAAATATTGTATGATTTTTTTGATAACCCACCACGCCGTACCACCACAGCACAATTGCTGATGGGAGCCTACAACAAATAAATTTGCTCTCCCGACCATTAGCTGAAGCATTGCTATTGAATTTATGTGGTTGGCGGGGGAACACTATCTACGGTGGAGACGTACGGAGTTTGTATTCGTTAGTGTTGAAGTGAGCAGACTTGCAGCCAGCCGGAAACGGTTTTGGCCGTTCATTTTTTGTGCGGGATGAAGCCAGTTAATTGATGATTTCACCACTGCTTTTGGCCAGCCTTTCTTTCCAGGCCTGAAGTTCCTGTGCTGGTAATCTTGCCCAATCCGTTATTTTACCAACAATCTTTAACGGGTCTTTACTCCGGTAAGAACGTGTGGGATTACCCGGAAATTTCTGATTCGTAACATTCGGGTCGTTTTCAAAGTTGCCTGTGGGCTCAATTTCATAAACGCTGGGTTCCCCATTCCCTTTTGCCAGTTCTGCTGCCAGCCCTGCCCCATTTAATGATGCGGTAAAATAAATATGGTTCATTGTGATACCTGCTATATAGTTGGAATGGCCGCCGGCTATCAGTAAATCGCCAGTCTGCAAATCAGCCTTTGTACCATGATAAAAAGGTCCGCTATCAGCAATAACCGATTGACAGGAAATGGCTAAATCGGCATATGCTTTTGCCTGGGCATCGTCCTGTAAGTCTTGGTAACATTGGGCAATTGCTGCGTAGATTGCAGAAAAAGCACTCTTCACCGCATAATCATCCACCCGTGAGGCAAACTCCAGGGCAGTATGAAGCCACTGAACTTTGCCGGAAGCATTTTTTTGCTGGCGGGCGACATAATAAGCAGAAAGATATTTTTCAAAATCATCTGTCGCTTGCTGCCAGGCTTGCAGAAATAAGCTGGCAGCCTCTTCCGGTCTTCCTGTCTCTTCCCGGTTCATGCCCTGCAGGCAGAGCTTGACAACATGGTTGGAAGCGGAGAAGTCCATGTTATGGTAGTTTTATTATGTTACCAGACATCCTTTTATAGAAGCAGAGAAGTGTCGGTATATCAAAGATATTTAATGGAAACGGAATTGTGCAGGTGTGAAGTTATTCAAATGTCTGCCCGAAACTGCTCCTGAATGAAGTTACTGAAGTTAAGAACGAAATGAACATTGAACGTCAAGCCTGTTCCGCTGTTAAAGTTTGCTAATGGCTGATGTTACAATATCATTCCCAACTTGCATAAAACCCAATGTTGCCTGCTGGCGTTTGTCATGGCTCTAGGAGTTTTGCAAAAAGCAGGAAAGCCCCCCAGAATGAGGAGCTTTCACAAGCTATGCTTGGTTGGGGGTTATTGTACCAGTAACCGCTCAGCAGAACTGGCTTTTTTCCCTTTGATGATTACATAATAAATGCCTTTGGGTAACCCTTGAAGGGGTAGTGTTTGTACACCGGATACCTGCAGCGTTTTTACGGGCAGGCCGGCCCCGTTCAGCAGTTGTACCGTTGCCTGTTGCAGGCCCGCCGGCAGTTGAATGCGAACAAAACTACTGGCAGGATTTGGATAGAGCCTGAGTCCCGGCTGCTGCCGTATATCCGTAATCAAAATGACCGTTGAATAGGTATAACGGTTATCCACGTCCACCTGTTTGATCCGGTAACTCAGCTCCCCGCTCAGCTGAGAACAATCGTCATAACGATAATCATTACGGCCCGGGTTACCCTGCGCAAGGACACTGTCAACTGCGGTAAATCCGCCGCCATGAATACTTCGTTCAACTATAAAATAACGGGTGTTGATTTCGTCGGAAGTTGACCAGGAAAGATGAATGCAATTGTTTTCCCGTTTGGCAGCAAAGGATAGCCATTTGAGGGGCAGTGCAGATTCTATGCTTATACTGCCGCTTACGACATCGGTTGTATTGTAAACAGGTGCGTCCACGCCATTGTACTCAAAAATGCTGTAATAATAAGTTTTCCCGGCTTCCAGGCCCGTTACAGTAACGGTATTGCCCGATCCGTTGTAAACGGCGTATTCGCCTGTTGCAAGCTGGGATCCGTTTGTAAACACCGGGCTTGCCAGGTACTTGCTCAGATCAGCCGGTTCTCCCTGCGGCAGGCTGCCTTCTTTCATCACCAGCAGCCGGCCCGCCCCCGGGCCATTGTTCCAGCTAAGGGTAATCGACAAGACGCCGGCAGTGCCCGAAAGCTGGCTGCTCCCGGATGAGGGTTTCACAGCCGTTGTTCCCGTTGCTGCAAGCTGGCCGGTCGTCAGGTACTGTATGTCACTCCCTGTGCCATTGTATTCGAATACGGCAAAATAATAGTCGGTGGCTGGCAACAGGTTGGTAACGGTTACACTTTCGCCTGTGCCGTCATACACCACGTATTGGCCACTGCCTGCATCGGTGCCTTCTCCAAACTGGCTATTAGGGCTGTACGCTGCTCCATCCGATGGAGTGAAACTAACGGGGCTCCCCTGGCGCATAACTACGATTCTTTTTGCCCCATCCCCCTTACTCCATTGAAAGCTGATCTTGTTGCCATCCGCCAGGCTGATGACAGGATTAGTTGCGTTTGCAGAGGGGCGCACAACACCCGACCCCGTGGTGGTAAAATCGAAACCGGTGCCGGGGCGAAGGTAAACGGGAGCAGACACCCCATTGAATTCATAGGCCGATACGTAATAATGTGTGTTGGGGGTAAGACCACTAACGTTAAACGACGTGCCCCCATAGGATTTTTGAACAATAAAATTCCCGGTATTGCCCAGCTCTGCCGATCCATAATTGCCCGAAGCATCGTAGCTCAGCAGGTCCTGCGGCTCCACATTTACCGGGGAGCCGGCACGCATGAGAAAAAGCCGGCCGTTTCCATCGCCCGGCGTTAAATTGATTTTTGCCTGGGTTCCTTGTACATCGCTGGCAAACAAACCACTGGTGGCCAGTGCGGGAGCCCCTGCCGTTGATTGGTTTGCCTGGAGGTAGCTGGAAGAAAGGTAATCCGGAACGCCGCCGGAAAGATTGTATTCAAAGATGGCAAAATAATAGCCGGCTCCTGTTTCCAGGTTTTCTACCGGGGCCACGCGGTTAACGCCGTCATATACCACGTACTCACCCGGGGCAATCTGATCGCCATACTGAAAACGGCTGTCCGCCAGGTACGTCACCCCATCTGTGGGTGTGGCAGTAACTGGTGCGCCTTTGCGGGCGATGACCAGCCTGCGGGCCCCGTCGCCGCCCTGCCATTGAATGCGCATACTGTTGCCCTCAATCGTATTGGCCGAAAAACCGGTACCGGGAGTTGTGGGTTGATTGGGAATGGTAACGGAAGCAGTGGCAGGAGTTGCTCCATATACAGGGTAAGCGTTACCGTTGAAACCCCAGACAGCAACGGAATAAGTAATCCCGGGTGTTAATCCGCTGATAGTGGCACCACTACCATTGGTCTGGCCGTAAATGACATAATTGCCAGGCGTGATTTGTGTACCCTGGCCAAAGTTAGCGTTACCGTTGTACCGGGTCAGGTCTGCGGGAGTTGCATCCACAGGACTGCCGGCTTTCATCACAATCAGGCGGTAGGCACTTTGCCCGGCTGTATACTTCATGGTCACGGAAGTACCGGTGATATTTTCAAAACTAATATCACTCGGTGGCGTTGTTGGGGGGAAGGCCGTATTCCCACTTTTTTCCGACCAGCTGCTGCCCAGGTAATAGGTATTGCCGTCGGCATCGATGTCAAAGTCATAAATACGAAAATAATAGGTTGAGGAAGGATCCAGGTTCGTGAATGTCCTGTCGCTGCCCGTACTGTTAAGAACAAAATCACCGGTCGCGAACTGGTAACCGGCGCCATAGTCGGTACTGGCAGTATAAGTTTGTCCGTTTTCCGGTACGGCGGTAACGGGTTGGCCTTTGCGGCCAACAATGAGTTGGTACTTCCCATTCCCGGGTGCAAAACTCAGGGTGAGCCGGTTGCCCTCGACGTTAATCACACTGATGGTACCTGATGCTTGTGTAGGACCAGCATAGGTTTGCTGGCTGCTGCTGTTACCCGGAAGGGTATATACGGGACCTTCCGTACCGTTGAATGCAAAAACGGCAAAATGATAGATCGTATTAGGTTCCAGGTTGCTGATGGTAGTGGATGATCCGCTTCCCGCATACAGCACATAATTATCGCCATTGATCGCACTGCCCGATCCAAATACTGTGGAAGAAACATATTTTTTAAGCTGTTCGGGTGCTGCATTCACCGGGGCACCTTTTCTGGCAAGAAGCAGGGTTTTTTCTCCATTGCCACCAGACCAGTTAATGGTAAGCCGGTTACCGGCTACATTCGTAAAGCTGCTGATGCTTGCCTGCGAGCTGGGTGCCGATTTGGTGGTAATGCTGCCTGTTAGTGCCGTGGTAAGATATTCGGTGGCAGTACCACTACCATTGAACTCCCAGATACTGACATAGTAAGTGGTGTTTTGCCGGAGTCCGGTAACTGTCAGCGTAACAATACTGCCGGCGTTACTGCCGCGAAAGACAACAAAGCCATCACTTTCATGAAAGGCTGTGCCAGGGGTACCCAGTTGTAAGTTATTGCTGGTATAATCAGTCCCGTCCGCAACGGTGGTGGTTAGCGGGCTGCCTTCTTTGACAACTACAAGACGGAAGGCGCCATTGCCTTTATTAAAACTGATGGTGAAGCGGTCCCCATCCAGTTTGTTGGAGGGGAAACTGAGATTACTGGAAGGGACTGTAGGCCCTGCAGCCATCAGGGAGCTAACATATCCAAGGAGTGTAAAAACAATGAGGGTAAATTTCTTTGTCATAATCTGCTGCTTGATAAGGTTAATGATAAGTGCTGCAAAACTGGGCGGGCTTAAACAAAAAATAAACGGGGAAGAGGATCAACTGTGGTAAACCCGTACTGAATTGATAAAAAACAGTTGTACGAATAAAAGGCCTTCTATTTTGCCCGTTGGATTGCAGTACTGAGCCCTCGTATACGGGCCAGTCTTTGTACAGGATCGTTGTTGTTCTTTTCCTGGCTGTGTCCCAGTACAATTTTCTTAGCCTTTCTGCCAATGGCTTCATTGAAAGACTTGCGACATGGCATTAAAAAATACGGCCGGGAAGAAGAGCAGGCCCTGTCTCGCAAGCCAAGGCAGGGCTGGGAAGAAAGGGGCCCTGGCACTATGTCCTGGAAAGCACGAAGCGGCCTCTCCAACTTGATAAGACGAAAAATTTTGTTTCCCAGCAACGTCTCTCTTAAGGCCTATACGTCAGCTGAGGACGTTGCGTCGTCATATGTTTCCTTTCTTTATAAATTCAACATTTTCCATTTCCCCAACATTTGTTACCGGATAGGTTCCTTGTTCTCCGGTCAAATAAAATTTTGCCGAACTATGCAAATATTCAACAGGGCTATTGCACAAATTCCATTTTCCCCGGCATGGGTTATTATGGATATAATCCAATTGCTGAGTGATAAAGTTTTTGGTTCGACAGTCTTTCCAGTCAAACGATAATTCCCAAACCTCATGCTTCTTATTGTTCTGTTTTCTTTTTTCTTCTACAGAATTTGAAAGCCTGCTTAGCAATTCGGCTTCACTATTTTGCTCCAACAGGTCTATTATTTTATAAGCCATAAATCTTTTTCCATTCCCTACGATCGTGTTAATGTCCTGATCTGTTTCAACAAAGCTTATCAATGCATGTACATGATTGGGCATGATAACATAACCATTGATATAATGTCCTTTGCTTTTTAAATAATCAAACCAATGATAAATAATAGTATAACCGCTTACCTTTTCAATCAGCGGCAGCCATTGATAGCAGGTAAATGTGATAAAAAATGTTCCGAAGCTGTAGGGTATAGTTTGTTTCGTTGGCACTCAATAAAGATACGTGGATATGAGTATACTAACGTAACGTCCCTGTCCTCTGCACAATGCCCGTGAGGAGACGTTGCTGGGAACAGGTTCATCTACGCCTTGTTCCGGCCTGCCTGCAAAATCCACAACCATAAAAACTCCCAGCCGGAACACAGCGCCTCACGTTGTCCCGGACAACACGAAGCAGCATTGACAGCTCCCGCCAGGGCCCTGCAGTCCTTCACCACAGCAGTACAAAAGCTCAATCAGGGCTTACCCGAAATCGGGCCGTACATCGATTTCGGGCTCCTTTTCTTTTCTCCTTTCTTTTGGAAAAACAAAAGAAAGGAGAAGAAATCAACACAGGCAAAAAAGAACAGCACCTCTTTGGAAGAAGCAAATTACAGGCAGTATTCACAGCTCCCGGCAAGGCCCTGCGGACCTGCACCTAGGCCGGTTAGTGGTCCCTCGATGGCTAGCATGCCCGATCGCACCCTTTAGGGAAAATATCCGTTTTTGCGCTGCCATAAAACCTGTTTAAAAATGAGCAGTACAAGATTACAATACTCCTTCAGCCCTTGCCAATCAACTGGCCGCTTTGGCCTGGTTTGACCGGTTTTGGCCGCTTTGGCCGGGTTTGACCGGTTTTGGCCGCTTTGGCCTGGTTTGACCGGTTATGACCGCCCGGGTGAAAGCCACGCAAAGCCCACTCAAAGGCCACTCTAAAGCCACTTTAATGCCACCCGGGTAGCACACCCATAAGGGATAAGAAATAAATAACTGCTCAGCCCTGCCTGCCAATGATTTTGTGTGAAGACCGCGTTACGGCGTTTATAAATAACACCGGGAAGAGAAAGCTGCTTAACTCTTTCGCTGGCTGTAGTTATATATTTGCCTACAGCGCAGTTTTTCGCAACAGTAACCAAGAGCAAAAGCAGCGAAAATGTCGTTATCCATTGTTTTAGAACC
>DASTSN010000057.1:0-43352 GCA_035760665.1 Chitinophagaceae bacterium | reverse complement strand
GATGAAGGTAATTTTTTTGTAGTTTCACTATTGGTTGATCTAAGCCCGGTTTCCGTTGCAAAGCCTTCTTCAGCGCCATTGTTCCAGGGTGCTACCGAAAGTATATCTGTATGAAACTTCGATGCCTGCTTGTAGATGATGAACCGCCTGCTTTAAAGGTTTTGCAATCACATATTGCTAATGTGAGTGGTTTGGAAATTGTTGCACTTTGTAAAACAGCTGTGGAGGCAATGGACGTGCTGCATGAAAAACAGGTAGATGTAATTTTCCTCGACATTAAAATGCCCAAGATCACGGGTACGGAATTTTTGAAAAATCTTTCCCATCCGCCTAAAGTTATTTTTGTAACGGCCTATCGTGAATATGCACTTGAAAGTTACGAGCTGGATGCCGTTGATTATTTAGTGAAGCCTGTATCTTTTGAGCGTTTTTTAAAAGCCGTCAGCAAGGTAAAACGATTAATGGGACAGGAAATCATCAGCCATACCGAGGATTATAAAACAAACCCCGATGCGTTTGTCTACCTGAAAGTGGATAAGAGCATGCTGAAGATTTTGATCAATGAAATACTTTACATTGAAGGCTGGAAAGATTATGTAAAAGTGTTTATGACTACCGGTAAAAGCTGGCTGGTAAAACAATCGATCAGCTCCATGGAAAATCTTTTATCCGAACATAAGTTTTTGCGAATACACCGCTCGTACATTATTTCATTAAATAAAGTAACCGGCTATAATAATCTTTCTGTTCAGCTGGATCGTAAAGAAATTCCTATCGGCCGCTTGTATAAGCAGCACGTAATAGAAGTGATTCAGTCAACTTGATTTTCTTAAAAATTTATTTTTACACCCAACTGGCTTATCCATCTGGCGCTGTTGCCGGGAGTCGTACTGCTTTGTACCGACCAGGGCTTCCCGTTTAAAGGTCCGAATTGATATTGCGGAATCAGTTTATCGGGATCAGCAAATCCTGCAAATGTTATGAGTGAGTAACTGTCATTCGGGAGGAAGTATAGCCTGCCCCATTTTCGATTGAGCATATTGGTAAAATTAAATACATCATACATGATGCTGATGATGGTTTTCTTTTTATTCAGTTGTATCGTCAAATCCTGCTGAAAGCGCAAATCGAGAGTGTGTGTAAATGGAAGCCTTGCACCGTTTCTTTCAGCAAATTCGCCCCGGTGCTTGCGCAGGTATTTATCGTTTTCAATATAATTATTCAGTGCTGCTTTTTGTTGTTCCGGTGCTGTAGTATTAGTAGCATTGGCAATAAAGATCATGTTTGCAAGATCTGCATTTGTGGGGATGTAAATAAGATCGGCGTTAAACTGGGGGATATTTCCGGCATCGTTTATCATGCTGCCACCATACACGTAACTGAACGGAGCACCAGATTGCCCATTATATAGTAAAGTGATCAGTGTTGACCATTTTCTATAAGTATATTTTTTTGTCCATGCTGCACTAATCCTGTGCCGCAGATCAAAATCGGAAATAGAATTACTGGCAAAATTTTTTCCATTTACTGTTTCCAGGCGGATCCATTGCCCGTCAATGGTATTACCAGTGCCAACAGGATCGAATAAATTAATGGAATTTTCGAAACAATACGAAAGGGTTACCTGTAACTTGTTGGTAATAGCTGTATTCACGACCGCCGCAACCCCGTACGAAAATCCTTTTTGTCCATGGGAGTTCGACAATAAAAAAATATTATCGTACGGATTACCGCCTGGTAAGGGTATTTTGCCCGGCATCGTATTTAACGAATAAATATTCCTACTATCGGGGAGGGCTGCTTTCACCATTGGCGGCAGGATGTTTACATTGGTATACTTGTTTTCATAAATATTTTTTGTCAAAAACAATTCAGCGGACAGATTCCAGTTACGTAAAAGGTTTTTTTCCATGCCGAGTGATGTGCGGAATACAGCCGGGTATTTATAGTTACGGGCAATCAGTATCAAAGTGCCTTTTGTATTTTCAGGATTGATACCCAGCGATTGGAAATCAGGTTGATTGTAAGGATCGGGATTAAAATACAATCCATACAGCTGAGGTGCGATGTTTAAATTGGCAACATGGGTTACATATAACTGCGAAGCCCAGACATTCAAAATATGTCCTGAAAATATACCGGCGCCACCCCGTATGGTTAGCCGCTCTTCCGGTATTTTATAAGCAAATCCCAGGCGTGGCGATAATTGCCAGGCAGCTTTCATCGATCTGCCGGATACGGCTCCCTCGAGGTCATAATACTTTGCAATTTCATTACGGGCTGTTGTATTGAAATACTGATCTTCTTGAAATTTTGAAGGCAAAACATTCACATCAACTCTTATGCCTGCTGTTAGTTTCAGGTTGTCTGTAAACCGTAGTTCATCATTAATAAAATAGCCGGCACTTAACGGGTTGTAATTTGCAGATGCATTCGTATTGGCGTTTTTTGGTTTGTCAACAAGCGATAAAGTCCTGGTATATCGCAACGGGGCTTTGTTCATCATAAAATCATTAAGCTCCCGGTAACGATACTGTCCAAAATAACTGTTCAGGGCAATGTCTTTCACTTTTGTAAAATCCAGATCAATACCTGTGCTGAATGTATGGTTACGTTTTACGAACCTGTAAATATTAAGTAATGTAAATGCAGACGAGGTGAATCGGTTAACCTGTCCGATACCGCTGCTGCCAAATATAATAGTACCCGGCCCGTCGTTAATACTGACAACCGGGAACGGCTGCCCGGTTATTTTTACAGGGGTTACTTCATTGTTGAATGTTAGGAGTAAACGGTTATTCGCTGCGTTCCTGAAATAGCTCTTCCATTCAAAAGAGGCGGAATGGGTGGTTGAACGAAGGCGGTAACTGTTGTTAGAAAACCGGATGGAAGTACTGCCATTTTGGGATTGCGGTGCTATTCGTTCGCCGTCGTTGTACCGGTAGCTGAACGTGAATTTATTTTTTGTATTGGGATTCCAGTCCAGTTTTACCACAAACCGGTTTACGTTCAACTCATTTTTTCCATCCGGCGAACCGACAGCATATCCATAACGTTTTTGAACCGTATCTGCCAAATCAAGTATTTGTTGTGTGCTGCTGTTACCCTTGTACTCAGAAAAATTATAGGGCTGCGGCTGTACTTCGCCCTGGTATTCTGCCAGCAGGAAATAAAATAATTTGTTTTTAACAAACGGTCCGCTGGTCCAGGCCCCGGTAGTTTGGTTAAAAAAATGATCCAGTTTTGTTCTTGCATATACGCCTGGGGAACCCGGTACTTCAACGGGTACGGGTGATTTACCGGCCATCTTTTCATTTCTGAAATAATACCAGGCTGATGATTTGAACTGATTAGACCCCGATTTTGTAATAGCATTTATGCTGCCACCTGTGAAGTTGCTATACTGCACGTCATACGGCGATTGTAAAACTTTTAGTTCCTCGATCGCTTCCATTGAAACGGGTGGTGCATCCGTTCGGCCTCCTGCCAATCCGTTATTGGCAAGCCCCAGCACATCATTTGTATTGGAACCATCAATGAATAAAGCGTTGTATTTATTATTCTGCCCAGCCAGTGATATCCCTCCATCACCGTTCACTTTTGCATTGGGTACGAGCCGCACAAAGTCCTGCAGGCTACGGCTGATGGAGGGAAGTGCGTTTATGTTTTCCTGGTCAATGTTGGTTGCCAATCCAAATCTCGGGGCAGTTTCTTTTTTTGCTGTTACTGTTACTTCATCAAGCGTATTATTTTTTTCTTTTAAAATAAATGCCGAAAACAGGTCGCCCTGCAGGAAGGAATAAAAATTTTGCGCAGTGTAGCTGATAAAAAGATTTGTTTTTAACAAGGGCTCGAAACCTGTATAGCTGATGCTGATGCTGTATGGACCTCCCGGTTTAATATTAAAAAAGTAGAAATAGCCCATTGCATTCGTCTGTGTGGAATAGGTATTCTTAGTGGGCTCGTGCACTACGGTAACAGTCGCATTTTGCAGCACTTCATTTCTTTCGGATTTGACAATGCCGGAGACATTACTATTGGTTTCCTGGGGAAAAATATATGCAGGCAAGAAGCATAAAAAAAGCCATATCTCAATGCTATAGATAAGCTGTGATTTCATCATGCAGGTTGAGGGGCTTTTGTTATTTAAAAGCTACAAAAAAAGATCAGCTCAGCTCTCTTTCGCCATTGTTATTGGTCGTGAATCAATGTAGTTGGTCGAATTTTTCAAGTTTTTCTGCTCGGAAAAAGAGTATTCCCAGCGAAATCACCAGGACATATGATGCCGGCAATGTGAGATGCCCGGTATTTTATTACAACAATACTGTGAAAATCAAATCCCCTATCTTCGCAACGCAAATCTTTTTTCATGCTTCCAAAGTATAAACGTGTACTGCTCAAATTATCCGGTGAATCATTAATGGGGGATAAAAGTTTTGGTCTGGATCCGGCGGTGATTTCGCAATATGCCCAGGATATCAAATCGATCACAGATCTTGGCGTGCAAGTGGCTATTGTGATTGGCGGGGGGAATATTTACCGGGGCATGAATGAAGCTGAAACCGGCATAGAAAGAGCACATGGTGATTATATGGGCATGCTGGCCACGGTGATTAACGGTATGGCTTTGCAGGCGGGGCTGGAAAAAATTGGCGTTTATACACGCTTGCAAAGTGCTATTAAGATGGAGCAAATTGCCGAGCCGTATATTCGCCGCCGCGCCATCCGGCACGTAGAAAAAGGCCGGGTCGTGATATTTGGCGCCGGCACCGGTAATCCCTACTTTACCACCGATACGGCCGGCGTGCTGCGGGCCATTGAAATCAAATGCGATGTGATTCTGAAAGGTACCAGGGTAGATGGCATTTACACTGCCGACCCCGAAAAGGATCCCACTGCCACTAAATTCCAAACCATCACTTTCCAGGAATGTCTTACCAATAATCTTCGTGTAATGGACATGACAGCTTTTACCCTGTGCATGGAAAACCATTTGCCCATTGTTGTTTTTGATATGAACAGGCCCGGAAACCTGCGCCGTGTGGTAACAGGCGAAAAGGTGGGCACATTAGTAACGGGCTAAACGACTGTTCTAAAGCCGATTCGGAAATTTACGATTGATTACTTGTGTATAATTTGTAGGATTTCTGCGCGGAGAAAAATGTTTTTTTATTTAGTTTGCCAGTAGATTTGTGATCAAGTAAGTCGCCTGATTTTTCTTTCATCTAAACATCCCCGTATTCATGACATCAGTTATCCTGGCCGCTCTGACATTGTCTGTTGTGGAAATCGTCATTCTGCAATTGGGTGCAGTGATCCTCGGTATTGCCATTCATTTCTTTCTCAGCAGCCGCCGAAGCCTTAAAACATCTTCGGTAGAAACAGAACGGCTGAACAAGAGTATTGAAGACTGGAAGTCAAAATATTTCAACGAAGTTGATTCAAGAGATAAGGAGATTTCTGAAATCAAAGAAAGGCTGGCAGAAGCGGAAGACAGCTCCCGTATTTACCGCATGGAAATAGAAGAACTTCGCCGGCAGAACAAGAAATTAGTGTCAGACCTGGATGAGGTTCACGCCAACCTGGAATATGCACAGGATGCCCTGCGGCAGGCAGAAACAGAACTGGGCGAGGCAAAAAAATTGGCTGCTGAAGTACCGGCACTACCGGTGCAGGAAGAGAAACCGGATTATATGAATCAATTGCGCCAGGCGCAGAACAGCCTGATGGAGCATAACGATAAAATTAACCGATTGCTGGCGCAGATTGACGTGATTAAAGAGAAGGAAGAACAGCAGCAGCTGATGATGGAGCAGAACGAAGAGCTGAGCAACCAAATCAACCAATTGCGGATTGCACTCGGCGAAAAAGAAAAAGAGATCAACAATATCCGCCAAAAGGAACATCTGACGCGGGAAATGACATCTATGCTCGATAATGCGTACAATGAATTCAACGTACTGCAGAGCAAGATGCAAAAACTGGAATCGCAAGTGGCCAGCTCAAAAATGGTGAATGTGGATTATGAAGACCTGAAAGAATCTCACGTTAAGCTGGTGCGTGAATATGATGAGCAAAAGGCAAAACTGCAAGCACTTGTGCAGGAAAACCAGCACCTGGGCCTGCAACTTGCCGAAACAGAGGAGAAGTTAAAAGAATCGAATTTTCAAAGACAACAATTGCAAAAACGTGTAGCCTACCTCGAAGAGTTGAACAACGATTTGCAGGTGCTGAGTGATGCACACAAAAAACTCGAAGGACAGCTCAAGCGCATAGGCGAGCTGGAGAATAAACTAAATATGGTATCCGAAGAGAGAGACGCCCTGCTTCGCCGCCAGGGTGGCGTCTGATCTTTTTTTAAATAACTGCCAAAACCAACTGTTCATAAAAGCTCCGAAAGGAGCTTTTACTCTTTATAAGGGAACAGTTCTATAATTTTACACGCAGTTTTAAAGCCGATACACAATGAATAAAAATATCGCAGACATCCGCAGGGACTATGCCTTGCAACAATTGCTGGAAACTGATGTGCTGCCCGATCCCATCAAACAATTTGAACGTTGGTGGAACGAAGCGATCGAATCGGAAATAGATGAAGTGAACGCCATGACGCTGGCTACCGCTTCCCGGGATGGCATTCCTTCGGCCCGTATTGTATTGTTAAAAAGTTTTGATGAGAGAGGATTTGTTTTTTTCACCAATTACAAGAGTCATAAAGGTGGGCAACTTGAAGAAAATCCTTATGCCTGCCTGGTTTTTTTCTGGAAAGAACTGGAACGACAGGTGCGGATTACCGGTTCGGTACAAAAAATCAGTGCAGCGGAAAGCGATACGTATTTTAAATCCAGGCCGGAAGGAAGCCGTATTGGAGCCTGGGCTTCGCCGCAAAGCCAGCCCATTGAAAACCGGCGTTGGCTCGACGATCACTACAGCCGGCTGGAAAAGGAAATGGCTGGTATGGCCATACCACGTCCACCGCACTGGGGTGGTTATCTTGTAAAACCGCTTCGGATAGAATTCTGGCAGGGACGGCCAAGCCGCCTGCATGACCGCCTTTGTTACGAGTTACATGATAGCGGTGAATGGACAATTGAACGACTGGCACCCTGATGTGGAAAATGCAGGAAAAATAAAAGGACAGGCTTTCAATGCCCGTCCTTTTGTAACACAAGTACTTACACGTTAAGCTTTCTTTTTGGCAGCTTTTTTTGCCGGTTTCGCAGGTCTGCTTTTACCGAATGAGCCCTGGAAGCGTTTGCCTTTAGCCGTTTTTTTATCTCCTTTTCCCATAATAATTATTTTACTGGTGAATGATACGTTTTTGCAGGGGCAAAGATGCCGAATTTATTTTTGCTATCATGCCGTAAAATATAAAAAGCTCCGGTACACATAGGTGGGCTGGAGCTTTTTAAAGATTTGAAGGTGTTGTTACAATTTAGCAGAAAGCTCTTTACCAGCTTTGAAGCGGGCAACTTTTCTTGCTTTGATCTTGATTACTTCACCTGTTTGAGGGTTACGGCCATTACGGGCAGCTCTTTTTGAAACAGAAAAAGTACCGAAGCCTACAAGGGTAACTTTTCCGCCACCTTTTAATGTTTTTGTAACAGCTTCAACAAAAGAATCCAGTGCAGCGTTTGCCTGTGTCTTCGTAATACCGGCATCATCTGCAAGCTTGTTGATAAGTTCAGCTTTGTTCATAGATGTGTTTTTTAAAATGTTTGAAGTGACGACAAATTTAGACGCTTTTCACATCCGGCAAAATTTTTTTACTTACTTTTTCATTCGGCAAAATGCTTCGAACCCGCGCCGGACAAGGGTTGTATGAAAAGCACTATTTTAAAAAAAGTTTTGAAAATTTGTACAACAGCCGCAAATCCTTGCTGCCAGCCTGTTTCACGGAGTGGTGCTCAAATCCTTTGTGGATCAGTGTTTCAGCTTTATGTGTTTTGCTTGTAAAGGAAAAATTAATTTTATTCTTATCCACACTTATTGCACAGCCTCCATAATTGTTTGAAAGGAGACAAACTGGTCACCCCATTTTTCCCAGGCCATTTGCTGAAGATCGCGGGCAAATTTTTCGGTAAACTGCTGATAGTGTTGCAGACCCGGCAGTGTGTATTGAAATACGTAGGTGATACCATCCTGTTCGTCCTGCTCCAGCAACCGGTAAAATGTATAACCGCTAAACTGTTCTGTGCGCATCATGGCCGGAATGTATACCTGCTTTTGCCAGGCTATCCATTCCTCTTCGATCGCCGGATTGATTTTGACAGTGATGTTGTAAACGGTCATGTTATAATTTGATATCAAGATACACGGGACAGTGATCGCTGTGTTTTATATCCGGAAAAATATCGGCGTCTTTCAGATTTTTTTTCAATGGTTCTGTTACATTGATATAGTCAATTCGCCAACCTTTATTATTGAGACGAACACTGGGAAAACGCTGGCTCCACCAGCTGTACCGGTGTGGTTCGGGATGAAAGACGCGAAACGTATCAATCCAGCCGCTTTCAAAAAACTTATCCATCCATTTGCGCTCATCCGGCAAAAAGCCTGAAGAGTTCTTGTTGCCTTTAGGATCGTGGATGTCAATTTCCTTATGGGCAATATTATAATCGCCGCAAAGAATCAGTTTCGGGTGTTTCTTTTTTAATGTATTCAGGTAGGTAAAAAATTCACCCAGCCATTCGTATTTAAAAGATTGTCTTTCGTCGCCAGAGGTTCCAGATGGAAAATAGGCGTTAATCAGCCGTACAGCGCCAAAGTCAAGTTGCAGTACCCGGCCTTCATCATCACTCAAGGAATGACCATTACCGTATTCAACATTATCGGGTTTAATCTTGGTAAAAACTGCCACGCCGCTATATCCTTTTTTTTGTGCACTAAACCAGTAATTGTGGTAACCGAGATCGGTAAACGATTTGTGATCCACGTTTTCTTTCAGGGCCTTTGTCTCCTGCACGCAAATCACATCGGCAGGATCTGTTTTCAGCCAGTCAAGAAAGCCTTTATTGATGGCGGCGCGAATGCCGTTGACATTGTAGGAAATGATGCGCATAACAAAAAATTTCAGCGGGTAAGTTACAGGATTTAAAAAAGCAAACTTGCGGTAAATTGTTCTATTTTTATTTTTTACAAACAAAATCGACATGGCTTCGCCGGAGAAAATTATTCCTGCTAAAGAACAGGTTTATCTTGAAGGACCCAAAAGCCGCACCTATGAACTGGGTTTTGCCTGGCGGGTTTTTAAGCAAATGATAAAAGGCTTTCGCACACTGCATTTTGTTGGTCCCTGCATTACGGTGTTTGGCTCGGCCCGTTTTAAAGAGGATCATCCCTACTATGATGATGCGCGGAAATTTGGAAAACGGATTGCGGAAATGGGATTTACCGTGATGACGGGCGGTGGTCCCGGTGTTATGGAAGCGGCCAACCGTGGCGCTTTTGAAAGTGGCGGCCGGTCCATTGGCTGTAATATCCAGTTGCCCTTTGAGCAACAACCCAATCCTTACGTGCAAACAACGATTACGTTTGAACACTTTTTTGTGCGCAAAGTGATGCTGGTAAAATATTCCTATGCCTTTATCATTATGCCGGGCGGTTTTGGTACCATGGACGAATTTTTTGAAACGCTGACACTGGTGCAAACCAACACCATCACCCAATTCCCGATTGTATTGTTTGGCAAACAATTCTACAAAGAACTGCTGGAATACATGGAATACCTTGCAATTCAGGGCACGATTAATAAAGAAGATTTATCGCTGGTGCTGGTAACAGACAGTATTGACGAGGCCATGGATCACATTAAAAAGTATATCCGGGAAAATTACCAGATTAAACCCCGGAAAAAAATGTGGTGGTTGTTTGAAAAAAACTGACGGCTGTACCGAACATGTTTCCTTTATAATAAAATTATTTTTTAATTCATACTTACATAGAAAAAATGACCCGGCAAATTACGACTGTCATATTTGATTTGGGAGGAGTCCTCATCGACTGGAATCCGCGATATGTATACCGCACTATTTTTGATTCGGAGGATAAGATTGACTGGTTTTTTGAACATATCACCACCAGCGACTGGAATGAGAACCAGGATGCAGGCTATCCCATTGCCCAGGCTACCGAAGAGCTGGTAGCCAAGCACCCGGAATGGGAAAAAGAAATCCGTGCATATTATGGCCGCTGGACCGAAATGTTAGGCGGTCCCATTCACGACACCGTTGAGCTTTTCAGGCAACTGAAAAATAATACCAGCTTAAAATTTTATGCGCTTACTAACTGGAGTGCTGAAACATTTCCTATTGCGCTGGAGCGTTTCGACTTCCTGCACTGGTTTGACGGGCGGGTGGTGAGCGGAGAAGAAAAAACGAGAAAACCATTTCCCGAGTTTTACCAGCGGTTACTGGATCGTTACAGCATCAATCCTGCAGCAGCCGTTTTTATCGATGATAACCTGCGCAACGTAAAAGCTGCAGAAATGCTGGGTATAACGGGTGTGCATTTTCAAAATCCGGAACAACTGAAAGACAAGCTGGCATCGCTGCTTTAATACTTTTTAGCGTATTGCATTTATGCTGTTGCTTTCTTTTATTTGCAAATAAACATAATGCACTTATGGAAGGTAATTATGATACCGGTGAACAATCTGCCGGCGGATTGTTTGATGATTTTTCACAAATGTCGATGGCAATACCGGCCACCACTGGTCAACGCTTTCTGAATTTTTTGATTGATAACCTGCTCATGCGCTTTGGCCTCAGCTATGTAACGGGTACCCTGATTGGGTACCTGTTGGTAAAACTGTTCCCGGATTTTATTCAATATTATCTGCAGCATGGTGCCTATAGCGCCGGTGTGATATTGCTGGCCTATGTCATCGCAATCTTTAATTATATCATTTACTACACCTTTTGCGAAAAAGTGTTTAACGGATACACGCTGGGCAAACTTGTAACCGGCTCGCGGGCAGTGCGTAACGACGGGCAGGAGCTTACATTCAAAGATACCCTGCTGCGTTCTGTTATACGGCTGGTACCCTTTGAACCCCTTTCGGGCTTTGGAACACCGTGGCATGATGCCTGGACGAATACGACGGTGATAAAAACCAGGTAACGGTCTTACTTGAACGAAAGTAACTCCACGTCAAAAATTAATGTACTGTTAGGCCCGATGAGAGAACTCACCTGCCGGCTGCCGTAACCAAGCTGCGGCGGAATAAAAAACCGGAATTTGCTACCCGCGGGCATCAGTTGCAGGCCTTCTGTCCATCCTTTAATAACCGCATTGAGCGGGAAACTGGCAGGCTGCCCTCTTTTAACAGAGCTGTCAAAGACTTCGCCGGTAATTAATGTGCCATGGTAATGGCAGGTTACGGTGTTGTGCGCTGCAGGCTTTTCCCCGGTGCCCATCTGCAACACTTCGTACTGTAAACCGCTGGGCAGGGTCACAACATTTTCACGCTTGGCGTTTTGCGCCAGGAATGCTTCGCCCGCCTTTAAATTGGCAGCGGCCTTGCTTTCCAGTAATGCTTTTAATTTATCGGCAACTGACATACAGGTATTTATTTTATTCTAAAATTGGTCGTAGCCATTTTTCCGCTTCTTCCACGGTCATTCCTTTTCGCCGGGCATAGTGTTCGAGCTGATCGTGTAATATTTTTCCAACGCCAAAATACTGGCTTTTCGGATGGCTGAAATACCAGCCACAGACAGACGCAGCCGGGTACATAGCAAGCGACTCGGTAAGGTGAATACCGGTAGCCTCTTCGCCTCCCAGCAGTTCGAACAACTTGTATTTTTCCGTGTGGTCGGGGCATGCGGGATAGCCCGGTGCCGGCCTGATTCCCTGGTATTTTTCTTTGATCAGGTCATCGTTGCTTAAGGTTTCATCCTTTGCATAGCCCCAGAATTCTTTTCTAACCCTTGTGTGCAGGCACTCTGCAAAGCCTTCTGCCAAACGATCGGCCAGGGCCTGCAGCATGATTTTAGAATAATCATCGTGGGCGGCTTCAAACTTTTTAAGGTGGGGCTCAATGCCGCGGATAGTAACGGCAAAAGCACCAATAAAATCAGGCTGATTAAATTGCTCCGGCGTAATGAAATCAGCTAATGATAAATTGGGCTGACCGGGTGCTTTTTTAATTTGCTGGCGTAAGAAATCCAGTTGAATGATTTTGTCATTATCTGTTACCCGTATGCTGTCATCACCAACGGCTTCGGCTTGCCAAAAGCCAATAGCTCCGTGTGCAGTCAGCCATTTTTCTTTTATGATGCGATCCAGCAGGGCATTGGCATCGTTGTATAACTTTGTGGCTTCTGCTCCCACTTTTTCATCTTCCAGGATTTTGGGGAATTTTCCATGCAGTTCCCAGGCGATAAAGAATGGGTTCCAGTCGATGTACTGCCTGATTTCCTGCAAATCGTACTGATCAAAGATGCGTGCGCCGGTGAATGAGGGTGCCGGAGCTGTATAATTAGTCCAGTCAATCCCTGTTTTATTGCTGCAGGCATCCTGATAAGAAATATATTGTTTTACCGGTTTTTTACTGGCAAAATCTTCCGCCAGTTTTTTATATTCTACACGAGTAGCTTCCAGGTACTGGTTTTTCTGCTCTTTGTTTAAAAGCGTGCCTGCAATGGTTACGCTCCGGGAGGCATCCAGCACATGCACAACACCGTTGTCATATTGCGGAGCAATTTTGATGGCCGTATGCAGGCGGGAGGTGGTGGCACCTCCAATCATCAGGGGTTGCTGCATACCTCTTCGTTTCATCTCATGTGCCACGTGTACCATTTCGTCCAGTGACGGTGTGATGAGGCCGCTCAACCCGATGATCGATACCTGTTCTTTTTCGGCTGTTTCCAGGATTTTTTCTGCCGGCACCATGACGCCCAGATCAATAATTTCATAGCCATTGCAGGCCAGTACCACACCTACAATGTTTTTACCGATATCATGCACATCGCCTTTGACAGTAGCCAGTAATATTTTTGCTCCGCCGGATGATTCGGTACTTTCGGTACCGGAAGCCAGGCCGGCCAGTTTGCGCTGTTCTTTTTCGGCTTCAATATAGGGTGTCAGGATCGCAACACTTTTTTTCATCACGCGGGCACTTTTCACCACCTGCGGCAGGAACATTTTTCCACTGCCAAACAGGTCGCCCACTACATTCATACCATCCATCAGGGGGCCTTCGATCACATCAAGGGGCTTGGGGTATTTTAGTCTTGCTTCTTCGGTGTCCTGTTCGATATAGTCTGTAATTCCATTGATCAGCGAATGTTTCAGGCGCTCTTCCACCGGCGTATTTCTCCAGGCTTCGTCTTTTACTTCGGCTTTGCCTTTTGTTTTTACCGTTTCGGCAAATGCAATCAGTTTTTCGGTGGCTTCGTTGTGATCGTTATGGCGGTTCAGGATAACATCTTCGCACAATTCCCGCAGCTGCGGCTCTATTTCATCGTAAACAACCAATTGACCCGCATTGACGATACCCATATCCATTCCGGCCTGTATGGCATGGTATAAGAATACTGCATGCATGGCCTCGCGAACATGATCGTTCCCGCGGAACGAGAAGGACAGGTTGCTTACGCCGCCGCTCACTTTGCACAGCGGCATTTTTTGTTTAATGATCCGTGTGGCTGCAATAAAATCTACAGCGTAATTATTATGCTCCTCCAGTCCAGTGGCAATGGCGAAAATATTGGGATCAAATATGATATCCTGCGGATCAAAGCCAACTTGTTCGGTGAGTATTTTATAGGCTCTTTCGCAAACGTTCACCCGGCGTTCTAACGTATCAGCCTGTCCGTTTTCATCAAAAGCCATCACTACCACGGCAGCGCCGAACAGTTTGCACACTTCGGCCTGCCGGATGAATTTTTCCTCGCCTTCTTTGAGTGAAATGGAATTCACAATACATTTTCCCTGCACGCATTTCAGCCCGGCTTCTATGATTTCGAACTTCGAGCTGTCAATCATCACGGGTATTTTAGCAATATCCGGCTCGCTCTGCAACAGGTTCAGGAAAGTGGTCATGGCTTTTACCCCGTCCAGCAGGGCGTCGTCCATATTTACATCCAGCACCTGTGCCCCGTTTTCGACCTGCTGCCGGGCTACGCTTAGCGCTTCTTCGTATTTATTTTCTTTTACCAGCCGGGCAAATTTTTTTGAACCGGTCACATTGGTGCGTTCCCCGATATTGACAAAATTAGTTTCGGGTCTTACCACAAGGGGTTCCAGCCCGGAAAGCCGCAAGTATGGTTTAATTGTAACTGTTTCCTGCATTTACTGATTCTTTTTGGAAAGCAAGTTTCTGATCAATGAAAAGTTGTTTACAATCAAAACAATGATTGATATGATTATGAGCAGATGAGACATCAGGCAAGTTGTTTTTCAATTACCGGCAAACGCCGTGGTTTTAATTTTCTTACCTGTTCGGCAATGTGCCGGATGTGATCCGGTGTAGTGCCGCAGCACCCGCCAACAATGTTTACAAATCCTTCTATTGCCCATTCTTCGATATAATGCGCAGTATCTTCCGGTTGTTCATCATATTCGCCCATGGCGTTGGGTAAGCCGGCATTGGGGTAGGCGGAGGTATAACAGGCTGCTATTTGTGAGAGTTCTTCAATATGCGGCCGCATTTCCCTGGCGCCGAGTGCACAATTCAACCCGATACTTAAGGGCCTGGCATGGATGAGCGATGTATAAAATGCTTCGAGTGTTTGACCGCTCAATGTTCTGCCGGATGCATCCGTAATGGTTCCGCTGATCATGATTGGCAGTTCTTTTTCTTTTGATAGTCCTGCCTGCCTGAAATAGTTTTTTATGGCATACACAGCGGCCTTGGCATTGAGAGTATCAAAGATGGTTTCTATCAGTAACAGGTCAGCGCCGCCATCCACTAATCCTTTCACCTGTTCGGTATAGGCGGCTACTACCTCATCAAAGGTGACTGCACGGTAACCGGGGTTATTAACATCGGGCGACAAAGACAGTGTTTTATTCAGGGGGCCGATCGCACCGGCAATGAATTTTGGCTCCGGTGAATTGAATTCACGGATCGCCTGTTTAGCACATTTGACAGCTGCAACATTCAGTTCATACGCCAGCGATTGCATGCCGTAATCAGCCTGTGCAATGGCCGTGCTGCTGAATGTATTGGTTTCAATAATGTCAGCACCCGCTTCCAGGTACTGTTTGTGTATTGCCGTGATGATATCCGGCCGTGTGAGGTTCAGCAGGTCGTTATTGCCTTTCACATCGCAGTGCCAGTTTTTGAAACGGTCGCCACGGTAATCGGCCTCTGATAGTTTATACCGCTGGATCATTGTGCCCATCGCTCCATCAATGACCAGGATACGTTCATTGAGTAAATCGTGTATCGAACGCATAGCGCATGTTTTGCTGAACTGATAAACACTGGAAACGGCGGGGAGAAGTTTCTGATGTTTATTAGTTCTGTTTTGAGGTAATCAGGCCGAACAATAAACAAATCCGCCTGGTGTTCAGGTTGCAAAGGTATATGTTCCGGGTTAAAAGACAAAGGTTATTTGCCTGCCACATAGCTTTCCACCGGCAACCTGTTTTGCAGGCTCCTGGCCAGCGTCATTTCATCGGCATATTCCAGCTCGCCACCAAAGGCGATGCCGCGGGCAATGGTGGTAATGCGAACCGTGAAAGGCTGTAACTTTTTTTGTATGTAATAAATGGTGGTATCGCCCTGTATGGTGGCGTTGAGTGCAAAAATGATTTCTTCTGTTTTTTCTTTTTCCACGCGGCTCAGTAGCGATTCAATGTTCAGTTGATCGGGCCCGATGCCATCCAACGGAGAAATGACGCCGTTCAGCACATGGTATGTACCGTTGAATTGCTGTGTGCTTTCAATCGCAATTACATCGCGGATGCTTTCCACCACACAAATCAGTTCCTGCTTGCGCAGGCTGTTGGCACAGATCGAACAGATGTCTCCATCAGCCACGTTGAAGCAGCGCTGGCAGAATTTTATTTCACTTCGCATTTTACTGATCACTTCACTAAAATGGTTCACATCCTGCGTGTTTTGTTTCAGCAGGTGCAGCACCAGCCGCAGGGCGGTTTTTTTACCAATGCCTGGGAGCCGGGCAAATTCATTCACGGCATTTTCCAGTAAAACAGAGGAGAATTGCATGGTTCAAAGATACAACCACCGGTTTTGATCTTCCAAATGCCACTGTCCTGCCGGGTAAGAAAGCTTTTAAAGGATTTATGTCAGCAACCACTTCTACCGGGGGACTCCGCCGGCAGGGGCTTCCCGCTCAAATTCGTTTTCCCAGCTTGGTTTGATATTGATTTTGCCGCTGGGCACTGGTTGTACGATTTCCGGCTGCTGGTGTTTATCCATAAAAATACCAGGGTCCCAGCGGCCGTTTTTATTATCATCATTCAGTATCCGGAGTTCATAATCCCCGGGAACGAATAACTGCTGGTAAAATTCCGGGCCAGCCAGTGGAAATGATTTGATGACCTGATCGTTTTGCACAAATTGCAATACGGGATTTTTTGACATATCCAGGTTGCGGAACCTGATGCGCACTGAGCCATAATCGGCCAGTTGCTTACTGGTAAAACGAAGTGTATCTGTTTTCAAGAGTTTTCTGCCCAGGGTGTCTTCGGCAAAATCTTTGTCAAGTATAAGGTTGTACAGTGTGTTTTCTTTCCACGGGTAATGCAGCGTGAGGGCTTTGCCGCTGCTGTCTTTCGTAAAGGTATAACCGCTCAAGGGCGTAAAGGAAGAATCGCTGGTAAAAACCAGTTTGGAAGTATCAACATATTTCAGGGGTACTTCAAACTTCATTGTAAAATCATTCAGCAAGTCCTGCCGGTTGCCATCCAGGTTGTTTTGGATGATCAGTCTTTTTTCTTTGGAAACGGCGCCTTTAGTGGTTTTAGCAGCAGCGGGCGATGCGCCTTCGTTATCGGGAAATGCATACAGTATATGAGAAATAGTATCGGTTTGTGAAATGACCACCGGTTTACCGGCGAAGGCAAACAACTGGTCCCGTCCGCTGAAGCGGTAGCTGTTGCTTTCATCTTTCATGGCGTAAAGGTAAAAGGTGCCGGCCGGCAGGTTGCGGAAGGTGAAATTTCCTTTGCCGTCGAGCCGGGTTACGTAGCGGGGCTTTTCTTTTACGATGGCTGAGTCGCTGCCGCTCCTGTGCAGCATAACAATTAACGTAGTGTCGGTGCCGCCGGTTTCTGCGAGGATGACTTGGCCTTTGAGTTGCAGCGAGTCAAAGGAGCTGCCGGTCGAGAAAATGTATACAAAGTTTTTTAAAATATTTCCTTCGTTAATATCCCTGATGGCGTCTCCAAAGTTCAGGGTATAGGTTGTACCGGGCTCCAGTGAATCCCGTAGTTTGATAGTGATGGTGCTTAACTTATGGTCTACGGCAGGCAGTGCTTTGGGAACGGGAGATACAATCAGGTTTTGCTGCACGTTTTGGATATCAACGTATTCATCAAACGACAGCGTAATACGGTTGCCCCGGAAATTTTTTGAAGAATCGGCCGGAGAAGCTTTCAGTAACACCGGCGGCAGCGAATCGCGTGGACCGCCGGCCGGGGGGATAATGTTGGCACAGCCGGTTTCCAGTAGAAATGCCGGGAAGCTGATGGCTGACAGCAACAGCCAGCCGGCGATATGTTTAACCCATTTGCTGATCATAACAGAACGCAAACATAAGCCGGAAGGGACAAAAGGCTTGCTAAAAATCCTGTAAATATTTTGCTTCATGCCAGATCGGGCAGATCCTCTTCATTGTCCAGTTGGTGCAGGGCAATAGCCAGCTTGTTGGTTTTAACAAAATTGCACCAGTGGCAGTCTTCTGTACCGCAGCCGGTATAAAACTCGTGATTTTGTATTTTTTCCCACACGGCTGTGATCTGCTGCGTAACAGTTTCCAGGTCGGCCGGACTAATCACAACTTTCTCTTTCCGGTAGTTTTTCTTTTTGTCAGGCTCCACAAAGTCAAATTCGGTGCTGATAACTTTCCAGTTTTTTTCCGGGTAATTATCCACGAGGATTTTGTAAAAAACGGCCTGCCGCCAGTAATCGCCCCCGTTAGGATTTTTGTCATTGGGTGGCTGCAGTTTTTCTTTTGCTTTATCGGGGTCACCGGTTTTATAATCCACCACGTTCACCGACTTGCCGTCGAATTCCAGCTTATCCAGTTTTCCTTTGACCGGCACTTGGCGAACCACAACGTTTCGGATAGACCGTTCAATAGCAACAATTTTATTAAAGCTGTGAATATTTTTGTCGTAATAGTTGCTGAGTACTTCCTGGCCGTATTCAAGCCGGCGGTCGAATTGTTCCCTGGTAAAGCTTTCCCGGTGGCGATGCAGGTACCATTCAAAATCTTTGATGAAGACTTCTTTGGCCGGGAACTGGTCCTGGCCGCTCTCCTGCATTTTCCGGAAAAGTTGTTCAAGCGCATAGTGCACAGCCGATCCAAACTCGGTAGCTTCATTCTTGGGTGAAGGGATGCGGATAAGATTTTTGAAGTAAAATTCGAGGGGGCAATTCAGGTAGTTATTGAGGGCTGTTACGTTCATCACAAATTTTTCCAGCAGCCTGTCTACGAACTGTTTCTCGAGTTGTTCAATTTCAGGAGCCTGCGGTTCGCCAAACTGCAGTGCGCTGAAGGAAGCAATGGTTTCTTCGCTCAGTATCACTTTTTCATGCGGCAGTTGCTGCTGGTCGGTAATTTCGGCGATAAACAGCGAAGGTTCCAGTTCTTTGCCATCGTTTTTAAAACGGCTGTAGGATATTTGCAGGTGCTGTTCAGCGCGGGTCAGCGCCACGTAAAATAAACGACGCAGTTCTTCTTCGTCGTTTTTTTCGGCTGTTGCGGGCTGGCTGGTAAAGATGGTGTCCGGTAATTTATAACCGCCGCCGGGTTTTCGTTTCTTTTCCCAAAAGGCGGAGTTGCAGCCGGCAAAAAACACATACTCAAATTCCAATCCTTTGGAGCCATGGGCTGTCAGCAGGTTGATACCTTTTTCGCTGCCGCTAACCTGCACCAGGGGCAGTGCGATGTCTTCTTTTTCCATCAGGTCAAGCAGGTTTACCAGTTCCTGCAGTTTCAGCAGGGGATTCCGGTGCGTTTCTTCTTTTACAAAATCAAACAAGGCGGTTACTACCTGCATTTGCCATAGCTTGTCTGCCGCCTGCATGATGTGGCCGAGGATGCCAGTTTCCCGGATTGTATTTTCAAAAAGCTGCTGGAGTGTCAAATTGGGTACATCGGCGATGAGTTTTTCCAGTATGGTGCCTGCTTTTTTCAAGCCTTCCTGCAGGCTTTGGGAGAACAGATCTTTCGGGGCAGTCGTCATTTTTTCATACAGCAACCGGCGAAGCGAGGTCTTGTTATTGCCAAACCGCCGTTCAGCCACTTCCACACTGAGCCGGGCAATTTCGACCGGCGGTATATGAAACCAGTGAAAGTGTAGTAGTTCAAACAGCATTTCATCGCCACCGTCCGGCGTATCGTGTTCGGCGGCCAGGTAGCGAAGCAGCAATATGATCTGCTGTGCCAGCGGCAATTCCAGCAAGTTGAGGTTTCGTTTGGTATAGAAGGGTATATTTTTCAGTTTAAAAAAGCGGGCCAGTTCTTCGCCGTATTTATTTTCTTTATAAATGATGCCGATATTGCCCGGGGCTACGCCGGCTGCCAGTAATTTCTCCACTTTCAGCGTGATGCCTATCATTTCCTGGCGTTGTGTGTCGTATTCTTTTACCAGTGGCGGGTGGGTGAGGTGATTGATTTTGCCATTGCCGGCCACCAGGTCTTTACTCAGTCCTTCAATTTTTTTAACCAGTCGTTCTTCGTTGCGGTTAATCAGCGATTTTGATACGTCAAGAATTGGCTGTGTGGAGCGGTAGTTGTTGGTGAGTACGACGGTCAGTAAATCATTTTTATAATTATTGGCAAACTGCAGCATGTTTTCCACGTTAGCACCCTGGAAACGGTAGATGCTCTGGTCGTCGTCGCCCACGACAAACACGTTCGGCTTTTCCCAGTAACTGATCAGCAGTTCTACCAGGCGGTTTTGTGTGCCGCTGGTATCCTGGTATTCATCCACCAGGATATACTGGTAACGTTCCTGGTATCCGGCCAGCAGGTTTTTATTTTCTTCAAAAGCTTTAATCACCCAGTTAATCATGTCGTCAAAATCGTAGCGGTTGTAGCGCCGCATCAGCTGCTGAAACCGGTCGAACTCCTGCACGGCGGCCCGCAGTTTTTCCATTTTGTCTTTTTCTTCGGCTATCTTTTCTTCTTTTTTATCACCGGGATTGAAGTTTTTATATTTCCGTTTGTACACAAATTCTTCCCTGTTGGGGAGGTCCTGAATGTATTCGTCAATTTTTTGATTGATAAAAGCAGTCGTCCAGCCTTCCCGTTTCATGGTGCTGAAGAGCTGTTGCAGGTTGTTCACTTCAAAATATACATCGCCGCGGTAGCGTTTCAGGGGGTGGTTTTTGGGAAAGGCATCAATGAGTTCTTTGAAGAGCTGGATTTTTTCCAGTTCGGATACCGGGTCTAGCGCTGTTTTTTCAAACAGGGGTAGGTTTTCCTGGATGACCTCGTTGCAAAAAGCATGGAAGGTAGCTATGCTTACTTTATAGGCTTCCGGTCCGATCAATTGCAGCAGGCGTTTGCGCATAGCCACTACGCCGGCATCGGTATAGGTGAGGCAGAGAATATTTTCGGGGCCGGCGTCGGTATCAAGCAATATTTTACCAATGCGGCTGGCGAGGATCTGTGTTTTGCCGGTTCCCGGCCCGGCAATTACCATCACGGGTCCCTCAATTGTGTTTACGGCCAGGCGTTGTTTTTCGTTGAGGCGTTCAAATTCTTCGGCGAATTTTTTTTCCAGTCTTTCTTTATTAAATGACATCCCGGTTAAACTTTTTAGATTGTGATCAGTTGTAAGATCAAGTTATTATAAAATCGGATACAGCAGTTTATGGCTATTTATTCTATTAAAACCGTTCAGCAAATTCCCGTATCGCTGGGGGAAGCCTGGGATTTCTTTTCCAGCCCGGCAAATTTACAACTCCTGACGCCGGCGGATATGGATTTCCGGGTTATTTCCCGGCATCATGGCGAACGGATGTATGCCGGGCAGATTATTGAATATACGGTAAAACCGGTTTTGGGGATCCCTGTTTACTGGATGACGGAGATTACCCATGTGGAGGAGGGCCGCTTTTTTGTAGATGAGCAGCGGTTTGGTCCCTACCGTTTCTGGCATCACCAGCACCATTTTCACGAAATTCCCGGTGGTGTGGAAATGACGGACATTGTGCATTACAAAAATCCGCTGTGGCTGCTGGGTGACCTGGCCAACGGTTTATTTGTAAAAAAAAGGCTGGAGCAAATATTTGATTTTCGCTTTAAAAAGGTGGAGGAATTGTTTGGGGCCTGGACATCCTGACAAAAATTCCTGCCCGTTATCCCGGCATCCGCGAGATATATTTTTCAATTTGTTTAATCTGGTCAACAATTTGCGGGGTAGTGGGCTTTAGCGCTTTTGCTTTGCGGAAAAAATCTTTGGCAGCCCGAAACTCCCGCTTGTTCATCATAATGCTGCACATTTGCAGGTAGGCTGCGGCCTGGTTTTCTTTATCCGGCAATCCCTTGCGAAGGGCAGAGCGGATGTAATTCTCGGCCTGTTTCAGGTCGTTTTTTTGCATGGCCAGCATGCCCATCTGCAACAGGCTGGCGCCTTCGGCTTCTTTCATGGGCATACCCAGGTCGAGGCCTTTCTTCATCATTTTCTCGGCGCCTTCAAAATCCTGTTTCATCATGGCAATATTACCTTTAAGGGTGTAATACACCGAGCGGATAGGTTTGTATAAAAGCCCCGGAAATTTTATAGAACCCAGCACCTTTTCGGCACCTTCGATATTGCCCTCTTCGAGGTATTCCTGTATCAAACGAAGCGGGCCAAAGAAAAAATGACCGGCCACCAGGATGACGCCAACAAGGTAGAGGGTGAAAGCGGGCCAGAAGCCGGAAAAGTAGTTTGTGACGCCGCCCAGTACCAGCAGCACTAAGCCAAGATAGAGCCTGTATTTAATAACCAGGTTATAAAATTTCATGTGTTATGTTTTGGACTGTTTAGTCATTGGTTCTAAAAAAACTGCCTGCACTTAATTTTCAGTACTGCTGCCTGAAAACATTTTGGCAGGGGAATTCAACTAGCCATTTTGAGGACTGCAAAGATAGGGGTTGCCTGCTTACCCGCCGAGAGATCAGTTGTTGTTTGCTGCAAACTGCCCAGTTTTTCCGCCCGGGTTCTGTGCCTGTTGTATTTGCCAAAAGCGAGGCTTTAAATCGGGCTGTGAAAGCTATCGCCGGTATTGCGGAAACAATTACATTTGCGGTCCTGAATTAGTGTTAAACTGGTCCCGTAGTTCAATGGATAGAATAGAAGTTTCCTAAACTTTTGATACAGGTTCGATTCCTGTCGGGACTACCAACGCTAGAAAAAAGGCCCTCCAGTCAATGACTTGGGGGCTTTTTCATTTCCTGGGCAATATTGCAGGATAAATTATATTAATAATATCTTGATTATTTACAATTAGCAGGGAAAAGCTTGCACTGCTGCTGCGTTTACCTATTGCAGCGGAAAGTCCTCCAAATTTTTCAGTAATGTGGTTTCTTTGCGCAAAACCTCCTTTTTTATACGATGCAGGAAAAGATCCGGTTAATATTTCAACAGCAGTTTGGTGCTGAGCCAATAATTATCCGCTCGCCCGGCCGGGTGAACCTGATTGGGGAGCATACGGATTACAATATGGGATTTGTGCTGCCTGCGGCTGTGCAACAGGCTGCTTACCTGGCGCTTGCCGCCCGGGAGGATGATGAAATTCATTTGCTGGCCGCGGATTTTAATGCCAGTTTTCACACTTCACTGCCTGCATTGGAGCGAAGCCCAGACCACTGGCCGGATTATATATTGGGAGTTGTGGCAATGCTCCGGAATAGAGGGTTGTCTTTACGGGGCTTTAATGCTGCTTTGTGCAGCGATATCCCGATTGGAGCGGGCATGTCTTCATCGGCGGCGGTGGAGTGTGCAACTGTATTTGGGCTGAACGAGCTTTTTGGGCTGGGGCTGGAGCGAATAGAGATGGTGAAAATAGCCCAGCAGGCAGAGAATGATTTTGTGGGTGTGCAGTGCGGTATCATGGATCAGTTTGCCAGTATGATGGGTAAAGAGCAGGCCGTTATCAAGCTTGATTGCCGGTCGCTGGCTTACGAGTATATCCCGTTTGCCCATAAAGATACCAGCCTTGTGCTGTTTGATACAGGGGTCAAGCACAGCCTGGAGGCCTCTGCCTATAATGAAAGACGGCGGGAGTGCGAGGCCGGGGTCCAAATCATCCGGCAGCAATACCCGGGGGTGAAAAGCCTGCGGGATGCATCGGTGGAAATGGTTAAAGAATGCCTGCACGCCGCCCCGGGAAATATTTACCAACGCTGCCTGTATGTGTCGGAAGAAATTGAACGCCTGCAGCAGGCCTGTACCGATTTGCAGCGCAATGACCTGGCAGCCTTTGGACAAAAGATGTACGCAACTCATGAGGGATTAAGCAGGCTATACGAAGTCAGTTGTGCCGAACTGGACTTTTTAACAGACTGTGCCCGCGAAGAGCCCGGGATACTGGGTGCCCGTCTTATGGGCGGTGGGTTTGGTGGCTGCACGATTAACCTGGTAAAAGCAGACCAAGTCGCCGGGGTGATAAAACGAATTGGTGAAAAATACCGGGCCAGGTTTCATGTTGCCATGCAGGCATACGTATCAGAGCTTTCTGCGGGTACCAGCCGACTGGCCTGATGCTGATTCCTGACAGTGTACACAGCTTTTATTTTTTTATTAAGGTTAAACACTTAGCGAACCGCTATCTTTTCTGAATCAGGATTTTTACTTATCTTAAATAAAATAAACACGGGAAAATTACTGTGTTAAATACCGACTGTTACTTTACCGGTAATGCCTTATTGTAAATCTTATTCTAACTAACGCAAATGAATACTCGCAGAGCTGCGGCCTTTGTTTTTTTTCTGAGTGTTTTGTTTGTTGGTTTTTTTGCCTGGTACATGTTCCGGAACATGCAAAAAGCGGAAAAAGAATCCGGAACAATCAACAAAACCCTGACTTACCTGCATGTTTTTGAAACTATCATGGGTGACATGCAAGACCTGGAAACGGGGGAACGCGGGTTTATCATCAGCCAGCAAAAAACTTACCTGGAACCTTATTACAAGGCTCTTCAACATATTGGGGAGGACACGGCCGCCATCAAGGCTATTCCCCACACTGCCGACAAACGAGAAAACGATATACAGGCACTGCTTGGTTTCGTGCAGCGTAAAATAGCATTATCGGACTCCGTGGTAACAGCGGTGAACCAGGGCAGGGCTAATCAAGCGTTTATTGCTGACCGGCAACTGGCAGGAAAAGAGCTGATGGACAGCATTCGGGGGATTATTGCCGCTATGGAAAATGAGGACCGTCCCTTGTTGCGGCAATCCAATGAATCAAGGCGCCTCACGGCGGAAGCCTCCTCACGACTATTTTTCCAGCTGGCTGCGGTTTTCCTGGTTTTGTTACTGATTTTTTTCTGGCTGGCCGATAAGCAAATCCGCCACCGGCAATTGGCGGAATCGCAACTGAAAGAAAAAGAACTGGCGGACATGATCATTAACAGCCTGCCCGGAATATTTTATTTGTATGATGAAAAAGGCCGGTTTATACGCTGGAATGAAAATTTTGAAACTGTTTCCGGCTATACGGCTGACGAAGTAAGCCGTCTGCACCCGCTTGATTTGTTTGACCAGGATGAAAAAGCAATCCTTGCTCAACGGATTGCCAGGGTGTTTACAACGGGAGCGGCTGATGTAGAGGCGCATTTTTTTACAAAAGACCAGCGAAAAATACCCTACTACTTTAATGGCCGTAAAATACGTTATAACGGCAAAGATTGCCTTATTGGTGTGGGGATTGATATAACAGATAAGCAAACGGCCGAAGAAAAAATCCGCCAGTTCAGCGAGCGGTTCCAGTTGATGGCCAGGGCCACCAATGATGCGATGTGGGATCTTGACTTATCCGATAACAGCGTATGGTGGAATGATAAGCATTATGATTTATATGGCATGAACAGATCACAGCCGCCCGGCAACGAGGATGACTGGAAAAAACGCATCCATCCCGAAGATAAAGACCGCATCGTTGCCCAGTTTACCGAAACCATTGCACAGCAAAAACCGTTCATGGAATGTGAATACCGGTTCCTGGCAGCGAATGGAGAATACCGGATTGTCTACGACCGGCTATATGCCATTTATAAAGAAGGGGCATTGGTGAGAATGCTGGGTACTATCATGGATGTTACCGATAGAAGGATGGCAGAAGAAGCCTTGCGCCTTTCGGAACGAAAATATTACCTGCTGTTTGAAAACAATCCGCTGCCCATGTGGATGGTTTCCCTGCCCGGCTTGCAAATCATTGACGTCAATAAGTCGGCCATCAATCATTACGGGTATTCACGCGAGGAGTTTTTGAATATGACCACTCCAGATTTACGCCCGGCGGAAGAGGTGATGAAGTTTTTAAACCACACTCAGCAGCAATTGACCGGGATGCGGAATGCCGGCGTATGGCGGCACAAAAAAAAGAACGGCGATATTATTTTCGTAGACGTTATTTCGCATGATGTAGTTTATGAAGGCAAACCTGTAAGGCTGGTATTGGTGAACGATGTAACCGACAAACTACAGGCCGAGGAGCAACTGCAACGATCGTATACAGAAATCCGCGAATTGACAAAGCACCTGCAGGACATACGCGAGCAGGAACGGATTGCCATTGCCCGGGAAATTCATGATGAACTGGGCCAGCAGCTGACGGTATTAAAAATGGATGTGTCCTGGGTGAAAAAAAGACTTACTGCGGGCGATGAAGTGATTGCAGCTAAAATGGAAGAGATGACGGAGCTGCTGAATGAGACGGTTAAAACCGTGAGACGCATTGCTTCGGAATTACGGCCCAGCATCCTGGATGATTTAGGGCTGGCAGCTGCCATTGAGTGGCAACTGAAGGAATTTGAAAAAAGGACCGAGATTAGTACGGAGTTTTATGGAACAGAATCGGAACCGGCTCTACAAAAAGACGTGAAAACTAGTATATTTAGGATATTGCAGGAGTCGCTGACAAATGTGGCACGTCATGCACAGGCTGGCAAAGTAGCCGTGAAGCTGTTTTGTAAAGACGGTCAGTTGCTGTTAAACATAGAGGATGACGGCAAAGGATTTGATCACGAGGGAATTTTGACAAAAAAAACCCTTGGCTTACTGGGTATGCGGGAACGTACGGCGATGATTGGGGGTACCTACGAGGTAAAAAGTAAACCCGGGGAAGGCACAAAGATTACTGTAAGCATCCCGGTATAACCATATTCAGCTAATCAGACTGGCAATTTTATTTTATGATCAGGATTCTTATTGCAGACGATCACGCTATAGTACGTAAAGGCATCAAGCAACTGTTACTGGAAGAGTATCCCTCTGCCAGGATTGAAGAAGTGTCGGATACGGAAAGCCTGGTGGCCAAAACACTGAGCGATGAATGGGATGTGGTGGTTTGTGATTTATATATGCCCGGCAGAAGCGGCTTTGATGCCCTGAAACAAATCAAGCAAACCTTTCCTCATTTGCCCGTCCTCATCATGAGCATGTATCCCGAAGACCAGTATGCCCTGCGGGTGTTAAAAGCGGGCGCATCTGGCTACCTGGGAAAAGACACGATTCATGAAGACCTGATCCGTGCCATTCAAACGGTATTGAATGGCCGCAAATTCATCACGCCCACAGTGGCAGAACGACTGGCAGAAGCTTTTAAAGACGACAGCGCCCAGCAGCCGCATGAACGCCTCTCCGACAGGGAATTTGATGTATTTAAGCTGCTGTCATCGGGCAAGTCTGTTTCCGAAATAGCTGAGCAACTCATGTTAAGCGTTACCACTGTCAGCACGTACCGTTCCCGTATTATGGATAAAATGGGAATGAAATCCAATGCAGAACTAACCCGCTATGCCATTGAGAAGAATATCATCTGATAAAAACCTGTAGTAAAATTCCTACACAGCTTAACTTCTAAAGTCTACAATCACTGTTGAGACATCATTCTATTTTAACCAGTCAATTAATGACAGGTTAAGACTCTGTTATGCAAAATAATTTTTCATTGAAACAGTATTTGATAACAGAGAACAGATATGCTGAATATTCTTATTGCAGATGATCATGAAATCGTTAGGCGGGGCTTGCGAAAAATTCTTTTAGAAGAGTTTTCCTTTGTAAATATTGATGAAGCCTGGGATGCCGAAATGCTGCTGGATAAGGCAGCAAATGGCAACTGGGATATGCTGATTTCTGACCTGAACATGCCCAAAGGCGGAGGCGTTGATATGATAAAACGGTTGCGGGATCGCCTGGACCATCTTCCCATCCTCGTTTTCAGCATCAATCCTGAAGATCAATATGCTGTGCGAGTTATCAAAGCCGGCGCCAACGGGTATCTTGGCAAAGATGCAGAATCGGACGAGCTGCTGAAAGCCATACACCGGGTTCTGGCCGGTAAAATATACATTAACGCATCATTAGCCGGTCAGCTGGATACAGCCGCGTACGATGGCGCCTCCCTACTGCCGCACGAAACCCTGAGTGAGCGGGAAATGGAAGTGTTTCGTTTACTCGTTGCCGGTCAATCAATTTCTGAAATAGCGGCGCAGCTTTCCTTGAGCAATACAACCATCAGTACGTACCGCGTTAGGATTCTTGCTAAAATGAACATGAAAACCAATGCCGAACTTACTTTGTATGCTGCGGAAAACAATCTTTTCTGATCACCTATGCTTCACCGGTGTATATCAATGCAAATAATCTCTCCTTTGTAGAAGATATTCTACAATTTTCAATCATGTTATAGTACAAGAGAATGCCAGTGTTTTCTATTGCGGGAGCACCAATTTCCCTCTTTATTTGCATGGGTTAAAAGAAGCTTTAAAATCCATTCGTGCAGGTTCTGATAGTCGACGATAATATTCCTTTTGTTCAACGCCTGGTACGGTTGCTCCACGATGGCGGTATCCAGGAGGGTATTTGTATATCCTCTGACTACGACGGCGCCCTGGCAGCCATGGACAACTGCCAGCCGGATGTGGTGCTGCTGGATATTAACCTGCCCGGCAAAAACGGGCTGGCAGTGTTACAGCAGATACGAAAATCAGGAATTCGCCCGGCTGTCATAATGCTGACCAATCATGTAGATGACTACTATCGTGATCGCTGCCGGGAACTGGGCACCGACTATTTCCTGGATAAGTCAAATGATTTTTCGCTGGTACCTGGTATTATTCACCAGTTAAAAGAAAATGAGCATCCACCCATTTTGTCAACAAACGGTTTGAGGAACTGATACTATGAAAACATCCTTGCAGGAAATTAAAACCATCATCCAAGCCACCGAGATACAATCCGGTCTCCTGCTGGCCATTATTGATGAGGAAGGGACGATTCATTCGGCGAACGCCCGGCTGCAGCGGCTCCTGCACATGCCCTCATCCCGCTACGACCAGCGAAATATTTTTGACCTTGTACACCCGTCCGATTATGAAAGCCTGCAAAATGGAATCCGCACCTGTAAAAACCAGGGCAGTCCATACAGCATTGAGCTGCATGTAAAAAATGGGTATTATCATCCGCTGCGCTGGCAGGTTTATGGTCTTTCGCATACGATCGCTGACAAAGCGGTTTTTCTGTGCGTGGGAACCGAAAAAGAAACAACGGATCATAAAAACCCGCATCAACATTCGGGCGTTGAGCAATACCAGCTGGTAATCGAGAGTATGAATGAGGGTGTTTTTATCCAGGATGCTGCCGGAGAAATTATCTCCATGAATGAAAGAGCAGCAGATATTCTGGGTACTACTACCGACAGGATTCGCCAGTTACAAAATATTAAAAACCTATGGAAAACCGCCTGGAAGATTACAACGGAAGAAGGCCGTGATATTGCCTTTGAAGAAACACCGTTTATGAAAGCGCTCCGCTCGGGAGTTGTGCAGGACGGTATCTTGCGGATTCACTATCACGCCAGTCCGGAGCGGCTGGTGTCGGTGAAATCCAAACCATTATTCAATCCCGGCGATCAACTGCCTTTTTCCGTTGTATCCAGTGTTGTAGACGTAACCCAACAGCACAGGCTGGCTTCCAAAATGAAGGAGCAGGAGGCTTTGTTTCACTCGTTTATGAAGCATTCACCCAACCTTGCCTGGGTGATTGATGAAGAAGAAAAACTGGTATTTGCCAACCAGGCATTCCGCGATCATTTTCATTTACAAGACTCCGTAATGGACCAGGCCATTGTGCCGTACCTGCCCAAGAGCGTGATTAATGCGCTGTATAAAAAGCATAAAGATGTGCTGGCCACCGGCAAGGCGATCAATACCCTGCAGGAGATGGAACTGGCCGACGGATCGACCTTTATGTTTCACGTTAATATTTTTCCCATTGAAGGTTTAACGGGGAAAAAAATGATTGGCGGGCATGCGATTAACCTGGCTGAAAAATATGCGGTGGAAAAAGAACTCCGTGAAGCGCATGACCGACTGCTGCTGCTGACCCGTGCCACCTCGGATGCCGTTTGGGAGTGGGATATGCGTACGGGTCATATTTTCCGCAACGAAAAGCTGATGGAAATGATCGGCTACCAGCAGTACGATTCACAGGGCCTGGCCTGGTGGTTCCGACGCATCCATCCCGAAGATCGTGATCGTGTAAGCGATAAAGTAAAAGACGTTACGGACAACGCCCTGCATTCCTGGGAAGACGAATACCGTTTTAAATGTGCCGACGGTATCTATAAGCAAATTCACGACAAAGGCTTTGTGGTGTATGAAAATGGCCTGCCGGTCAAAATGATCGGTACCCTGCACGATGTTTCTGAAATCAGGGAGCTACAGGAAAAATTACTGGAAGAAAAAAAGCAGCGGCAAAAAGAGATTTCTGAAATCATGATCAGCGTGCAGGAGCAGGAACGCACCAAGATTGCGTACGAACTGCACGATAATGTCAACCAAATTCTCTCGGCAGCCAAGTTATTTATTGACCTACTGAAAACCCGTGGAAAAGAACAAAGGGAGATACGCGATAAGGGGGCTGCTTACCTGAACATGGCGATTGAAGAAATCCGCAAGCTGTCAAAAGAAATGGTGGCTCCCCAGTTAAAAGGCAAAGGGCTGATACAAAGTATACAGGCGCTGGTGGATGATATTCATTTCACCAATGCCATCCGCATACAGTTTTTCCATGAATGTGAAACCGAACTGCTCAGTTCCGGTAAAACCATCACCCTGTTCAGGATTGTGCAGGAGCAACTGAAAAACATACTGAAATACAGCCAGGCAACCGATGCGGATATTCGCCTGTATTGCCGCAGCGAAATGATTACACTGGTGGTTGCCGATAACGGCCGCGGCTTTGATCCCAGGCAAACGGGTCGCGGCATCGGGCTTTCCAATATTTATGAGCGGGCACGTTTTTATCACGGAACTGTTGACCTGGAAACGGCACCCGGTAAAGGCTGTGTGCTGACGGTGATGATGCCGCTGAAATAATCACGACGGTTCCTTTTCGCACTATTCTCTTGCAAATGATTTATTTTCGGCTGAAGAGCCGGTCATATTTGGGTATTTAGTAATTCTACCCACCCTTCAACTGGCCTAAGTCAAAAGATCAAACTTCTATTTGATTCAATTTATTTCAGCGAAAAGTTAAATTAATAGTACAAAAAACAGCACTTCTCGATTGTTTGTAGAAGGTAGCTACAAGTTACCTCCGTTCGGTTTCAGCTGAGTAAGGATAAACGAATCCAGTGCAAAGAATCGGTAAGCTTGCATGTAGTAAGATACAGCCGATTTTTATCAAACTACGCCGGGTTGTTACATTTTTATAGTAAATACAAGGGTTTATTAATCAAACGGGAAATCCGGAAGGCAGTATTGATCAGTCCTACATGACTGTAGGTTTGCGGGAAATTGCCCCATTGTGAGCCGTCTTCACTGATGTCTTCGCTGAACAACCCCAGGTGATTGCTGCACGAAAGAATCCGTTCAAACATTTCCTGTGCATCATCCAGCCGGCCCACATAGGCCAGTGCTTCAGCATACCAGAATGAGCAAATCAAAAAGGTACTATCGGGTTTGCCAAAATCATCAGCATGCCTGTAACGGTACAGGAGACCGTTGGCCGATACCAGTTTTTTTTCGATGGCTGCCAGCTGGTCTTTTGCTTTTTCGCTGCCAGGCTGCAGGTACTGCATGGTAATCAGCTTCAGCGTACTGGCATCAAGATGCGGTGAACCGATGGCCTGCATGTAGGCCTTTTCCGTTTTGTTATAGCATTGCTCCAGCAGGGCTGCAGCCCGTTCGGTAACAGAGAGGGCTTTGGCTGTCATTTCCGCATCCTTGATCAATGCCCCGAATTTGGCAGCCGCTTTTCCGCCGGCCCAGTGAAAGAGCAGTGTGTAACAGTTTTGCTGCAGGCTGTTCCTGAATTCCCAGATACCGGCATCGGGTTGGGTAAGTGTGTTTTCAATTTGCTGCAGGAGCCGCCTGACAATATCTTTGTATTCCTCGTGCGATTTGTTGTAAACTACCAGGCGCTGGTCCAGGATCAGGGGCAATAAGCTCAGCAGCACCTGCCCATACACATCATTTTGCAACTGGCTGTAGGCTTCATTACCCGTGCGTACAGGTTGGTTATGCAAATAGCCTTCCAGTGGAATTTCCTGTTCCGTCAGCTTTTTTTCACCGGTAATGGAATAGAGAGGTTGCAGCGTCAGTGAGCCGTTCAGTAACAAGTTTTGTATGAATTGAAAATATTTTTCGAGCTCGTCAAAGTGCCCGATCACGTTAAAGGCTTGCAGTGTGTAGTAAGAGTCGCGCAGCCAGCAGTAGCGGTAATCCCATGTGCGGCCGCTGCCTGGCGATTCCGGTAAGCTGGTGGTGCCGGCGGCAATGATACCACCGGTGTTTTCATACTGGTGCAGTTTCAGCGTGAGGGCAGATCGGATGACCTGTTGCTGGTAAACATCCGGCAGATAAGAGCTTTTGATCCATTTTTCCCAGTACGAAATGGTATAGTAGAGGAATCGTTCCGTGGTTTCCTGTAACGGGGCTTCTAACGGTTCCCCATAGGTGAAAACTAGGTAACAGTTCCTGTTCAGGATAAAACTTTTTTTCTCCAGGATATAGTTGAGTGGTATGTCGGTAGTGAGACGTACCTGGCTCGAAAGGTTTAGGTACCTGATATGATTACTGCCTGCCACTTCTTCAGGAATTGTTTGCCCGTAATCACCGCGGGGCGAACAGTCCACCACGATTTCCGGCGTTCCTTCCAGGCATTCAATTTTACGCATCAGCATCAGCGGTCGGAAAAACCGCTCGTATTGCATAAAGCGGGGCGCAAAATCAATGACCCGGAATTTTCCCTTTGCACACTGAAATTCTGTACTAAGAACATTGGTGTTCGGCAGGTAATATTGTTTGCTCTGGTAAGCGCCGGCAGGCTTTATGCAAAAGCGGCCGCCTTTCTTTTCATCCAATAGGCTGCCAAAAATAAAACTGCTGTCAAATTTTGGAAGGCACATCCATTTTACGTCTGCATCTGTATCGATATAGGCCATGTACGAGCAGTTGCCAATGATGCCAAGATTATATTTATGCATAGTTCGTTATTTACAGTCTTCGTTAATAAGCTTTTTTAAAAATGAGAGTACTTCCTGTTGCTGCGGAATGGTATAATTGGCGGCGGTTTGCCCGTTACCGATTTTAATGGTTACGGCTGTTGTTTGCATGGCGGTGAACATGTCCTCATCGGTTTTGTCGTCGCCCATGCAAAGGATAAAGCCGGCCTGTTGCTGTGCCGAAATGGTTTTGGCTACCATTCCTTTGTTGAAATTAGCGCTGCGGATTTCAATTACTTTATTGCCGTCGAGCACTTGCAAAGCCGTATTGGCGAGCATTGAAGTAAGGTTTTGTAAAAGTTCGCGAGACCGGGAAAAGCCAAGTTGTTTTTCCATGTTGCGGTAATGCCAGGCAATCGAGTGTTCTTTTTGCTCAATGAAAGAGCCATGGGAGCGTTTGGCAAATAATTCGAGCGTGGGCAGGATGTCTTTTTTCCATTCGTTGTCAACAGTGGTCAAAGCTTGCCACCCTTTACCGGGATATTTAACAATGGCACCATGCTCTGCCACAATCGTAACCGGTAGGCTGCCCAGCCATTGGTCCAGTGTGTGGCGGTCCCTGCCACTAATGATCACCAGCTCGTTTCCCGGTCTGGCAGAAAGGGTCTGGAGTATTTGTAAAATAGGCTGTTCTGGAGCAGCCAGTAGGGGATGCCGTGCAAATGGCATTAACGTTCCATCGTAGTCAAAGAAAAAAAGTCGTTTTTCAGCTGCTTTCATTTTTTGTAAAATCACAGCACAGTTTGCCTGGTCGAGCAACAGGGTATTTTTTTGCTGCTGTACCTGTTTAGCTTTTTCCAGTTGTTGCAGAAAATCTTCGACCCAGCGCTGAACATTGTAGTCATCCAGCCGTGCCTGCATCAGCCGCATATTTTCCCGTTGCTCTTCTGCCGGCAGGTTGAGCGACTGATAGATTGCCTCAGCCACTTCCGTTTCGTCGAAGGGGTTGACCAGCAGGGCTTCACTTAATTCGTTGGAGGCGCCGGCCAGTTCGCTAAGAATCAGGACCCCGTTGCCGGCAGTGCGGCTGGCTACATATTCTTTTGCCACCAGGTTCATTCCATCACGAAGCGGGGTGATGAGGGCCACGTCGGCAACCTGGTAAAAGGCCGCCAGGTTATCAAAGTCAAGGTGCCGGTAGAAGTATACAATCGGTTGCCATTTGTAATTGGAAAATTTTCCATTGATGCTACTGACCCGTTCTTCAATCATTTTCTTTCGTTCGCTGTACTTGGAGATTTTGTCGCGGGAGGGGATGACGTTTAGCAGCATGATCACTTTACCGTGCCACTCTTTGTGTTCTTCCAGGAATCGCCTGTATCCGCTCAGCCTTTGCAATACGCCTTTGGTATAATCGAGACGGTCCAGTGAAAAAATTAATTTTTGCTCCGGGAAATTTTTTCGGATGTCATTTTTTAAATCGATCACATTATCATTGCCGGCTGCGTTTTTGAATTTGTCCGTGTCGATACCAATCGGGAACAGGTCAGCCGTAATAACACGATCCCGGAAATAGATTTGGCCAAATTCGTTTTCTGCATTGAAGATCATTTGCACTGCTTCCAGGAAATAGCGGCGGTATTCGATAGTGTGAAAGCCGATGAGATCTGCTCCCAGTAATCCCTCCAGCATTTCCCGCCGCCACTGCCGGGGGATTTGCCGGAAGATTTCGAAGTGAGGAAATGGAATGTGCAAAAAGAAACCAATTGTTAACTCGGGACGCAGCTTCCTGAGTAAGCCCGGCAGCAGGAACAAATGGTAGTCATGAATCCATACAACGTCATCGGCCGATGCAATGGCTGCGATTTTTTCTGCAAAGAGTTCGTTTACTTTTTTATAGGCCTCAAAATATTCAGTCGGAAAGCTTGCATAGGTGGGAAAATAATGGAATAACGGCCAAACCACCGAATTGGAGAATCCATTATAGTATGCATCATATAATTTATCGTTTACAAAAATCGGGTGGAGTGTAAAATCGGATGCCTGCTGCAATGTCTCCTCTGATTTCTCCCACTGGTCGTGACGAAAATCGGCAATGCCAATCCAGAGTTTTTCTGCAAACTGGTTTGCTGAATTGTTTTCAAAATAACTTTTGATAGCAGAAACAAGTCCGCCACTGCTTTGCCGAAAAACCTTTTTCTTTCCTTTTTCTGCTTCCTGGAAAGGAAGCCGGTTTGCTACGATCAATAATCGTTTATTTCTTTCCATGCGGATGGTTTTTGATGAGTGTACAAATGCTGATTATCATGCGCTACAATCGTAAAAAACAAGAAGGATGCCAGATGGCACCCCTCTTTTTTACCCTCTAACACTATGAGAAAACCGTTCTGAATCTGCTGTTTTCAATGGTTGATTTAATTTGCTGATGATGATTCTTCTTCGCTGCCGGCGGATTCTTTCTGTTGTGATCCGGCTACGCCTTTACCTTCATCAATCCATTTTTGCAGGATGGTCACATAGCGGGTTGCATCTGCATTGCCCGGATCCAGTTCCAGTATTTTATTAAAATACGCTACGGATTCCGGGTAGTTTTTTTCTACGTTTGCTTTGTAGGCGCCGATATAACCGTATGCTTTAATCAGGTTTGATTTATTTGCGACAGAATCCTTACTCGCTACTTCAATGAGTTTTTCGTAATGTGGCACTGCCAGTCCCAGTTCCATGGTGGAATCGATAAGCGCATTACACATGGCCCGCCAGAGGTAACCATATACCTGGTCGGGATATTTTTCTTCGTATTGGGCAAAAATGCTGTCTGCCTGCTGGTAAGCCTGACCGGTATAGAGGGCAAGCCCCCAGTTGTATAAATCCAGGTTGGTTGGATTTTTAGCGCTGTTGTAATAAGTGCCTCTCCATTCGGCTTCTTTCAGCCGGTCGCCGGCATTTTTATACAGTAGGGCGATCATTTTTGCGTAATCCTGTTTTGTGTCTTCTTTTGTTTCTGCGGCATAGGCTTTCTCGTACCATTGGGCGGCAGCTTCTTCATCGTGCTGTACGCGGTCCAGCAGGCGGGCTTTTAATTCAAAATCTTTTGCAACATACCCGGCTGTATCCTGTTTGTCAAAATACTGGTTAATGTATTGCAGCGCCTGGGCCGAATCGCCCAGCCCTTCGTAACTATAGGCGATAAGTTTGTAGATGCGGGGCTGCGTGGAATCTTTATCGCGATCGAGGATAAAGTTTGCTTTTGCAATGGCGTCTTTATATTGTTTGGAAATATAATCGAGGTCGGCTATCATGTAATCGTGCCTGGGTGATGGGTCAGAATTTTTGATATAACGCTCCAGGAAATTTTTGGCATTGTCCACATCACCACGGTAAAAATAGAAGTTGTACAGTTCGTATAATGCCGGTGTATAGTTTTCGTCGGAGGCAAAGGCTTTGGTAAAGCGGTCAAGATAAACTGACACGTTATCCTGGGTTTTAAATACTTTACCCAGTTTGTACCAGGCTTCGGCATACCGAGGGTCAACGTCCAGGGCTTTTTGGTAGGAGAGAACAGCGTTGCTGCCGTCGACCAGTTTCCTGTAAGCATCGCCCATAGCAGAGTAAACGGCAGGATTTTTTTTATCACGCTTCGCTGCCTGTTCCAGCAGTTCCAGCGCCCATTTTGCATCCCCGTTTTCACTGTCGATGTTTGCTTTGGCTGCTGCCAGCAGGGCAGCAGCATCCTTGTGTTTCGTGGCATCCAGTACTTCGTTCATCAGTTTTACAGCTTCGTCTTTTTGTCCGGTCGCCAGCATCCAATGTGCCTTGCCCATATAAATAAGCGGATAATTTTTTTCCGGCTGTTTTTTGGTGTCGGCAATTTTTATCCCGTCTGTAAATATCATACCGGCAGAATCGGTTTTGTTTTCTTCCAGGTATACTTCTCCCAGCAGGTAGAAGGTTTCAGGACTCACATCACTTCTTTTTATCAGCGGCAATAAATTTTCTTTGGCGCTTTCCCACCTGGTATAATACATTTCTTTCTTCGCCTGCTCCACAGACTGGGCACTCACCAGGCCGGCTACTACTACGCAGTTAATCAGAATTGCTGTTTTTTTTATCATTGACTTCAGGTTTTAAAATGATTACTCCGGGTTAATGGTCAGGACCGGTGGTCCGGAAAAACGTTGTAAAAAATTTCCAAACAGGAAAGAGAGAAAGCCGGGTAAACGGCTTTGCCTTCCGGGGTTCACTATCACCAGGTCGGCGGCAGATTTTGTGGCATATTGGTTCACTGCTTCTGCCACATTATCGCCGGCTGTGGTTACAATCTCCAGTGGTACAGCACAATTGTCGCGAATCAGCTGAAATGATTTTTTTAAATAGTACTGCACCTTTTTATTTTTATAAAAATCTTTATCGCTTTCGATGCCCAGCAGTTTGATAGTGGCATTATGGTGCTGCGCCATATAAATGCCGTACATCAGTTTTTTTACCGGCAGGAAATCTGTAATCGGGATGACGATTGAGTACAGCTTCGTCAGGCGCCTGTTTTCAGGCGTGGTAATTACGGGGATATTAGTCTTTTCGGCAATTTTATTTGAATTAAGCACGGCACGCCTGTTGCGGAAAAAACTTCCGCATCGGCCAATCAGCACCACATCCATTTTGTGTGTAATGACAAATTCAATCACACTTTCATTCCACGAACCACGGACGATATGCGCACAAATTGTACTCCCCGTTGCCAGGTTTTTTTCATATTTTTTAATTAAGCGATCTAGTTGTTGCTGCACGTCTTTATTGGTGACGGGCTGGCTGAGAACGGGTGTCGGAATATATTCTTTAGCAGGGGAAATACCGGAAAAGGGCGAGACCGTTATGACATGCAGTAAATGAATATTACAATGGTATTCGTTTGCAAGATCAATTGCTTTGCAAATGGCATTTTCCGTCACTTTTGTAAAATCTACCGGTATAACTATGTTGTTGAACAATTTTTGCATATTGTGAAAAACGGTGAACTATCAGGTGTTGTGAAAGTAAAACCCCGTACTTAAACAGGAATTAATATGAGATTAAAAGGCGATTAAAATTCGCTGTTTAACCTTCAGTTACGGCTTATTTTGGCGTGTGCGGGTTGATCTCACGCAATAAAGGCCGCCACGCTGGGAAGCGTGATGGTAAATTTTGTGCCTTCTTCAGGATCGGAGGATACTGTAACAGAACCTTTGTGAATGGAGATAATGCGGCGGGTTAACGTTAACCCCAGGCCAAAGCCTGGTTTATTCCGGGCGGTATTGGTGCGGAAGAAGGGTTGAAAAATATGTTGTATATCCGATTCGGCTATTACATCTCCTTTGCTGCTGATGTTGATTACCACTTTTTTGCCGGTAAAAGACAGCGTGATCATGGCTTTTTGATCCGCAGAATATTTGCAGCCATTTTCCACCAGGTTTTTTAAAGCGCTGTATAACAGGTCGGCATTACCGAAGACTTGTATGAGTTTTTCATCATCTGGAAAATCGCCAAAAACCGGCATCACATGGTACGAAGAGTTTTGCCGTTCGGTATCAGCTACCACTTTCATGATAATTTCATCTACCCTCACTTCACTTAAATCAATACTGCCCTGCGAACCTGCTTTGGCTATTTCCAGCAAACTCCGGGTAAGTTGTTGCATTTGCCGTACGTCTTCATAAATAGAGGTCATAACGGATTTATATTCTTCTGTGCTGCGGTCATTCTGCAGCGCTACTTCCAGCTGACTGGAGATGGCCGTTAACGGCGTGGAAAGCTCATGCGATGCATGCGATATAAACCTTCTTTGAATCTGGAAAGATTCCTGCAGGCGGTCCAGCAAATCATTGAAGGTGAGCGACAGCAGATTTAGTTCGTCTTTTTTGCTGGTGGTTTCAATGCGCTGCGACAGGTTGTTGGAGGTAATCAGGGTTACATGCCGGGTCATTTTTACGAGCGGCTTCACCAATTGTGAGGCAAATATGTAGCCGGAAAACAGGGTGATAAAAATACCGGCAATAAAGGCCACCAGTAAAATTTGTTTAAGCCCTGCCAGGGCATTGCGGCCGTCCATATCATATGCCGCCACTCCCACAATAAAATAACTGCTCGTGTCGGCATGGCGGATGGCAATTCCTTCTTTAGTACCGTTGATAAAATAATATTCGTTCTGGGTATTGGCCTTGTCAATGATTGTTTGGGTTAGCTGCAGTGTATCACCCGGCTCACTGGTATAAATGTAGGCGGGTTGGTTGCTGCTGTCAAGTAGCGTGACACTTTTATTGTAGAGCGATGAAATAGTGCTGGCATTCATCCTGTCGAGAATGTCATTATTGCCTTTGCCAAGTGCGGCATACACTTGGGCGGTGCTCACGGCTCTGGTCTTTAACCGGGTTTTGAAGGAGGCCTTCCTGTTTACCGAGGCAAAGTAATACACCGTCATGCTTAATAAAAGCAGGATCAGTGTTACCAGCAGCGTAAACAGCAGCGATATCCTCAGCCGGATAGACATGTTATTCTTTTTCGGTTAATATATACCCCATCCCTACGTGGGTGTGGATGAGTTTGGGTGAAAATTCTTTATCAATTTTCTTACGCAGGAAATTAACATATACATCAATTACATTGGATTTGGTATCAAAATCAAGCCCCCACACCCGCTCAGCAATATCATCGCGGGAGACAACCCGGTTGCGGTTGAGCAACAAGTATTCGAGCAACTGGAATTCTTTGGCGGTTAATGCAATTTTTTGACCAGCCCGGGTCACTTCCTTGGTGTCAAGATTCATTTCGAGATCTGCAATTTTCAGGAGGTTACCTGCCGGAATTTGCTGGCTGTAGGCTGTGCGCTTTAAAAGTGCCCGGATGCGGACCAGCAATTCCCTAAATTCAAATGGTTTTACCAGGTAATCATCAGCCCCCGCATCAAATCCTTCGATTTTATCATCGGTGGAACTTAAGGCAGTCAGCATAAGGATGGGGATGTGTTGGTTTTTACCACGGATAATCTTGCACAGTTCGTAGCCATTTATCCCCGGCAGATTGATGTCGGTAATCACCAGGTCAAAGGAATGCAGTTCAAACAACCGAATGCCGATATTACCATCGTAAGCGGTTTCTACATGGTACTGGTGCTCCTGCAGCCCCTTGGCAACAGTATCGGCTATCTTTTTTTCGTCCTCGATCAGTAATATTTTTATTTCTTCCATAGTGTAATGCGGCCTTTTGCAGGCTGTTAAAGAATTATTCGTGAGAAAATATCCAGACAGTATCCGCCGGTAATCTTTTTTGTAAATAATGCTGGATACTGCTTATGGCCTGTGGTTTATTGATTTTGTCAGCAAGGCTGTCCCAGGTGACATACGCCGCCCATACCGTATCGGTTTTCTTTGTACCCGCTAAATAAAACCTTGTAATGCCCGCCTGGTTTATATTGGGATAAAACGATTTTATTTCACTGTATAAGCCCTGCGCATTGACCGTTTCGCCAATTTTTGAAAGGGAATCTTTCATTTTTGCATTCTCGTATTCGATGTTTTTCATGATATTGGTCATCATTTCCGTACTCATCTTGTCCATCTCGTTTTTGGAAATATTCATCCTGAAAAATTCAATCCGGTAGTGCTTTAAGCCCAGGTCTTTCAATTTCGTATTGTAATAATTGGTTTCTTCACCCGATGTTTCCACGCCTGAATAAAAAGTTTTAATCAGTTGCATGGAATCCAGGTTTTCAATTTCCCATTTCAGGATTTCATTTCCTCTTCTTTTGAAATCATTGATAATATTATTTTGAATTTTATTTTTTGTACTGCTGGCGATGTATACGTTGTATAAAAACCACATGCTGGGAATGCTGACCAGGAACATAACGGTGGCGGCTGCTCGCGCCACTCTTCGTTGTGTTTTGGCTTCCACATACCGTTTGATCGGAAATTTGAGCAGTTTTACAATGAGATAAGTGGAAAAGGCAATAAAAATGGCGTTAATACAAAAAAGATAAAAAGCACCGCCGAACACATCCCATTTTTTGCTAGCCAGGCCGAAGCCGGCCGCACAGATGGGCGGCATTAAGGCGGTGGCGATAGCGACACCGGGAATGGCGTTAGTAACCTGTTTCCTCGAGCCGGATACAATACCGGCGATACCGCCAAAAAAAGCCACACCAATATCCAGCAGGGTGGGCTTTGTTCTTGCAAGAATTTCTGTGGTTATTTCGCCCAAAGGCGTTACCGAAAAATACAGGAAGCTAGTACCCAGGCTAAAGAATGTGCCATAGGCAAGATTGCGAACCGAACGAATGAACATTTCACTGTCCTGCACCCCTACAGCATAACCGACGCCTAAAATTGGCGCCATCAGCGGTGAGATCAGCATGGCGCCAATTATAACGGCAGTGGAATTGGTGTCGAGCCCGATAGATGCCAGCAGGGCGGAACAAACCATCAGCCAGGCGTTCACTCCTTTTATACTGATTTGAGAAATAATGCTCGCAGCTGTATTTTCATAATCAGTACCGCTTCGTATGTTAAAGACTTTCTGGAGCCAGGTCATGTATCGTTGTTACAATCCGAAATTAATGAATTGGCTGCAATTGGGTTTGTATATAACCATGCACTGTGTGTATTCAGAACCGGGTGTTTTCTGCCAGCGGGGCCGTAGCCGGATGCAGGGTTTTAGCAGACGGTTCATTAAAAATTATGCGGTATAAATCGGTTCGCCGGTCCTTCAGCGTTTGTACGCTGCCGTGATTATGCAGTTCGGTAAGCAGCGAAAGATCCACGTCGGAAATCACAATCATTTCTGTATTCGGCGTTGCTTCTGCTTTGATGCCGTTTACGGGAAATGCAAAATCCGACGGTGTGAAAACGGCCGACTGGGCAAATTGTAAATCCATGTTATTGACCTTGGGAAGGTTGCCAACACTTCCGGCAATGGCCACGAAACATTCGTTTTCCACGGCACGGGCCTGCGCACAAAACCGAACCCTGTTATACGCATTCTGTGTATCCGTAAGGAAGGGCACAAATAATATTTCCATTCCTTCGTCAGCCAGTTTGCGGGCAAGTTCCGGAAACTCCACATCGTAGCAAACCAGCACCCCAATTTTCCCGGCGTCGGTTTCTACCACTTTCAGCGAATCGCCTCCTTTTATATTCCATTCATCTTCTTCTGCCGGCGTGATGTGTATCTTGTCGTAAAAATCAATTTTGCCATTGCGCTGCAGGATGTAAGCCGTGTTGTACAGCTCTCCGTCTTTGATTTCCGGCATGCTGCCGGTGATAACGTTGACGTTATACGATATCGCCATGCGGGCCATTTCTTCTACCAGCGGTTTGGTATAGGCAGCTAGTTCGCGAATGGCTTCCTGGCTGTGCAGATTGTTAAAGCGGCCCATTAGCGGCGCATTAAAGAGTTCGGGAAACAGGATGAAATCACTTTGGTAATCACTCACGGCATCAATGAAATATTCCACGTGCTGCAGCAAATCCTCCATCCTGTGATAGGGCCGCATTTGCCATTGTACCAGGCCAATGCGGATAACGTCTTTCTTTCGCAGTAAAATATTTTTTTCTGCTTCGTAAAATACGTTGTGCCAGATCAGCAAGGTAGCGTACCCCATCGATTCGTTGTCTTCCGGGAGATAATTGCGAATCACTTTTTTTACCTGGAATTCATTGGATAGCTGGAAGCTGAGTGTGGGATCGTGAATTTCCCGCGCTTTTACCTTTTCAATATATTCCCGCGGGGTAAGTTCCCCGGCGTACTTACTGTAAGAAGGAATACGGCCACCGGCAATGATGGCCTTCAGGTTCAGCCGTTCGCACAATACTTTACGGGCATCATACAGGCGCCGTGCCAGCCGCAGGCCGCGGAAGTCCGGATGCACAAACACTTCAATTCCGTATAACGTATCACCTTTGGGGTTGTGTGTTTCAAAACTGAAATTACCGGTAATATCCCGGTAGGTATGATTGTCGCCAAACTGTTCGTATTTCACAATTATTGATAACGCACAGCCAACGACCTTGCCATTGTGCGTGATAACAATCTGGCCATCCGGAAATTTATTAATCAGGCGTTTCAACGCTTCTTCTTTCCAGTATTGCCCGCCAAGGCTGGCATAGGCCTGGATCATTGATTCTTTCAGCGTGTTGTAATCATCAATCGTCAGGTTTCTTACCTCAATGCTTGTTTCCATAAAATCTTTTTTATTTACGTATAGGTATAACCGGCAAAAATGAACTACCGGTGATGGGATAAAGAGTCGTTGAAAATGGAGCATCTGCAATATAGCGCTGCGATACTAAGAGGGAATTAAAACCAGATTAAAATCCGATTAAATTCTAAATGCCTGGGCTGCAGGCAAGAAGGGAAGCAGCTTCTGTTGGTAGCTGAAATAGTTTATTACGTCGCAGTATTTTCCATTACCAGGCTTTTGGAATCAGGAAAAGCCCAAATTTGCAGGTATGAAAAAAGCGTGGTATTCCAGGCGGTGGGTGATAGTGCTGCTGCATACGGCAGCCTGGGTATTA
>DASTSN010000056.1:0-19901 GCA_035760665.1 Chitinophagaceae bacterium | reverse complement strand
CAATATTGTGCCGCTTTACGAAAAATTGTACGAACGATTTTTATAATAAAAAAAGCGGCCTGGTAAATAGAGGTCGCTTTTTTTATATAAGTCGTTTTGTTTCATTTACCGGTGTAACCAGGGTTCCGGGTCAACATTCTTGGTTTCCACCATCAGGATAAAATCCACCTGGCCCCCATCCCCATCATCTGCTTTTGCCGCGCGGCCAATCGACTGTCCGGTTTTTACCGGGTCTCCTTTATTAACGCTAACCGAAGAAAGATTACTGTATGTAGTGAAATATTTTCCGTGACGGATAGTAACAGCCATTGCATCACCCAGATTATAGACACCTGCCACTTCTCCGTCAAATACATTTTTGACAACGGTACCCGCCGATGGTGTGGCGATCGTTATGCCGGGATTATCCATATAAAGCTTTGTATCCCCCACATGGCTCCTGCCAAAAGGTATACTCACAACACCTTTATCTACCGGCCAGGGTAATTTGCCACGGCTCTTCTCGAAACTGCTGTTGAGTGCCACATCAGATGCTGAAAAGTCAAGGTAACTTTTTGGCCTTGCTGCAGTTCCGGAATTTGCCACCGAAGTGGTAGCATTGCTGTTTTCAGCAGCCGGGTCTGCATCAGGCTTGTTCGTGGCAGCATTTTTCTTTTCATTGGCTTTTGCCTCCGCCTCTCTTTTCCGTTTTGCCTCTTCCATTTCACGGCGTACAATGGCAGTTATAGCATTTTGCAGCTGGCGGTCACGCTTCCGCTTGTCAGCCAGCTGTTTTTGCAAGTCTTTTTCCTGGCCTTTCAATTTGGCCATTACATTGTCCTTTTCTTTTTTCTGGTCTTCCAGCACCTGCACCTGTTTTGCCTGGTTTTTTAAAGCTTCATTTTTTTCTGTCTTTCTGCCAATTTGTTGTTGTTTGCGTTGTTCGATCAACTGCTGGGTTTGAATGATATTATTCACTTGCTGTTGCCGGAAAGTGCGATACCCTTTCAGGTATTCAATCCGCTTGATGGCGTCATTAAAACTGCTGGCAGAAAAGATGAAATTCAGGTAATCGTAAGTACTCCGGTTTTTATATGCATACACCACGCTCTTGGCATATTGTGCTTTTAGCGTATCCAGCTGCCGCTGCAGGCGCATGATTTCGAGGGTACTTAAATAAATGTCATCATTAATGAAACGAAGTTCTTTATTGATATTACCAAGATACCGGTTTTGCAGGTTGATTTTTCGTTGCAGCAGGGTCAGCTGACCAAGGGTTTGTTTTTTTTGCCCTTTCACCTGGTCATACATTTCCTGGATTTGTTTGATTTGTTCGCGGATCTCTTGCCGCTCTTTTTCCATATCCGACTTATCCTGGGTTTGCTGGGCAGGGAGCTGACTGACCCCGGCACACAGCAATAGCAGAAAGAAGATTGTTTTTTTCATAGCGATTCGCGGGAAATGATAATGAATAAAAAGGGTAAAGGATCTTCCGTATAACGGGCTCTTGCAAGATAAATTTTATCTGGTTTAGTTTCTTTTATAATTTTTAGGAATTGAAAAGGGAAATGTTAATGACTCATTAAAATCATATTGCTTAAATTCAAGCCTGATGTCCAGCTTTTTCTTTTCGGCAACAGAAATTTTTCTCACTTTGGCAAAGGGCATGCCCTTTTTATCGTCATAATCGGAATAGGTCAGGTCACAGGTACGGTTGCGGGTGGCATCTGCATCATCCAGTTTGCTGCGCACCAGTAATTTGTTATCCGTGGTAACCGTCAGGAGGTTTTTAAAAATACTCCCAATGCACAGCAAAGAAATATTATCGCCCGAATTACTGTAAGAGACAATATTGCTGTCGAGAAAAACCGGGTTCCCCAATAATAAATCCTGGAGGGTGGGCAACCCTAGCGGCAGGGCAGCAACATCCTTAAGGTAGGAAACCGAACGGGCGGTATATAATTTATTTTGCTTATCAAGTATTTTCACCGAGTCGCGGGTGATATATACACGCAGTGCTTCAATACCGAAAATGGCATTGACGGAAAGCCAGATAGCACTATCCTTGTACATCCGCAGGGTGGCATTTACGTTATAGTCCTTATCGTCCGCATCCACATAATCTACATTTACTTTAGCAGAAAATGTGGTGAAATCCACGTGATTCTTCAGTATATCATGGTAGGTTTCATCAATAAATCTTGTTGAATCTTCTTTTGCATTTGCATTGGAAACGGGTGCTACGGTATCTTTTTTTATAATAGCTGTTTGAATCTTTTTTGTGGACTGGCAGGAACTGAGAATAAGAATGAGACCACTGATAATTACAAATAATTTATTCATGCAAAAACAAAATTTTTATGATTACTGCTGGCCTGTATGACCGAATCCACCAGCACTGCGTTTGGTATCGGTAAGCTCTGCTGCAGGGATCCATTGTACTTTTTCTACCTGCTGCACGACGAGCTGTGCAATCCGGTCCCCCGGGTTGATGACTTGTTTATCGCCGGAAAGGTTGATTAAAATAATTTTAATTTCTCCGCGGTAATCCGCATCTATCGTACCCGGCGTATTTAGGCAGGTAATTCCCTGCTTTACAGCCAGCCCGCTGCGCGGACGTATCTGTGCTTCAAACCCGTTGGGCAATTCCATAAAAAGGCCCGTTGGTACCAGCACCCGTTCCAAAGGCGCCAGGTGCAAGGGCTCTGTCAAATCCGCCCTGATATCCATGCCCGAGGAACCTTCCGTGGCATATTCGGGCAGGTTGTTGGATGATGTGTTGATGATTTTAACCTTGACCACTGACATCTGGCAAAGATAACGGCTTGCAACAAAGTAAACGGGATAAATACCCGCCAGCACAAGACCTCAAGTAGTGTTCGGAGAGATATTAACAATTACTTGCGCTGCAGTAATACAGTAGCGTAGGCGTAAAGCCCTTCCTGCCTGCCCACAAAACCCATTTTTTCCGTTGTTGTGGCTTTGATAGAAACATCTTTTTTATCCAGGCCGGCAATAGCGGCTATGACCTCCTGCATTTGTTCAACATACGGCCTGATCTTAGGCTCCTGCAGGCACAGTGTGCTGTCTATATTTACCACCGAATAGTCTTCTTTACGAATCAGGTTCATGGTTTGCTGCAGCAAAATTTTACTGTCAATATTTTTATACGCTGCATCGGTATCCGGGAAATGAAGACCAATATCACCAAGACCGGCAGCGCCCAGCATTGCATCGCAAATCGCATGCAATAACACATCTGCATCGCTGTGGCCCAGCGCACCTTTGTGATGTGGAATATTCACCCCGCCAATCCATAGCTGCCTGCCTTCCGTAAGCTGATGAAAATCCACGCCCAGTCCGATTCTATAAGACATACTTGCAATTTTGTTTTTAAAGAAAGTAAAATACAAATATCAAAAAAGAAAAGGACGCTCCCCGAAAAGAAACGTCCTTTTAACACAATTCAACCAATAAACCCTTTCCTATTCTTCTGACGTTGTAGCCTGCTGGTTGGCACCAAGATCGAACAAAATGGTAAAACGTAACGTATTGGAGAGCGGGTTGCGGTTTACCCCACTGCCCGAAGGCAGCAGGTATGAAAAATTCAACCCGAATACGTTGTATTTCACTCCCACCCCCATAGTAAAATATTTTCGGTTACCCCTGTTCTTATCTTCATAAAAATAACCGGCACGGATAGAAAACTGGTTGTTGTAAGAATATTCAGCACCAATAGAGGCGTTGGCCTGTCCCGGAAAATCGCTGAAGGAACTAAACCATCCGTTCATGCTGCTTTTTTGGCGGTAAGCAGTCACATCACTGGTGCTGGTATCATTCCCTTTAAACTCAGGCACCAGTAATTTATTCACCTCCACACCAAAAGCAATTTTATTGCTTTCATCAATCACTTTGGTATAAACAGCTCCCAGGCTAAAATTCGCCGGGATAAAATCTTTTTGATCGGCATTATCGGTATAAGCTATTTTGGAGCCTAAATTGGTAAACGCACCACCAAATGCCCAGCCCTGGCCGGCATCATTGTGATTATTATAATATAATCCAAGATCTGCCGCTACTGCTGAACCTGGTTTATAATTTGTATTCCCGGCATTGGGCGATCCGGCAGTCAAATTGGAATTGATGTACCGCAGAGCTACCCCCAGTCCCAGTTTTTCTGAAAGTTTGCGGGAATAACCAAAATCCACACTGAATTCCCGGGGATGCCCCTGTCCCCAGTCGTTGCCAAGATTATCGGTAAAATTAATATCACCAAGACTGAAATATCTCAAACCAAGTGAAATAGCCTGGTTTTCGTCAAATTTATAATAACCGGCCAGCGTTGCCAGGTACACATCATTCAGGCCAAGATCTTTCAACCAGGGCGTGTAAGTGGTAGCAATACCCCCGTTAGATTCATTAAAAACGGTTTTCCCAATATTATAAAATGATGAATTAGCATCCGGAGAGGTGGCTACGCCCATATCGCCCATACCGCCTGCCCTGGCATCAGGTGAAATGCGGAGAAATGGTACTGCGGTGGTAACGACATTGATCGTATTGTTTGTTTGTGCCCTGACGCCGGAGACTACGCTACCCAGGGCTAGGATCATGGCAGTTAGTCTGAAAGCAGTTGATCTCATTAGTAAACTTTTAATTCGGTGGATAAATTAGAAATTGTTGAACACTGAATGACTTGTTTGGTTATCGAGAAAATGAAAATAAATGACAATCAGTTTTCTTATGCTGGTACGGATCCATCATTATTTTCCAGTTCTCTTTGCACCTAACTTTCCGGTAAATGAACGATCTGTGTGATTTTTTATTGTTTGAAACAGAATCTTTTATTTCAGGATTCCCGGAAAGAAAACTGACGCCACCCTATTGTTGAAAAACCGGGCACATTGTTAGTCATGAACTGGTCAATAACAATATTCGGGTGGGGTTTAAATACGGGTATTTACACCGGTAGGATCCGGGTATACCAATTTTTTCGCTGGCAGTTCAGCCCGGTGCCGGACAATAACATTAAAAACTCATATAGTTTATAAATAATTCATTTATAGGAAATTAACGATTCAGAAAACGTATTTCTCCCTAAAAATATTTATTGAATCTGTTTATATTCGCAAATTCCGGGAATGATTTAAATGTTGTATGCAATATTTTGATCTTTGCCATCGTTAGAGTAATTCCAAAACCCAGGTGTATAAGCAAAAACCGAATGAAAGTGAAAAATTTATTAATCCTTCTATCCTCCGTTGTGCTGCTGGCTTCCTGCAAAAACGGCGGCCTTTTTGGTAAGAAAAAGTATGAAAAATCCGAAGTTACCGGCTGGAACTACAATGATAAAAACATGGGTGGTTACCAGGTGGCCAAATCAAAAGAACAGGCTACAGGACCGGGTCTCGTGTTTGTACAGGGTGGTACCTTCACCATGGGACAAACAGAAGAAGACGTAATGTCAGACTTCAATAATATCCCGCGCCGTGTAACCGTTCCCTCTTTTTACATTGACCGCACAGAGGTGGCCAACGTGCATTACCGCGAGTATATCCACTGGCTGGAAAGAATTTTTGACCCCACTGCAGATCCCAATAATCAAAAAATTATTGACAATGCATTGCCCGACACCCTGGTTTGGCGCAGTGAGTTAAGCTATAACGAACCACTGGTAGAATATTACTTCCGCCATCCGGGCTTTAATGATTATCCGGTTGTAGGTGTAAGCTGGCGGCAGGCCCACGATTTCTGCCTGTGGAGAAGCGACCGGGTGAATGAAGGTATTCTTTTACAAAAAGGTTATATCGCCAAGCAATCCCTGCAGGGCGAGCAACAGGAAAATAATTTTACCACCAAATCTTACTTATTAGGACTTTACCAGGCACAGCCGGGCAAATCAGCCACTTCAAAAAAGAATCCGCTGAAAACGCCTCAGGGCACACCTCGTACAACTGTCAGCTTTGAAGATGGGATATTACTGCCTGACTATCGTCTGCCTTTTGAAGCTGAGTGGGAGTATGCAGCTTATGGTTACATAAATCAAAACCCCCGGCCCAGCACCAAAGAAGGCAAGCGCGGTGAGGAGTTGATCCAAAATAAACAGGTATATCCGTGGTCGCAAAACGTGAACGGACTGCGTGACACACGGCATGGTAGCTGGCAGGGCCAGTTCCTCGCCAACTTCAAACGTGGCGCTGGTGACAATGCCGGTGTGGCCGGAGGTCTGAACGACCGTGCAGTATACACCGCCCCGGTTAAATCATTTTACCCGAACGGATTTGGTATTTATAACATGGCCGGCAATGTTAGCGAATGGGTGATGGACGTGTATCGCCCGCTTACCGGGCTTGATGAAGATGATGTAGCACCCTTCCGTGGTAATAAATACAAAAAACTGTATAAAAACCAGGATGGAGAAACTGAGATTGACAGCCTTGGCCGCGTGAAAATGGTGGATGTTACCGATGAAGAAAGTAAAAACCGCCGTAACTATCAGCGCGGTAATGTTATCAACTTCCTGGATGGTGACTCACTTTCCGGCGCCTCTTACGGTTATGGAATGACTACGCTGATCAGCGATAAATCACGTGTGTACAAAGGCGGCAGCTGGAATGATATGGCTTACTGGCTGAGCCCTGGCACACGCCGTTTCCTCGAAGAAGATCAGTCACTCAGCACGCTTGGTTTCCGTTGCGCTATGGACCGCATGGGCAGCCCGGAAGGCAACAAGCGCAAAACCGGTAACTGGTGGAAGAGCCGCAGGCAATCAAGATAATTTCACTTTCATTAAATAGTCAAAACCCCGAAAATTGCTTTCGGGGTTTTTTTATTCGCGAAGCTTACTTTTGTTTTATGGGAATTGAAAAGCTTTACGAAATCTACCAGCAATATCCGTCCGTGCAGACAGATACCCGCAAACTGAAACCGGGTGATCTTTTTTTTGCACTCAAAGGCGATCAATTTAACGGTAATGCCTTTGCACAGCAGGCACTCGAAAAGGGTGCTGCCTACGCCATTATTGATGAGCCGGCGTTTACAATCCCTGGCAAAACAATCCTTGTCAGTAATGTATTAACCACTTTACAGCAACTGGCCAAACATCACCGGGAACAATTTACCATTCCCTTTATCGCCATTACCGGCAGTAATGGAAAAACCACGACCAAAGAACTGGTTCATGCCGTTCTGAGCTCCCATTTTAAAACCTATACAACGGAAGGTAATCTTAACAACCATATTGGCATCCCCCTGACGATCCTTAAAATCCGGCGCGACGCTGAAATGGCAGTCATCGAAATGGGCGCCAATCACCAGAAAGAAATCGCCGGGTATTGTACGTACACATTACCCACCCATGGCCTGATCACGAACTGTGGTAAAGCACATTTGGAAGGTTTTGGTGGCGTGGAAGGTGTTCGCAAAGGCAAAGGAGAGTTATACAACTTCCTACGGGTAAATAACGGGGCAGCCTTTATCATGTGGGACTATGATTACCTGCGCGATATGAGCCGGAACATTCCTGTCATTTTTACATACGGGACAAAAGACGCCGATCTCACGGGACAAACTATACAAAGCGAGCCATTCCTGGAAGTGGAGATAACTAGCGGCAGCAGTGCAGGAAAAATTTCCACGCAACTGGTGGGAGATTACAACACTCCCAACGTACTCGCCGCTGTAGCCGTGGGAACTTACTTTGGTGTTCCGGCCGAAAACATCAAAAAAGCGATTGAACAATATAGCCCCTCTAACAGCCGGTCACAGCTAATTGAAAAAGGCAGCAACAAAATTATCCTCGACGCCTACAATGCCAATCCCAGCAGCATGAAACTGGCCATTGAAAACTTTGCAAAACTGCATGCACCGGGTAAAATACTCATGCTGGGCGCCATGGCCGAGCTGGGTGAAGAAAGCCTGGAAGAACATAAAAATATCATCAGCCTGATTCAGCAATATAACTGGGATGCCGTTGTGCTGGTAGGCGGTGATTTTTTGAAAACCGATCATCCTTTTCTTGCCTTCAGTACTGCTGCGGAAGCGGGTAAGTGGTTAAAGAAGCAGCAATTAGAAAATAAATATTTCCTGGTTAAGGGCTCACGCAGTATGCAAATGGAAAAAGTTTTGGATTATTAAATCAATACTATGACAATTCAGCAATACTTTCCAAGTTTTGAAAAAGACCTGACTGACGCAATTGAAAAGGAAGCCGTTCACAAAAGCTTCTCTGCCGGCGAAATCATCATGCGCACAGGCCAGTATATTAAATCTACCATCCTGGTGCTGCAAGGCCGTATCAAAATTTACCGCGAGAGCGATGAGGGTGGTGAATTCCTGATGTACTACCTAGGGCCCGGTGAAGCCTGCGCTATTTCCATGATTTGCGCTATTCAATCCAGCACCAGCGAGGTAACGGCAAAAGCTGAAGAAGACACGGAAGTGGTGATGATACCCCTGCAATTGATGGAAAGCCTGATGAGCAAATACAAGAGCTGGTACCAGTTTGTAATTCAAACCTACCGCACAAGGTTTGATGAATTGTTGTCGGTAATTGACAATATCGCCTTCCGAAACATGGATGAACGGCTGGAGTTTTACCTGAAACGATATGCCAATGAAAGCGGCAAAAAACTGATCAGCCTCTCCCACCAGGAAATAGCCTACGATCTTAATACTTCCCGGGAAGTCATTTCGCGACTGCTGAAGAAAATGGAACAACGCAATATGGTAAAACTTTACCGCAATATGGTAGAGCTGCTATAACACATCTGCGAAGGTGACCTGGGTCACAAAAACTGGCCTCATTAATCAGGACATTTGCCATGATGACTGAAATAATTGGCTATTTGCTCGCAACCCTTATTGGCATTTCGCTGGGTATTATTGGAGCCGGGGGGTCCATCCTGACTGTACCCATACTGGTATATATAATGAAACTGGATGCCGTAACGGCAACCGGGTATTCGCTTTTTGTCGTTGGGGCAAGTTCCCTTTCGGGAGCAATAGAGTCGTACATAAAAAAACAGGTGGACCTGAAAACAGCTTTTCTATTTGGCCTGCCGTCAATTTTTTCAGCCCTGGTCGTGCGGAAATGGCTGCTCCCGATGATCCCGGACACCTTATTTGCATCTGGCGCTTTTTCTTTTACCAAACATATTTTTATTCTCGTTGTCTTTGCGCTGGTGATGATTGCCGCTTCTGTCAGCATGATCCGCCCGCAAAAAAACCCTGCTATCAACAGCAAAGAAGATCAGTTGCCTGCCATCATTCTCAGCGGTGTAGCGGTAGGCATACTGACAGGGCTGGTAGGTGCCGGAGGAGGATTTTTAATTATTCCTGCGCTGGTACTGCTCTTACATTTACCGATTAAAAAAGCAATTGGTACATCCCTGCTGATTATTACAATGAACACACTGGGTTCCTTTGCCGGTGCTGCCACCATTATGGATATCCACTGGAGTTTCCTATTGCTGTTTACCGGTTTTGCCATTGGCGGTATGTTGCTGGGAATTATTTTACGTACCAAAATTTCTGGTGAGAAATTAAAACCTGCCTTCGGGTGGTTTGTACTGGTGATGGGTATTTATATTATTATAAAAGAGCTGTTCTTCGCCTGATCCGGTTACTTGATATCTGTGACAAAAGTCATAGTACAGCAACGCTGCCCGCCTGAAATTTGTACCTGAATTATTTATCCATTTAAACACAGCTTGATATGAAAATTGAACAAATTTATACCGGATGTCTTGCCCAGGGAGCTTATTACATCGAAAGTGAAGGGGAAGCCATTGTGATAGATCCGCTGCGGGAAATAGAAAACTACGTGGAAAAGGCGGAACAAAACAATGCAACCATTAAATATATATTTGAGACACACTTTCATGCCGATTTTGTTTCCGGCCACCTGGACCTGGCGAAAAAAACAGGCGCCAAAATAGTATATGGCCCTACGGCTGCACCGGCATTTGAAGCCATTATAGCAAAAGATGGTGAAGAGTTTTCGATAGGGAAAGTAACGCTGCAGGTTCTGCATACACCCGGGCACACCATGGAAAGTTCCTGCTTTCTGTTAAAAAATGAAAACGGGAAACCCGTCGCAATTTTTACCGGCGACACGTTGTTTATCGGGGATGTGGGCCGCCCGGACCTGGCACAAAAGGTAAAACCTGAACTGACACAGGAAGTGCTTGCTGCATACTTATATGATTCTTTGCACAACAAGATTCTCCCGTTACCTGATGATATTATCGTTTACCCGGCGCATGGGGCAGGAAGTGCCTGTGGTAAAAATATGAGCAATGAAACCACTGACACGCTGGGACACCAAAAAACTACAAATTATGCGCTGCAGCCTACATTGACCAAAGAAGAATTTATCAAGGAAATCCTGACAGGCTTAACGCCTCCTCCCCAGTATTTCCCGCTGAATGTTTTAATGAACATCAAAGGGTATGAAAGTATAGACGAGGTCATAAAACGCGGTACACAGGCCCTGAGTCCTGATGCATTTGAAGCAGCTGCCAATGAAACCGGCGCCCTGATAATCGACACAAGAGATGCGCAGGAATTTGCAAAAGCATTTATTCCAAACGCTGTGAATATTGGACTGGACGGGCAGTTTGCCAATTGGGTGGGCACCCTGATTCCTGATATTAAACAACCGATATTATTTGTAACAGAGCCCGGCCGCGAAGAAGAAGTGGTAACCAGGATGGCCCGGGTAGGATATGATTATTCAATCGGTTATTTAAAAGGCGGGTTCGCCTCCTGGAAAAATGCCGGTAAAGAAGTGGACCAGGTCATTTCCATCTCAGCGGATGAACTGGCAAAAAAAGTAAAAGACACACCCGGAACAGCCATTCTTGATGTACGCAGAAAGAGCGAATACGACACCGAGCACATTGTCAATGCCGAAAATGTTCCGCTGGACTATATAAATCAAAATATGCAAATGATTAATAGGGAACAGACTTATTACGTTCATTGTGCCGGTGGTTATCGTTCCATGATTTTTATATCTGTGCTCAAGGCAAGAGGATTTAATAATCTGGTGGATGTAAAAGGTGGTTTCAAAGCGATTAAAGAAACGGGTAAGTTCAACATCACAGAGTATGTTCGCCCGACTACAATGCTCTGATTTACGAAATACAATTTCATTATGAAATGCTGCCAGGCAAGCATTGTGTTATTGCTCATTGCAGTCATGTTCGTTCAAAAAGGTTTCTCCCAGCCGGCGGCAAAGAAAGGCAACGATTCCCTGTCGCTGGCAGCCTTTTTTAAAAAGGGGCATTTAGCAGTACAGGTTCGCAGTATAGGAATGGCCACCTTTAATGAAGCGCAGCTGAAGGATTATGGTGCCTGGGGAACCGGCTTGGCGATCAGTTATGAATCCCCTTCTTTCAAGGGTTTTCAACTTGGCGCAGGCGGGTCATTTGTAAGCAATATCATTTCTTCTGATTTGGTTACAGCAAGCCCTCTCAGTGGCAGTTCCAGCCGGTACGAGAAAGGACTATTTAATATCACCAACCCCTCACAAAAAGGAATACCGCGGCAGGAGTTGCTTTATATCCGTTATACACATCGTGAATCAAAAATTACAATCGGCAAGCAATCCATCAATACCCCGTTTATCAATCCCCAGGACGGCCGAATACGGCCCGGTTTTGAAGAAGGCATTTGGATGGAACTACATGAACTAAAGCACCTGAGTATACAAACCGGCTGGCTGTGGAAAATGGCGCCCCGCTCCACTGCTAACTGGTATGGGATTGGCCGCTCCATCGGGCTGTATTCAACAGGAGTGGATAAAACCGGTAACCGGTCGGCATATGGCGGTAACACCAACAGTCATGGCATTGGTATAACAGGCTTGCAGTACACGCTCCCAAAGTGGAACCTGCAACTCTGGAATTACTATACAGAAAACATCATGAATACATCTTTTTTCCAGGCCGATCACCGCATTGACTTAAAAAATGGCCGGTCCCTTGCAGGCGGCCTGCAGGCCACCCTGCAATACTCCAGTGGCAATGGCGGAAACCGTGATGAACTAAAAAGATATTTTCCAAAAAGTGAAAAAGCATTTGTCATCAGCAGCCGCTTTGGTTATAAAACAAAGCGATGGGAAACCTTTCTTAACTACACTCGCATTACCGGCGACGGGCGTTTCCTGATGCCAAGAGAATGGGGACGCGAACCTTTTTATACGTTTATGCTACGCGAACGAAATGAAGGTTTTGGGAATGTGCACGCAGTTGTACTGAATACCGGTTTTCAACCTGTCGGAAAAAAATGGAAAGCAGAGGTTGCTGCGGGCAATTTCTTTCTGCCACCCGTTACCGAATACCGGCTGAATAAGTATGAAATGCCTGCTTTTTACCAGCTGAATGGCCTGCTTACCTATTCCTTTTCCAACAAACTGGACGGACTTGTATTGCAGTTTTTGATTGTCTATAAAGGCAATAGCGGAAAAACATACAGCGAACAGAAATATATTGATAATAAAATAGATATGCTGCATAGCAGCCTGGTGATGACCTACCAGTTTTAAGAAGGCTGTAACAAAGCATTGTAACTTATGTCACCGTGTACTGATCAATCGTGAATCAACTTTGTAAAAAGAAAATTATGACACTGAAAGAAATGATAGCTTCCCGGCAATCTACCATCATCGATGTGCGCAATCCCGGCGAACTGGCTGAAGGGGTTTTTCCCGGCGCCATTAATATCCCGGTCAATGAAATCCCTGCCCGGGCCGAAGAAATCGGGAAAATGAAAGCACCGCTTATCCTTTATTGCCGCAGCGGCAACCGCAGCCAAATGGCCATTATGATGCTGCAGGCAGCAGGTGTTAACAGCGAAATGTACAATGGCGGGGGTTATTCTGACATGCTTCAATTACTCAACTAATACAAACACAATGATTCAGCTATTAAAAAAAATCTTTGGCTCCCGGGAGTCGGTTGACCTGAAAACGCTGTACCAGAATGGTGCCGTTATCGTGGATGTGCGCACGCCCGGTGAGTTTAAATCGGGGCATATAAAAGGAGCCATTAATGTACCTTTGCAAAACCTGCATAACCAGGTAAGTTCCTTGAAAAAATTAAATAAGCCGGTCATTACCTGCTGCCTGAGCGGTGGCAGAAGCGGCGCCGCAAAGAATTTTTTGCGCCAACAGGGCCTGGAAGTGTATAATGGCGGTGGATGGGCTTCGCTGCAGGCAAAAATCAGGTAATATGAAAAGTGCATACAGGCAGCTGGTTAGAGGCTGGAACGTACTGAAAGTTTTAAAAGTAGTACTGGCTGGTATGAGCATAGTGGCAGGCATTCAGGGGCATGATATCGTCCTGGCTATAGCCGGGAGCAGTTTTCTGCTGTTCACCCTGTTTGTGAACGGAGCCTGTTGTTACCATTACAGTACAAAACCAGGCAACGACAAAATAGCCGCAACAGACTGGGAAAATAGTAACTATGAAGAGCTGGGTAGCAAATAATAAATTACTGATAGCGGGCATCTTTCTTGGTGCCCTGGCAGGTTTCCTGTACTGGAAATTTGTGGGCTGCAGCACAGGCACCTGTCTTATTACCTCCCGCTGGCCTAACAGTACAGCATATGGTGCGCTGATGGGAGGCCTTTTATTCAGCATGTTTAAAAAGGAAAAAAATGGAAACAGCCAATAAACGAGAAACATTCAGTGAAATGATTCGTGGAGAAAAGCCTGTGCTGGTGGATTTTTCGGCAGAATGGTGTGGTCCCTGCAAAATGATGAAACCGGTTTTGGAAGAATTGCACCAGCGAATGGGTGACAAAGTCCGCATCCTGAAAATTGATGTCGATGAAAGTCCGCTCGTCGCATCAGCATACCAGATCCAGGGCGTACCCACCCTGATTCTTTTTCAGAACGGAACGATGCGCTGGAGGCAATCGGGTGTCATTCCGGCTGCTCAGCTCGAAAAAATCATAGTACAACATTCGCATAAAGCAAGCTGATTTATGGCTGAAGAAATACAATCCAGGGGCTATTTAAGCGCTGCACTCAGTTGCCGCTGTCCCCGCTGCCGGGAAGGCAAACTGTTTAAAAACAAACTCACCTTTCGGTTCAAGAAAAATATGGAAATGAATAAATACTGTCCCGTCTGCGGGCAGCCTACCGAAATTGAAGTGGGATTTTACTACGGTACCGGCTATGTGAGTTACGCCATTGCCGTAGCAGTTAGCGTGGCCAGCTTCGTGCTATGGTTACTGACAATTGGAATGTCATTGGAGGATGACCGTTTTTTTTACTGGATCGGGTTTAATGCTGTTTTGTTATTCGTTTTACAACCATGGCTTATGCGCCTCTCGCGAAGTTTATGGATATCATGGTTTGTGCGGCACGATGCACACTGGAAAGAACATCAGCCCGCAGACTTCAGCGAACGGTTGAATACCGAACAAGCCAATAACTGGTAAACAACTAATCAGCTACATATATTGGGCTCCCAGAACAAATTCGTTTTTACCCCAGAAAACTCTTAATAAACTTACCTTAGCCGGTAAATCCTTGCTTATGCCGGCTTATGCGAATCCTTCCGATGATACACGAAAAACAGTCCTGGTGACCGGTGCCAGCGGAAACCTGGGACAGGCGGTAGTAAAAAAATTTCTGGCTGAGCAATGGAATGTTTGCGGCACCACACATGGAACTACCAGCAGGGCTGGTAACCAGCGGGATAAACAAGCGGTATTAACACCCGTCGATTTACTGGACGAAAATCAAACAGGCGAGTATGTGCGTTCAGTGATTGAACAGCACCATCGCATTTCTGCTGCCGTGCTGACAGCCGGCGGATTTGCAGCCGGTAAAATGGCCGACACAACCACAAACGATATTTTACAACAATACCAGTTAAATTTTATAACAGCTTACAATATTGCCCGGCCGTTATTTTTACACATGCTGCAGCAAAATTATGGCAGGATTTTCCTGGTCGGTTCAAAACCAGGTCTTGCCGCAGCAAACGGCAAAGGCTTGATTGCCTACAGCCTGGCAAAATCCTTAATCTTTCGCCTCGCAGAATTAATGAACCAGGAGGCCAAAGATCAGAATGTAGTGGTAAGTGTTATTGTACCCGGCACGATTGATACCCCGCAAAACCGGCAGGCGATGCCGGATGCCGATTTTAGCAAATGGGCCTCTCCGGAAGCCATCGCAGATATTATTTATGTACACTGCACAGACTCCCTGGGTATACTGCGGGAGCCGGTAGTAAAAGTTTATCACAATTCGTAATGTACTTCCTCAGCAATTTCCAGGATTCACTTTCATAAAAACAGAAGGTCAACCGTTTCATTGCCACGATTGACCCTCAGTTCTTTTTTTGATGACCGCTTAGTATTCATCATTCAGTGCGAAAACCGGCTGGCGGTACATCCATTGACCTCCCGTAAAATCAGGAAAGTCAACTGTTTCATTGCCCAGTTCAATCGATTGTTCACTCAGCGGTGTGATAGCGCTCCAGGCAGCAGCATCATATACATCCATGGGCGTTGGTACATTCCGTTTCACAGACTCCACAAACGCATGGATAACAAAAAAGTCCATACCGCCATGCCCGGCGCCAGCCGTTTCTTTACTCCAGCGCTGCCACAATGGATGATCGTATTTATCCAGCCAGGCACTGGCAGTATCCCACTGATCATTTTTTGCCGATTTTTCCTGTATATAAATGGTATTGGAAACATCCATCCACAATCCTTCTGTGCCCTGCACACGGAATCCCAGCGAATATGGCCGTGGAGAGTTGGTATCGTGCTGCAGAAATATCGTTTCCCCATTTACGCAACTAATCGTCGTGGTAACAATATCACCCAGCTTAAACCTCACCTTCGCATTCGGGTGATTTTCTCCACCCACTTTTACAATGTGATTGTGCAGGCCTCTGGTCTTTGTGGCAAAGGAAGAAAGGCTCTTAAACCGGTTACCGCGGTTGATATTGATATACTGTGCCAGGGGGCCCACACCATGCGTAGGATACAAATCCCCGTTGCGGTGCACCGAATGATTGGTGCGCCAGTGGGCTTCCGAAAAACCCTTTTCACCAAATTCCACCCCATGCCCGTAAGCATGAATGCCGTCATTAAACTTTACTTCTCGCAGATCGTGCTGGTAGCCGCCCTGCAAGTGAAGTAATTCGCCAAACATTCCCTGCCGCACCATATTTAGTATTGCCATCACATCGCGGCGGTAGCAGACATTTTCTAACATCATTACATGAGCATTATGGCTTTCCGCAGCCTTTACCACATCCCAGTGATCCTGCAGGGTAATGCCGAGAATCACTTCTGTGGCAACATATTTTAATCCAGCTTCCAGTGAACCGATCACCATGGGCTTGTGCCATTCCCACGGGGTGGCAATGATGACAGCATCGGGTTTTACTTTTTCCAGCATGCGTTTCCAGGCGTAATCATCGCCGGTAAATACCTGGGGCATTTTTTTGCCGCTCTTGCTGATAATATCTTTTGCCATGCCCAGCATACGGTCGCTCACATCGCAAATTGCAAGCAGGTCCACATCATCCCGCCGCAGCACAAGATCCAGATGGTTTTGCCCGCGCAATCCCGTGCCGATGATAGCCAGCTTCACTTTTTGATCAGCCTTTGTTTTGGCAAACAAGCTACCGGCTGATGGCAGTACGGCGACTGATGCAGCGGCAAGCCCCGTATTTTTAATAAACTCTTTCCTGTTCATGGTGTAATAATTTTTATAAATACGATGAAAGCAATCAACAGCCTGCTTTCTTTCCACCAATGGGATTTTTAACACATCCCAATTTTAATGGAAAGACGAAACAGGTATATCCTCATAAAAATAACAAGCTTCTGGTAATAGCCAAGACGCAAACGGTTGTTCATTTTTTTGGACTGGCAGTCTTTCATTGAGCCGGCCGAAGCTGGCCTATCGTATTTCTGCATCGGGATATTCCGTAAAAAAAATTCTACAGCGGCGACCTCGCAAATTTGACAGATCAATCATAGAACAGACTATTGTAAACTGCAGCGAATGATTCTTTCTTTGCATTGTTATTACACGCCAGCGATCCTTTGAAAACCACCAGCCTGAACCACCCTATGAAAAACCGGTTCAGCTGCTACCCTTTGAAACTGGTAATCCGTACCCTGGAAAAAACAGCATCTAAAAAGCATTGTTATGCAATCTCATGAAAAACCAACCAGGTATGGCGCCGAAACAATCTGTCTTCACGACCTTGTTACGCAATTATTGAATAGCTACCAGCCCGTGGCCGTACAGCGGCACAGTTATTTTGTTAATGACATACCTGTTGACTGCAGCATCCAGGCCGATCGTGATGTACTGGCAACTTTACTTGGCAGCATCTTTTATATCATGGCACGCTGTGGACAGGAGACCTGCATTCGCATTTCTGCTCAGGCCTTGCAAAATGATGTTTACCTGGAAGTGAAAGACACCTGCACGAACAACAGTTACCCGGTTTTACTGGGGCTGAAACATGTACAAATGCTGGCGACAAAAATCGGCGGGCATGTAGACTTATCCGGTTACCGGGAAAATGCAGCCACCATCCTTTTTAGTTTTCCCAAATTACGGGCAATTGCCTGATTGAAGATTATAAACCTTGGGCCAATTGCTCTGCAATGTAATGATGATAGGCCCGCAGGGCTAAGTAAGAACGTACAGGTTGATCTTTTGCTGTATGAAAAAGCGGATCCCGGTCAAACGCATCGCGATTGCCGGTATGTGAGTGATGGGTATGCCGCAAAAACCAATCCTGGTCATTGACAGTCGCATCGCTGAGCCAGTAATCAATTAATGCTTTATTAGCCGCCAGGAAATTGGGATACCGTAATGATTCAGCTTCCAGGAAAGAATGCCCCGCCACCGGGTCTTGCGGGCGGAATAAAACAACATGATACACCAGGCTGAACATTTGTGCAAAGGCCAGGAAACCCGGTTTTACATACCGAAAAAACAGAACCTCCTCGCCCGTTGAGCGGAAAAAAAGACTTGCATAATGCTTTTTTAGCAAATCCCAGTAGTTCATGGAAATCCGGAAGCAATCTTCGGCTATATCCCGCCGTGAGCCCGGCTGATCCCAGGTTTGCACAAGTGCCGCCACTAATTCAGTATATAAGCTCTTGCACGATAAAAACGGTTCGCTGGATACTTGTGAAGCCGGTGGCGTAACCCAACCCGGTATTTGTAAAAAAAACGGTGAAGCCGCAGCCTCCACGTCAAAACCGTTTGTACCAGTTCCCTCGATCGGGCCGGCAAACCGATTATTGGATGGCTGATGGGCAGGATGCATGTACTTCAAAATTAAGCTTTCGTCAACGAAGCAACACAATTTAATGTAAAGAATTCGGTTGTTTTGACAATTTTAATACAAGATCTGATCGTAAAACCACTTCACAGGAGGAAACATCAGAATAACTGGGTATTTTACAGACCTTGTCCAGGCCTTCTAAATGAAGGATGCTGGTTTTAGCCTGCCGGCTGCCCTAGATATAAGAATAAGACTGATACAGCAACACAATTTTTTAATGCCATTTCAGTATGGTAAAAACAATTTCCCGGTAATTATCGCGTTCGTACAAAATGCCCAGTTGTTGCTTACCCAAGTTTACAAGGTCTGAGTAAGCTGTAAAATCGCCCCTGTAACCTTCCGGGCTTTTATCGATGATCATTGACCGGCTCCATGTTTTTCCATCGTCATAACTTAAGCGCAGCGTAAGGTTATCCCTGCGTTTTGTATCTGCCGCATTGCAAAAAGCAATGATATTTTTTCCCTTTTTTTTCCCAATCGTCAAAAGACTTCCCTGGTTCACTGGATCGATGAGCGTCTGGTCGAAATAACTGGTATCCCATGTTGCGCCGCCATCGCTGCTGACGGAGACAATCCTGGCACGAACATCTCCTTTTTGATTCCGGCTGTTCATCATTAACCGATCGCCACTTAATGCAGTCGCCGTAGATTCGTTGCTGCCCGCGATTTTCACTGTTTCACTCAAATGAAAAGTTTTCCCATGATCATCTGTATAAAAACCATGCGCGGCATAATCCGTAAAATCAGGTTGCGGGTTGCCCGCCGAGTGATTGGCAGCCACAAAAATCCGCCCCCTATACCTGCCCGTTAGAATCTGCGTAGCATGGCCCGGTGTATTGGCATAACTTCTCCAGCCTTCTGAAAAATGATAGGCCGGATTACTTTGAGGTTGATTTGGCCGGTGCACCTGCGCAGTGATATTGACTGCATCACTCCACGTGTAACCATTATCGGCAGAGGTCTTGTACCAGACTTCCCGCAAACCATTTCCCTTTCTGACTTCAGCTTCCTGGTTGTTCCCCGTGTTGTAAAATAAAAATAGTCGCCCCCGTGGATATGCCGGATCGGCTTGATCCAGCACCGGTGCGGCATTTCCTGCCTGCAGGCCGGCATTTTCAGCCAGCAGCTGCAGGCTGCCCCAGGTTTTTCCTTGATCGGTGCTGCGCTTCATGACAATATCTACATGGCCAAAATCGCCTGCCCCATCTACGCGGCCTTCGCAAAAGGCCAGCAGGTCGCCATTAGGTAGTGATAGGATGGCAGGAATACGGTAGCTCTTGTACCCATCGCTGCCCGAAACAAACACCGGAACTTTTTCCTGCGAAAAAACATGGAAGCCGCATAACAGGCACAGTACCGGTATCAGATATTTCATTGATAAACTGTTTACATTGCACATAATATTACAAGACCGGCTCATAGTGTCGTTGGAGCTACCGCCCGAAGTCTACATTATCGTTTACAGCCTGGTAAGCTATGGACGTTATATTACAATATTACGGACTTGCCATAAAAAATACAGCCGGAAACAATTTCATTTCCAGCTGCACTGCTAGCAGGTTGCAGCCTATCTG
>DASTSN010000055.1:0-16457 GCA_035760665.1 Chitinophagaceae bacterium | reverse complement strand
CTGCGATCAACTGATTTTTTTAATCAGGGGGTTAAATGCCTTGGAAGAAACCACGACCTTATCCCCTGCTGCCAGGGATTTTGCTTCCTGCTCATCGGCCACAACTTTTACAACGGTATTACCCACAAGTATCTGCAGGATATAGACGATATCTTCTTTATCAATATGTACAATTTCGCCGGTGAACTGAAATTTACCGCTCAGGGTAGTATTCCATAACACATCTGCAGGTGCACCGGATTGTACAACCTTGCCATCTTGCAGCTGAAGCACTTTATTGCTCAGTTTAGCAATCTCCGTCATCTCATGGCTTACCAAAATAGTCATCAGCGAAAAGTCCCTGTGTACCTGCAGCACCAGTTCCTGCAATCGTTGCCGCATGGCATAATCAAGCGCTGACAAGGGTTCATCCAGTAACAAAACGGCGGGTCGTCTCACCAGCGCTCTTGCCAGCTCCACCCGTTGCTTTTGGCCACCAGAAAGCAGGATGGGTTTACGGTCTTTTAATTCCTGCAGTTCCATCACGCCGAGCATTTCATCAACAAATGCCGAATGACGCGAATTCCCTGCTGCAAACAAGAGATTCTCGCGAACAGTCATATTGGGAAAAAGTGAACGCTCCTGGAAAACATATCCAATCGTTCGCTTTTGCGGGGAAAGATCAATTTTCTTCCGGCTGTCGTACCACAAAACACCATTCACTTCAATCATTCCTTCATCGGGTTTCAGCAGGCCGGCTAACATGCGCAGGATGGTCGTTTTACCGGAACCGGAGGGTCCGTACAATGAGAGCATTTCATGATCAGCCATTGTATATGCCACATCCAACGACAATGGTCCGGATGCACCCTGCAGCTTTTTATGTAACGCAAAGCGGATCATGATTCCCTGATATGAATAAAACGGTGATTCAGCAGGTACATACCCAGTAAAATAATAAATGTAACAGCAAACAATATCAGCGCATATACATTTGCGCTATGATAGTTCAGGCTTTCCACTTCGTCGTAAATCGCTACGGATGCCACCCGTGTCTGGCCGGGTATATTGCCGCCAATCATCAACACCACACCAAACTCGCCGATACTGTGCGCAAACGTAAGTACCATACCTGTCAGCAAAGACGATTTCATATTGGGTAACAATACCTGCCGGATGGTCTGCCATTTTGATTTTCCCAGTAAATACGATGCCTCTTTAAGTTGAGGCGGCAGTGAAGCAAAGCCCGACTGCACAGGATGTACCATAAACGGCAAACTGTAAATAACGGAAGCAATGACCAGCCCGGGAAAAGAGAATGCAAGGCGAATAGAAAAATACTTTTCCAGGAAATTCCCCAATGAGCCGGAGGGACTAAAAGCAAGCAACAAATAAAATCCAATGACAGAGGGCGGTAATACCAGCGGCATACTCACAATAACCTCAATGATGCGTTTAAAAAATCCTTTTTTATACGCCAGCCAGTTGCCAAGCGGTATGGCAATAACAAAAAGAATCACTGTCGTTACAAACGCCAGTTTAAGTGTAAGCCATAAAGGAGCGGTATCTATCATAAAGGCGATAAAGTGATTTCATTGGTTTTAACAAAGGCAATGACATTGTCACCGTTGGCAAGATTCATTTGCCGCGCTGCATTGGTTGTTATAACTGCCGACAAATCAAATTGCCTGTACTGCAATAACAGCCTGGTCAGTAACCGGCCGGATTCGATGGCCCGTATGGTGCAGGAAAACCTGTTTTGCAAACTGATCTCGCCGGAAAAAGATTTAGCCACAGCCACCTCGTTTTCTTTAAACAATAAATGTACGGTGCTCCCGGTTGTTAAATATGGCGCCGTTTGCGGCGTATCAATCACAATGGCGGTGAAAACGTCTTCCTCGATAACAGCCTTTACCAGTGATAAATGCCCGTACGATTCAACTGCTGCAATGTTTGCCGGTAAATCATTCATATCAGTTTACAAGATAGCCATATTTACGAAAGATGGATTGCGCTGTACCGGAATACAGGAAGCGGTAAAACTGCTGCGAAGGCCCGGGATTCTTTTCTTTTCCCCGGCGAAGTAATACGGCTGCCTGCTCAATGGGTGAATAGCTTGCCGGATCTACTTCCACCCAGGTTCCCCTCCCTTTCATGGCATCGGACAGCACAACAGACTTTGCTGTAAATCCTGCATCGGCAGCAAGCGAAAGAATATATTGGTTTGTTTGAGCGATATTTTCGCCGTAAACCAATTTATTGTTAACAGCAGCAAAAACGCCGGCTTTTTGCAAAGCTTCTTCTGCAGCTACACCGTAGGGCGCCAATCGGGGATTGGCCAGCGCAATTTTTTTAATCGTTACGTTCCTGAGTAACCGAAGATCGGCAGAAAGGTGCAAATCCTTCCGGGCTGTCCATAGCACCAGCACCCCCTGCGCATACACCCGGGGGCTGTCAGCAGCCAGGTGTTGGCGGTATAGCGATAGCGGATAAAAAGTATCTGCAGAAATAAAAACATCATATGGCGCACCTTCGCGTATTTGTGCGGTCAGCTTCCCGGATGATCCGAGTACAATATTTACGTGAATGCCGGTTTCTTTTTCAAAGCTGTTTTTCAGCTCTGTCATCACAAATTGCACATTGGCTGCCACGGCCACCGTTACCTGCTGGCTAAACAGGGTATAATGGCAACACAATGCAATACAGCACAATTGAAATACCTTATTTTTCATTCTGGGCATGATCACTTTCCTGATTAGGGTGGGATAACTGTTCAAAATCCTCCCGGGTGTCCACATCCACATTCCCAAGTGGAAAAGAGATACTGGCGCATTCGCCGGGATATTGTTCGATCAACTTTTTGGCACCGGCATCCCCTTGCAAAGAAAAAAGCTCTGAAAACAATGATTTGTCAAACAGGGCCGGCACGCCTTTTCCAATGCTGTACAAAGAATAAACAATCTTTTTACCGGTAGCTGCTTTTTTTTGTTGCAAGCTTCGCAACACAGAAGCCGTAATATAGGGCTGATCACAAACCATAAAAATAACAGCTGCTGTTTCAGGTGCTGCCAGCAGCAAGGCCTGAAGTCCTGCCTGCATGGACGATGCCATACCTGCAGACCAGTCAGCATGCTCAACGATCTGTATGTTACCGGGCAAGGATGTTTGTTTGATCAGCGCTGCATGGGCACCCAGCACCAATATGACAGGACCAAGCGCAGACTCAATAGCAACCTGGATACTGCGATGCAGAAGCGATTCGCCGTTGACCATCAAAAGTTGCTTAGGCTGTCCTAACCGCCTGGAGGCGCCTGCTGCCAATAAAATCAGTCCGCATGATTCCATATTGTTACGTATGATTATGTAAAATTGTACCGCAACAAATCCAGCTTGTGTTTAACGCTGCAATTGCCAAAGAAGATCAATTTATCAAAAAATCAGCAACAAGTTGATGGTTGCGTCACATTAGCTGGTAACTTACAAACAAAACCAGTATTCGAAAATGAAATTAACAATCCTGGCCTTTGGTGTTGCCGCTGATATTATTGGGAAGCCTCAAATAGAAATAGAAGTAAGTGAACCGCTCACTGCCGGCCTATTAAAAGAGTTGCTGGAACAGAAATACCCGGGATTAAAAGAACTAGCCTCGTTTCTCCTGGCGGTAAATAACGAATATGCCGAAGAGCAGTTGCCAATCCGGGCTACAGATGAAATTGCAGTGATTCCACCGGTAAGCGGCGGCTGATTGGCATAAGTATAAATATTGCTCAGTTTTAGTCCTCTGTTATTTCTCTCCACCTCTTTAGCCCGCCTTCTAACGAATAAAACCGGTACTCCGGAAATAGTTTTTGTGCAATCTTTGCAGCTTCTGCACTCCTGCTGCCCGATTCACAATAAAAAACAGTGATTACCTGCGGTGCCGGAGTCCTCATTTCCAAAAGAAGATTTTTTAACGGGATGTGCTGACCGCCGATATGAAAAGCCTCTCTTTCCGGCAACTCCCGCACATCAATGAGTATACATTTATTTTCCCGCAAAGCTTCCTGTAATGCACTGGCTGATAACTGGAGAACCAATTCTTCAGGTGGCAGTGCCGTAATTTTTTGACGGCTACTGGTACCCGTTTTAATTAATCGGCTTTGCATGGTTCGCACATCCAGTAACAAGAGTTTACCGGCCAGTAAGTCTCCCGTATTGATGATATATTTAATCACTTCATTGGCCTGCATGCAACCGATGATGCCGGCCAGTGTTGGCAAAACACCACCTTCGGCGCAGTTGGGCACTGCGGAACTGTTTACTTCTGGAAAAACATCCCGGTAATGTGGTGAATATGTACCGTCACTTTGTTGCACATTCCACACGGCTACCTGCCCCTCGTATTGATAAATGGCTCCGTACACCAGCGGCTTGCCGCTCAGTACGCAAGCATCATTCAGCACATATTTCGTTTCAAAATTATCAGTGCAATCAACAATTATATCGTACCCGGCAATTGTTTCCAGCACATTGGCCGTTGTAATTTTTTTAACCAGCGCACTAAAAGTAACGTCGGGATTTTGCAGTCGCAGTTTCAGGCAAACAACTTCAGCTTTTAGCAAACCAATATCATGCGGGGAAAACAAAACCTGGCGGTGAAGATTACCCACTGTAACCACATCATAGTCGGCAATGCCAATGACGCCAACTCCTGCTGCAGCCAGGTATTGTGCCGCAGGGCAACCAAGGCCGCCGGCGCCAACAAGTAATACCCGTGATTGCCGGAGTTTTTCCTGTCCCGCAGTACCAAAACCAGGCAAGGCAACCTGGCAGCTGTATCGCAGCAAATCATCGTTCATAGATGCCGGCTTTTCGCCTGTTTAAAATGTCCTGCGCTGTTTTCGCCTGTTCGGGTGTATTGACATTCATCAGGGATTCAGGATCCGGTGGCTGTAAAATGCTGACCGGTTCGGTATTCAGCAAAACTTTTCGTGGACAGGTGAATCCTTTTTCCCGAAAATTCAAGAGCTGTTCGTTGCTGCGTGGTTCCCAGATTGCAATCAGTGGCTCCGGTAAATGATCAAACGGGCTTTCAAATGTTGTAGCGATTGCCTCATCAGCGCGGTGCTGCATAAGGTACTCCAGTGTTTGGGCATCCAGCAATGGTAAATCACAGGCCAGTACCAGCCAGGCCACATCCGGTTTGTAGGCCTGCGCAGTAAGGATAGCGCCATACTGGCCCAAGCCCGGATATGCATCCGGCAGCACTGCGTAACCAGGATCAATGGATGCTTCCTGATCTTTACGAACAGAGATATACACTTTCGTACAAAAAGCACGAAGCAAATCAGCGATGTAGTATTGCTGCTCTTTTCCATGCCAGCGAAGCGTGGCTTTGTCCTTACCCATCCGGGAACTTTTGCCGCCTGCCAGCACCAAACCATATACAGGAGGAACGCTCTTTTCCATATTATGCCGGATTCCTGGTAAAATCCTGTTTGCCGCCGGATTTCGCCAGCAGCTTTGTCTCTTTTATAATAATATCGTGACTAAAGGCTTTGCACATATCGTAGACCGTGAGTGCAGCCACAGATGCACCCACCAGGGCTTCCATTTCTACCCCGGTTTTCGCCAGCAGGCTGGCTGTGCATTCAATAACCACTTCTTTTTGTTCATTTATACGGATGATAACCTGGCAATTATCCAGTCCCAGTGGATGGCACAGCGGAATCAGCTCGCCGGTTTTTTTGGCAGCCATAATGCCTGCAATCATTGCAGTCTGGAATACAGCGCCTTTTTTGGTGGTAATATCACCATCCACCAGTTTCGCCAGCACAACGTCGGGTAAAATGACAATGCTTTGCGCAACAGCTGTACGCAGGGTTTCTGCTTTACTGCTAACATCCACCATTACCGGATGCCCATTTTCATTAATATGCGAAAAATCAGCCATGCTCATTCTGTTTCATGATTACAATCCCCGGAATGGCCAGATACGAAATGATTCACCTTTACGGAAAAAGTCTTTATCAGCCGGTAATTCCATAAAGGCATCCGCATTCAGCAAATTGGCAAAATCACCCGATCCGTTTCCTTCTTCCGGAGCAGCCAGCAATTGCCCCTCCTCATTCATCCGGCATTTTACCTGCATAAAATACTGCAGGGGTAATTTAAAAGTAACATCTTCTTCCAACTTCGCCCATTGTTTTCGGTCAGGCAGTGACAATGATGCATGCAACCAGGGCAAAAAATACCGGTGCACACACAAAAATACAGATACAGGATTTCCCGGGAAAGCAAATAGAAGGGCTCCCTGCGCATGAGTGCCGAACCAGAAGGGTTTGCCCGGGCGCTGCCGCACTCCGTGAAAGATTTCTGTAACACCCAATTCCTTCAGTACAGCTGGTATAAAATCAAATTTTCCTTTTGAAACACCGCCGCACAGTAAAAGTACATCAAAGGATACCAATAACTGTTGCAGCTTGGCTTTGATGACGACAGGATTATCCGGCAGGTGCTCCTTGGCAGCGTCAATTCCGCAGGATTGCAATACAGCCTGCAGCATGTAATTGTTTGACCGCCGAACCTGGTACGCCTCCGGCACTGCATTAATCTCCACCAATTCGTCCCCGGTAGAAACAATCACCACCCGTGGAAGTCTTTTAACCGGCAATTCCACTTTTCCAACAGATGCGGCCGTAGCGATCACCGCAGGCGAAACCAGTTCACCTGCCTTCACCAGTCTATCATTTTGCTGGCAATCTTTTCCTTTGAAATGTATATTTTGTCCGGCAATAACAACGGGAGTGTTAACAGAAGCGATCCCGTTCTCGAGGATAATTTCTTCATACGGAATGACAGCATCTGCTACGGAAGTCACCGCGGCACCGGTCATGATTTCGATGCAATCATTTTCCTGCAGCAGGGTTAAGGGTTCTGTTCCTGCCGGCTGTGTGCCACGTATATGAAAGTGCCGGATTCCTTTTGAAAATGCGGCTGAACTAATAGCAATGCCATCCATTGTGGCACGATTATATGGCGGCAGATCCCTGTCGGCTACCAGGGGAGCGGCCAGTACCCGCCCCGAGCATTCTGCCAGTGGAATGAATTCCGTACCAAAATCCCGGCATTGTTGCAGGATTTGTTTCTCTGCTTCCTCAACACGCACCATGTCATCTGTTTGTTCTGGTTTCGAAATGCCGCCGGCTTTTATACTTTGTTCAGGTCAAACGGCATCCTGCGAATACGCTTACCTGTTGCTGCAAAGATGGCATTGGCCAGCGCCGGTGCAAAGGGTGGAACCGGTGGTTCACCCACACCTTTGATAGTGGGGCCGCCTTCAGCTATGATATGTGTTTCTACAGGAGGCATCTCGTTGATGCGAATAATTTCATTATCGTGGAAATTCGTTTGTGCCGTTTGCCCGTTTTCAAATGTAATGCCGGGCTTAGTAGCTGCCGTGAGCGCCATAGTAGCGCCACCTTCCACCTGCAGGGCCACCATATCCGGGTTCACAACGGTTCCCAGGTCAATCACGCAATGAACTTTTTCAATCTTCACGCCGCCATTACTTTTTTTCGATACCAGCACCACATAGCCAGCAAGGCCGGCAAAAAATTCGTATTGTGCCACACCCCTGCCCCAGCCAGCCGGCAAAGGTTCATCCCACTTGGAAACCTCCCGTAGTTTGGTTAATAATCTTTTCGTATCCGAATCTTTGGTTAGTAATGTATCGAGCCGGTATTGGAGCGGGTCTTTACCGGCCATCACGGCCATCTCATCAATAAAACATTCGTGGGCAAAGGCAACCGTAGAACTGGTTACCGAACGCCAGGCAGCCAGCGGTACATGAATTTCTGAAAATACATATTCATTTTTCATGTTGGGCAGCTCATATTGCTGGGTGCTGATGCCTTCTGTCATGGAAGAACTTTCACCGGTTTCATTTCTTTTTTCGTCCATCGTGGCGCCCATAGAAGGTGAAATCACCTTGTGCTGGAACGCTACCGGCTTGCCATCAGCGGAAAGTCCTGCTTTCATGGCGGAGAACGTTAACGGGCGGAATGGCCCGAGTTGTGTGTCATCTTCCCTTGTCCACAGCACTTTTACCGGTTTGTCCACTGCCTTGGCAATCATGGCTGCTTCGCTGGCAAAATCCGGGTACAATCTTCTGCCAAAGGCGCCCCCGTTGAACTGGATATTCACTTTAATATTATCGCGTGACAAACCAAGCGTACGGGACAACTCTCCTTTCACCAGGTCCGGCCCCTGCGCTGACACCCACACTTCCACTGAATCCGGCCCGTTCCACCTGGCCACACAATTCATCGGCTCCATCGGAGAATGCGATACAATATTGGTTTCATAAAAAGCTTCCAGTTTTACCGGCGCCTCTTTATACGCTTTATCAAAATCACCATCATTGTGCACAACGGACCCTTCTTTGGTTGCCATGTCGCGCAGGCTTTGTTCATAGTCTTTTGAATTAAACTGGTCATGCCCCTGGTGATCCCAGTTCAGTTTAAGCGCCAGCCTGCCCTGGTAAGCAGCCCAGTAATGATCGGCCACTACAGCCACGGCATCATATTTATTTTTACCCAGCATGCGCTGAAATTGCACCACCTTTTGCACGCCTTTTACTTTCATCGTGTCACTGTCATCATAGCTCACAAGTTTGCTGTCAAATACCGGCGAATGAGCTACTGACGCATACAGCATACCCTGTACTTCCACATCAATGCCGAATACAGCACGGCCCGATACTTTTAAAGGAACATCCGGACGAGGATAATTTTTACCGAGTATGGTGAAATCCTTCGCATCTTTCAGCGCAGGATTTTGTGGCACAGCCAGTTTCGAAGCGGTCTCTACCAGGTCGCCGTAACCGATACTCTTTCCACTTGGTTTGTGATACACTTTTGCGTTGGCTGCATAGCAATCTTTTGCCTGAACTTTCCATTTGGCTGCAGCCGCAGCAATCAGCATTTCGCGGGCAGCGGCGCCCACTTTACGGAGTGAGAAATAATTCAATCGCACAGAGGTGCTGCCGCCGGATACCTGCCTGCCAAATTCTTTCTCCCCACTGGTTTGCAGTATCGTTACAGCATCCAGCGGCACTTCCAGTTCTTCGGCAATTAATGCCGGCACCGACTGAAAGGTTCCCTGCCCCATGTCGGGCTTCGGGTTCATGAGAGTGATCTTACCAGATTTTTCAATGATGATGTAAGGGGTGAGTTTGTACGAATCGGCTACATCGCCCACCGCCGCAAGTTCTTTTTCCCCTGAACGGGAAGAAACGCCCAGTATAAGGGCCGCTCCCGTGAGGCCGGAAAGGCGTATAAAATTCCTGCGGTTGATCGCATTTGACTGGTTACCGGTTGATATTGCTGACATAGAAATGAATTATAAGCTTAACAAAAATTAATGAGGGGAAACAGATTACCTCATCAGTTCAGCGGCGCGGTGAATGGCCTTACGGATACGGTTATACGTACCGCAGCGGCAAAGATTTCCCATCATAGCCGCATCAATATCGGCATCCGTTGGCTTCGGATTATTTTTCAGCAAAGCCACGGCCGACATGATTTGTCCCGACTGGCAGTAGCCGCACTGCGGCACCTGCAGCTCTATCCAGGCCTTTTGCACGGCGTGGTCAATGTTTTCCGAAATACCTTCAATGGTTGTAATCTTGCGGTTACCGGCTGCCAGTGCCACAGGGTACGTGCAGGAACGCATAGCTACCCCGTCGATATGCACGGTGCAGGCGCCGCATAACGACATGCCGCAACCGAACTTGGTGCCTTTTAAGCCCACAATATCTCTGATGACCCACAGCAAAGGCATTTGCGGGTCTACATCTACTGTGTGGGATTTGTTGTTAATGTTTAAAGTAAGCGAAGCCATGGCAAGAAATTTAAGATGTATAAACTTGTCAAAACAGACAAATGCTGTGATTGTTTACAGATAATGAGTACACTTCAAGATTCGTATTACAACCTTTCCCCTGCGCACCAGTTCTTTCAGCTCCTAATTTACGCATTATTTCCACCGCAGATTTTATTTATTTATAAACAAAGGGCTGTACAACAAAACTGAAACTTATCCGATGACGTCTGCCAGTTGCAGTATTGCAGCAATGATTTTTCTACACCACTATAGATGCCTTGCCAATGGATACTTCCCGAAATGCAAGATAGCGTACCATGCAGCTCTGTCCGCCCGGGCTACCGATCACTTTTGATATTGCGTGTCGGTCACTTTCTCCATCCAGTCAACCACCTTACCATCCAGGTTTTCCTGTATGGCAATATGTGTCATGGCGGTAGTGGCTGTGGCGCCATGCCAGTGTTTTTCATTGGGAGCAAACCAAACGATATCGCCGGAATGCACTTCTTCAACCGGGCCTCCCTCCTTTTGTACCCAGCCGCAGCCGGCCGTTATCAGGAGTGTTTGGCCCAGCGGGTGGGTATGCCAGGCAGTCCTGGCACCCGGCTCAAAGGTAACAGTGGCAGCTGCGGCTCGCCGTGCTGCATTAGGCTGGAATAAGGGGTCAATTCGTACCGTACCGGTGAACCATTCCTCCGGTCCTTTGGCGGAGGGTTGTGTACCAATTCTTGTAATGTCCATGTGCAATAATTTATAAAAATGAAGTGCCCTTACAGTCCAGGCCGATGGCAGATACTTCGAGTCCTGCATGTCCTAATTTCCGATGTTGTTGCAATGTATCCATTGTGTGAATTCAATGAAAACAATCCTGGAAGAGCTGCCATTGATTTTAAAAACCTGGTTCCTGTCAACCCGCCGTTTACCTGTTCTCTTTCCACTGGTAACCGCTGTCTGCAAACAACTCCTTACCCCAGACAGGCAATTCGGCCTTAATGCGCTCCACGGTTTCCTCGCAGCCATCGATGGCGGCCTTGCGGTGTGCAGCTGAGGCAAATACAAAGAGGCAGATATCCCCCGCCTTTACCAGGCCACGGCTGTGGTACACATGCAGGCAGTGCAAAGGAAATTTTTCAAAGATGGCTTCGCGGATTTGCTGCATTTTTTGCATCGCCATTTGTTCGTAAGCGCTGTATTCAATGGCCGCAACCGTTTTCCCGTCAATCACATCGGCCCGCACCTGCCCCAGGAAAATGCTGTGACCACCAATGCCGGTTTTACGGCTGTGCTGCCCGATGCTTTCCGCTATCAAAGCAGGCGGTACCGGACCGTCAATAAAAATGGCTGCCATCTTTTTTTCTGCCATAGATCAATTTTGAAACATGCACTGTGCAGAAGTTCAAATTTACTACAATGCAGCGATCCTTTACCCGGTAAAATTGTATATACAAAGAAGGCAGGTTTCAGCACGTTAGCACAAGCATCCGTAACTTGCCGTGAAAAGCAGTAACTTGACTACTGTCCGTTATTGATTCAAGCAAACGCAGTTTACACAGTCATGAAAGAAATCCGGGCCATTGCAGCGGCCTACAGCGCCATTGATTTTTCCGCCACCAAAGCGGCCCTGGCGATTGTTGTCCGTACCGAAGGTTCTTCGTACCGGCGTACCGGCGCCCGCATGCTGGTGCTGGACAATGGCACTTGCCTGGGTGGTATCAGCGGCGGCTGCCTGGAGGGTGATGCCCTGCGGCGGGCACAGAAAGCCATCAGCCTGAACAAGCCCTCTGTTGTTACCTACGATACCACGGAAGATGATGCCCGGCAAATTGGTGTAGGCCTGGGTTGCAATGGCATCATCGATGTGCTGTTCACGCCGCTGGATCCCAACGACCCGGCCAACAGTGCAGCTGTCCTTACCGGTATTACACATACCCGCACTCCGCAGGTACTGGTTACCGTTACCGGCAGCCCGGCCAGGCCCGGCTTGCTGGGTAAAGCATGGCTGTACCAAAACGACGACCAGCTACGGGCAGCCATTGCTGCAGACGAACTATCCGGTCCGCTGCTCCCGGCCATACAGGATTGCCTGCAACAGCAGCACTCCCAAACGATGAGCCTGGCGCTGCCGGATGGCAGCATCACGGTATTTATTGAGGTGATTTTACCCGCTGTGCACCTGGTGCTGTATGGCAGCAATTACGATATTTACCCGGTGCTCGCAATTGCCCGCGAGCTGGGATGGGACCTGACGGTGGTCACCGATACCAGCAAAGCCCGTCAATCGCTGTACAATACAGCCACCACTGTTTTACATCACAAAGGCGCGGCAACGCCGGTGATTGATGCCTGCACCGCCGTTGTGTTAATGACCCATGATTTTAAAACAGATTGCCAGCAGCTGCCGCTGCTCTTGCAGTCGCCTGCCCGTTATATAGGACTCCTGGGGCCGCGCAAACGCATGCAAAAGATTGCCGATGCACTGGCCGAACAGGGGCAGCCCATCCCGGCAGACAAATGGCCTTCGCTCTTTGCACCCACCGGCCACGATATTGGCGCATCCTCACCGGAAGAGATCGCCCTGTCCATACTGGCGGAAATTGTAGCCGTCTTTGCCGGCAGGCAGGGCGGACCGTTACGGCAACGAGCAGTACCTATTCATGAAACCAATTAAAACACAGTCATCCATTGCTTACAGATAACCACGGCAGAACCATTCATTACCTCCGGCTCTCGGTCACCGACCGCTGCAACCTGCGCTGTTTTTACTGCATGCCCGAGCAGGGGCTCGACTGGCTGAGCCGGCAAGAACTGATGAGTGATGAAGAAATGCTGCGCATCTGCCGGCTGCTGGTGCAGATGGGCATCACCAAAATCCGCATCACAGGCGGCGAACCCTTTGTGCGGAAAGATATGCTCCGGTTCCTAACCAACCTGGCAAACCTGCCGGGCTTGCAGCAGCTCTCCATTACCACCAATGGAGTGCTTACGGCGCCGCTGGTGCCGCAGCTCAAAGCTATCGGCATACGGCAGGTAAACCTGAGCCTTGACACACTTGACCGTAACCGATTTTTTGCCATCACCCACCGCGACGAATTTGACAATGTAATGAAAACGCTTGACCAGTTGCTGCTGCATGATATGGAGGTTAAAATTAATGCTGTGGTGATGGAAGGCAAAAACACCCAGGACATCCTGCCACTGGTGGAACTGACCAAAGACCTCCCCGTGAATATGCGCTTTATTGAAGAAATGCCGTTTAACGGGAAGGGCAGCCACTACGACAGCCTGCCCTGGAATTACCTGCGCATACTGGAAACCATCCGCAATGCCTACCCTGGCCTGCAAAAACTGCCCGATGCACCCGCTGCCACCGCCTACAATTACCAGGTGCCGGGCCACCGGGGCAGCATTGGTGTTATAGCAGCCTATACCCGCACCTTTTGCGGCAGCTGCAACCGCCTCCGCATCACGCCGGCAGGTATGCTGAAAACCTGCCTTTACGACGATGGGGTGCTGAACCTGCGAGACGAGTTGCGTAAAGGCCTGCCCGATGAGGCCATTGGCGAACAAATCACCCGGGCAGTGCAGCACCGTGCCAAAGACGGCTGGGAGGCACAGCTGGGCCGCAAAGACAAAGGCATTCCCCACGAATCCATGGCTTCCATCGGCGGCTGACTTCACACCGCTGCGAAACCAGATGCCGGTTGCACAACTTTGCCGGCCGGCCTCTTTCGCATATAAAATTGAAAACCTCCCCGCTGAAATTTATCTTGCAGTCCCGGATGCTGAAAGTTGATAACATATCATTGTTCCAGTTCAAGAATTACAGCAATCAGTCCTTTGCCTTTCCCAGTCGCATTACCGGCATTTTTGGCAACAATGGCGTAGGGAAAACCAATTTGCTGGATGCTGTGTACTACCTCTGTTTTACCAAAAGCTATTTCACCCGCTCCGACAGTATGAATGTGCAGCACGGGAAAAAAGGGTTTCGGCTGGAGGCCGCCGTGCACCTTGCCAACCAGCACGAAAAAGTGGTCTGCATCCTCCGCGAAACGGGTAAAAAAGAGTTTTCGATCAACGATGAACCCTACGATAAATTTTCCCGGCATATCGGCCGCTATCCCTGCGTGGTGATTGCCCCGGACGATATACAGGTGATTACCGATGGCAGCGAGGAACGAAGAAAATGGCTGGATACGCTGCTGTCGCAGGTAGACAGTGAATACCTGCAGCAACTGATTACCTATAACAAAATACTGCAGCAACGCAATTCCCTGCTGAAATCATTTGCCGAAACGGGCCGGCGCGATTTTTCCCTGCTGACCGTGCTGGATGAACAATTAGTAAAACCGGGCGACTACATTTTTACTAAACGAAAAGAATTCCTGGTGGCCTTCCTGCCGCAGGTAAAGCAACTCTACCTGGCCATTGCCCGCCAGGAGGAACCCATCACCCTGTACTACGACAGCGAATTGCTGCATACATCCCTGGCAGAACTGCTGGCGTATAACCGGCAAAAAGACTGTGCCGTGCAGCGGACGACATCCGGCATTCACCGGGATGATCTTGAATTTATGCTGGGCGCAGATGCTTTTAAAAATATTGCCTCGCAGGGCCAGCGCAAAAGCCTGCTCTTTGCCCTGAAGCTGGCGGAACTGGACACCCTGAAAAAAGAAAAAGGCTTCCCACCGTTGCTGTTACTGGATGATGTTTTTGAAAAACTGGACGAAGACCGCATTACCAGCCTGCTGGCAAAAGTATGCGTGGAAAACGAAGGGCAGGTATTTATTACCGATACCCATGGCGACCGGCTGCGCCATCACCTGGAAGCCCTACAGTTACCCTTCCAGCTGATTGGTTTATAAAACGGCTGATGGGCGCCATAGGCCGTCTCCCGCCTGCCTGCATCGGCAACAAGTTAGGTGAGTGAAATAATAAGCTTTGCAGGTATAGCTTTTTTGGATAGATGTCTGCTTACTTGCTGTCTTTCTCCCCTCCTTTCTTTTGTTCCTTTTCTTTATTCAAGAAAAAAGAAAACATTGATTGTACAGGAAAGCTTCTCCCTCCTTTCTTTTGTTTCTCCAAAAGAAAGAAGCAAAGAAAAGGAGCCCGAAATCGATGTACGGCCGATTTCGGAAGGCCTTGATGAAGCTGTTGTACTACTGTAGTGAATGACTGTTTTAATGCTACTGATCGGCAGAATCGTTTTTATCTTCTTATTGATATATTTCTAATGGCCTTGAAAAGGTTTCGTGGTAAAGCAAGGCAAGCAATTTTCCCTCCTTTCTTTTGTTTCTCCAAAAGAAAGGAGCAAAGAAAAAGAGCCCGAAATCGATGTACGCCCGATTTCGGAACGCTTTGATGAAGCTGTTGTGCTACTGTAGTGAAATGCTTTGGGAATGCTACTGAACTTTGGAATCTTTTTATTTTCTTTTGTGGAATTTTGTAATGGCATTGAAAAGGTTTCGTGGCAAAACAAGGTGAGCGGAGTGGTCAGTGATTCCCCCTCCTTTCTTTTGTTTCTCCAAAAGAAAGGAGCAAAGAAAAGGAGCCCGAAATCGATGTACGGCCGATTTCGGAAAGCCTTGATGTGGCTTGGGTACTACTGTGTTGAAAGGCTTTGGGAATGCTACTGAACTTTGGAATCTTTTTATTTTCTTTTGTGGAATTTCTTAATGGCCTTGAAAAGGTTTCGTGGCAAAACAAGGCGAGCAATTTTCCCTCCTTTCTTTTGCATCTCCAAAAGAAAGGAGCAAAGAAAAGGAGCCCGAAATCGATGTACGACCGATTTCGGAAGCCTTGATGTGGCTTTTGCGCTACTGTAGTGAATGGCGGTAGGAATGCTACTGAACTTTGGAATCTTTTATTTTCTTTTTTGGAATTTCCTAACGGCATTGAAAAGGTTTCGTGGTAAAGCAAGGCAAGCAATTTTCCCTCCTTTCTTTTGTTTCTCCAAAAGAAAGGAGCAAAGAAAAGGAGCCCGAAATCGATGTACGGCCGATTTCGGAGCGCCTTGATGTAGCTTTGGTGCTACTGTAGTGAAATGCTTTGGGAATGCTACTGAACTTCGGAATCTTTTTATTTTCTTTTTTGGAATTTCCTATTGGCCTTGAAAAGGTTTCGTCGCAAAACAAGGCGAGCGATTCTCCCTCCTTTCTTTTGTTTCTCCAAAAGAAAGGAGCAAAGAAAAGGAGCCCGAAATCGATGTACGGCCGATTTCGGAACGCTTTGATGAAGCTTTTGTGCTACTGTAGTGAAATGATTTGGGAATGCTACTGAACTTTGGAATCTTTTATTTTCTTTTTTGGAATTTCCTAACGGCCTTGAAAAGGTTTCGTGGCAAAACAAGGCGAGCGGAGTGACGAGTAGTGCAGTGGTTTAGAACCGGTTGTAATTATAACGGGCAAAAAATGCTGTTATTGCCCCGGGCATGTATTTTCTGGGGCTGCAAGCCGCTATGGTGGCTGTTGGGCGCTGAAAACAGTTTTATGCAACGGAAATTTTTTGGTAAAAATTTTCTCCGTTGCAGCAGCAGTAAGCCTGTGGGTGAAAACAGCAGTAACAGCCGCTAATAAAGCTCTTTCCCTGCAGTAAAACAGGCTTAAAAGTGAATAACC
>DASTSN010000054.1:0-7933 GCA_035760665.1 Chitinophagaceae bacterium | reverse complement strand
ACTGGTAGCTCCGGGCTTTGGACACAGAGGTGTGGAGGGAAAGATTACTGCAGTGAAATTTGCCAGAGAAACCGGTTTGCCATTCTTTGGAATTTGTTTGGGAATGCAAATGGCAGTGATTGAATATGGAAGAGACGTTTTAGGAATTAAGGATGCGCAATCTTCTGAAATGGATGTTCACGCAACCGAACCGGTGATTGATATGATGGAAGAACAAAAGAAAATTACTGCCAAGGGTGGAACAATGCGGTTAGGTGCCTATCCCTGCGAGGTCAAAGAGGGCTCTCTCGCTTACAGGATTTATGGTGATACCATGATTTCTGAGCGCCACAGGCACAGGTATGAGTTCAATAACAAATACCTTGAGCAATATGAAACCAATGGAATGATTGCCAGCGGTCGTAACCCCGAAACCGGGTTGGTTGAAATCATGGAAATACCGGAACATTCATTTTTCATTGGCTGCCAATATCACCCGGAATTAAAAAGTACAGTAGAAAACCCACAGCCGCTTTTTGTTCATTTCATCAAGGCGGCCAAGACCTTCGCTGAAAAGAGGATTGAGACAAAGAGCTCCCTGCTTCCCAGTGAAGTGGCCTGAATTTGGTTGTACAAGTGGCCTGTTTTAACGTTAACCCTGGGATTTCAAGAATCTGAAACCCGAAATTTGAAATAGGCTATCTTTGCCCCTCTTAAAAATTACTCAGAATGAATTTTGACCGTAATACTGTCATTGGTTTCGTTGTCCTGGCGCTTTTATTTTTTGGCTATTTTTTCTACACCAGCAAAGAACAGGCTGCGTACCGTAAAGAACAGGCAAGAATTGATTCTATTAATAACCTGAATAAACCAAAGCCGGATACCGTTGCCTTTAAAAAAGATTCAATCCGGCTCGATTCACAAAGTAAAGTATTACACGCCGGTTCATTTTTTGCATCTGCTGCGCAGGGTACAGAAAAACTGGATACTGTTGAAACCGATCTTTTTAAAATTGTTTTCACCAACAAAGGAGGGCAACCACAGGCTGTCTGGTTAAAAAAATTCAGACAACCCGACAGTAGCCTTGTGGAGTTGGCTTCCACTGATTTTGATAAAATTGATTATCCTGTACGTTCCGGACAAAACCAAACCACGCAAATTGATGACCTTTATTTCAATCCTGCTACGGTAACCAAAAATGCTGACGGCAGCCAGTTGGTTGCCTTCACTTTACCATTATCGGATAGTGCCGGCGGTTCTGTGGTTCATGAGTTTTTGCTAAAGCCGGATGATTACATGATTGATTTTAACATTCGTGTAAATGAAGCAGCTACAAAATTGTTGCCGCAGGGAACGCTAAACCTGAATTGGCAGCATAAAGCTGTAAAACTGGAAAGAAACCTCGCCTACGAAAAACAAAACTCCCAGATTGGTTATAATGAAGATGGTACTTACGATTACAATTCACTGCAGCGAAAAACCAGCAAAGAATTTGATAAAAACCTGAAGTGGGTTGCTGTTAAGCAACAATTTTTTAATACTTCACTCATCGCAAAAAATGAGACCGGCTTTTCATCTGGAAAAATTGAATGGGCAATTCCAAACGACTCTACAACCGTAGTGCAGGCAGTTGGAGATTTTCAATATAAACTACCACAGGCATCCTCGGTTACCGTTCCATTGGGACTATATTATGGACCGAATGATTATAAGATACTGAAAGGCTATCACATGGAAATGGAAAACCTTGTGAACCTGGGTTACGGAATGTTTGCCTTTGTAAAGTATATCAACCGCTGGATCATTCTGCCCGTATTTGATTTCTTTACAAAATTCTTTTCCAGCTACGGACTAGTGATTGCGTTGTTGACAATTTTTATTCGTTTGCTGACCTCTCCATTAATGTATCCCGGGTATCTTACCAGCGCCAAGATGCGCATTTTACGGCCTGAGTTGGACGAACTGAAAAAGAAGTACCCTGACCAGCAGCAATATGCAGTGGAACAAATGAAATTTATGCGGGAGGCGGGTGTAAACACTTTTGCGGGGTGCCTACCCAGTTTGCTGCAGATCCCAATCTTTTTTGCCTTGTATAGTTTCTTTAACTCCAACGTGGCACTGCGCGGACAAAGTTTCTTATGGGCAAAGGATCTCTCATCTTATGATACATTTATTCATTTTGGCAATATCCCGCTGATCAGCTATGTCCTGGGCGATCACCTGAGTCTTTTCACTATTACAGCAGTCAGTACCAGTTTCCTTATTTCATTGTACAGCATGAGCATGTCGCCGGACCAAAGCAACCCGGTGATGAAATACATGCCGTATATTTTTCCGGTATTTTTATTATTTATTTTTAACAGGCTTCCCTCTGCGCTGACCTGGTATTATACCGTTTCGAACGTAATTACCCTATTGCTGCAGCTGGTTATTCAAAAGTATATTATCAATCACGATAAGTTGATTGCTCAAATAGACATGAACAGGAAAAAGCCAAAAACAAAATCAAAATGGCAGGAGCGGCTGGAACAGATGCAGGAGCAGCAGAAACGAATCCAGGAAATGAAAGATAAAGGGAAACGTTAAAGAATAAATTAGGATAATGATATGTGAAAACGGGTTGAAATAAACAACCCGTTTTTTCTTTACGCAACTTATTGGTTAATTTGGCACGTCTTTTAAGCATATGACAAAAGTGACCTTTGATATGAAACCAATTACAAAAATCTTTTTCATTGCATCATTATTGGTTGCAGCAGTACATGCTTCTGCGCAAAAAACCATTACCGAAGCAACGATTACTTACGATATAGTGGTGAGTAATACCAGCCCCAACCCGCAAATAGCCGATATGCTGGATGGTGCGACAAGCGTTGTTTACCTGAAAGGTCCTTCCAGCCGTTCTGAAATGATCAGTTCACTGGGAACACAATCCACCATTCTTGATGGCAAAACAGGTAATGTTACAGTCCTGAAAGATTACGGTGAACAAAAATTCATGATTACTATGACGTCGCAGGAATGGAAAGAATCCAATAAAAAGTACGAAGGGGTAACTTTTACATATGCTGACGAATACAAAACCATTGCGGGGTATAAATGCCAGAAAGCAATTGGAAAATTACAGGATGGTACTACTTTCACTGTTTTTTTTACAAAAGACCTGCTGCCACAAAACAGAGACTTTCAATACCTGAATAAAAATCTTCCGGGGCTTGCCATGGAATACGAAGCCTCATTTGGTAAACTCATTGTAACCTACACGGTTTCCAGTATTAATTTTAATCCTGTGCCAATCGCCAAATTTGATTTGCCAAAAAGTGGTTACCGTGTAATGACATACGAAGAAAGTAAAAAAGCGGGAAGAGGAAACCGATAGCGAAACCGATTAACGGTTTAACAATGGAACACCAATACCAATTTTAACATTGTTGACCAGCACTTTCGATTTAATAGGGAGAATATAAGTGCGGTTCCCTTTTTCGTAGGTTATCACAGTATTCAAATTGATATAATCATTGGGATCAACGGTGCTATTAATAACACTGCTTCCACGATAATTGTATCCTGATTTTAGTGAGAACCCAGATTTTGGAATGAGAATATTATGATGCGTTAGCAGAGTTTTGTTGTTTCTGTTTTTGTAACGGCCATCACCAAGCATTGCAAAAGAGGCAACTGCAAAACTACCCATGAGCAGCACTACGATGGCTTTTCTTCTCATAATCCTCATTAGTATGGTAGTCTTATTTTTCATTCGCACTACAAAATTAATGATAAAAAGAAATATTAAAAAAACCGTTTATCAAAAGTTTTAATACTTATTTAACGCCTGAGGAGAAAATTTGTTACAAAAAATTATCATTTTTTAATTTTTCAGCTTAAATTGTATAAACCTCTGGTATTCATGAAAGAAAATCCATTCAGGGAAGATAAAGAGCAGTTTGGGGAACTTCTGAAGCAGTATGAAAACCTGAAAAATGGACGGAGTCACTCCTTTTTGGAAGAAGATGCTTTTGAAACAATCATTGATTACTTTGACGAGCAGGAAAATCTGGCTAAGGCCCTGGAAGCCGCAGAGTTAGGCATAGAACAATTTCCTTATTCATCGATATTGCTGATCCGCAAAGCTGATTTACTACTGGCTGCCCGCCGTTACGAGGAAGCCCTTGAAATTCTTGAAAAAGCAGAATTATTCGGCAGGGGAGATATAAACCTGACCATTTTAAAAACAGATGCTTACCTCGCTCTTGACCAGCAGGAAAAGGCTGTGGAATTATTGCAGGAATCCCTGGCCCTTTTTGAAGGGGAGGAACGCATTGAATTGTTATTTGAATTGGCAGATGTTTATGATGATTATGAAGAGTTTGATAAAGTTTTCGATTGCCTCAAACTGGTACTGGAAGATGATCCCAATAATGAAGAGGCTTTATATAAAATTTGTTTCTGGACAGATTTTACCGGCAGAAATGAGGAAAGTATCCGGTTGCATCAAAAAATTATCGATGCCTATCCTTACAATGAACTGGCCTGGTTTAACCTGGCTGCTGCTTACCAGGGCCTGAAACTGTATGAAAAAGCCATAGATGCTTACCAGTATGCTATTGTTATCGATGAAAAGTTTGATTATGCATACAGGAATATAGGAGATGCTTATATCCGGATGCGGAAATACAAAGAAGCCATAGAAGTCTTAAATAAAGTTTTAGAACTTTCCAAACCGGAAGATGTGATCTACGAAGCCATCGGCCATTGCTATGACCGCCAAAAGAATTTTGCCCAGGCAAGATTTCATTACCGGAAAGCATCTCACCTCAATCCGGAAGACAGCAAGTTGTATTATAAAATTGCCTGCACGTATTATAACGAAGGGCAGTGGGAAACGGCTGTTAAGCAACTGGAAAATGCATTAAAAATTCATCGCACGCAGCCGGAATATAACCTGCTGATGGGTGAATGTAAAAGTAATCTGGGGCTGTTCAAAGAAGCCATTCAATGTTTTTCAAATGTTGTACGCCATCGCCCACGCGGTCCGGCAGGTTGGGAGGCATTGATCCGCTGTCTGTACAAAGCAGGCTTTTACGAGGAAGGGCTGGAGCAAGTCAAAACGGCTTTGCGCATCACAAACGGCAAACCACTTTTTCTTTTTTACCAGAGTCATCTTTTATTGGCCCAGGGCAATTTTAAAGAAGCGATTCTGATCTTGGAACGAGCGATGGATAAATCTCCCAAATTGCTCAAAAAATTTGTAGAGCTAAATCCTGCAGTATTGCAAAACCAGTCGGTTGTAGACGTGATTGCCCGGTATAAACGCAATAAATCTATTTAAATAACCCTGTCTTATCCTTTGTTTTACAAGTCAATACGACTATTATAATTCTTTCCTATTTTTGCGCCGGCTCTGAAACGGCTGTTGGCAAAAAAATGCAGATCAGTTAACAGCTATACTTTATTCCCGAAAAACTACGAATGCATGAATTTTAGTCTTACGCAGATTCCGGATCGTAATCAAAAACCCCGGTTTGGTGGCATTACGATGGTGATGGATAAAGGGTTGAGTGTAAATGAAGCAGAAAATTTTCTAAGCATATCTCACCCGCATGTGGATATTGTTAAGCTTGGATTCGGGACTTCATTTGTTACCCCTAATCTCACAAAAAAACTAGAGGTATACCGTTCCTATAATATCCCGATTTATTTTGGTGGCACTTTGTTTGAGGCGTTTCTTATCCGCAACCAGTTTGATGACTACGTGCAGGTTTGTAAAGAATATGGTATTTCCTATATGGAAGTGAGCGATGGATCTATTACTATCCCACACTCCGAAAAATGTGGATATATTGAAAAGCTGACAAAATACGGAACTGTATTGAGTGAGGTGGGCAGTAAGGATGCAGAGCACATCATTCCTCCGTACAAATGGATTGAGTTGATGAAAGCAGAACTGAGTGCTGGCTCCAGTTATGTGATTGCAGAGGCCAGGGAAGCCGGGAATGTTGGTATTTACAGGGGATCCGGCGAAGTGCGGGAAGGGCTGGTGCAGGAAATCCTGACCCAGATTCCCGGTGAAAAAATTATTTGGGAAGCGCCACAAAAAGCACAACAGCTTTATTTTATAGAATTATTGGGCTGCAATGTGAATTTAGGCAACATTGCACCAACTGAAGTGTTACCATTGGAAGCGATGCGCATTGGCCTTCGGGGCGATACGTTTCATCTCTATCTTAAAAAAGAAGAAGTGTAATGCAATTATTTGGGTTGATTGGGTATCCATTAACACACTCATTTTCAAAAAAATATTTTACTGAAAAATTTGAGCAGGAAGGCCTGCATGATTATCAGTACGAAAACTTCCCGATTGCTTCCATAGATGAACTGCCCGCCCTCATTACTAAAAACCCTAACCTGAAAGGGCTGAATGTAACGATTCCTTATAAGCAGGCGGTGATTGAATATCTTACAGAACGATCTGATATAGTAAAAACCATTGAAGCCTGTAATTGTATTGCCCTGTACAAAGGACAACTAATAGGATATAACACCGATACGATCGGTTTTGAAAAAACGTTAACGCCTCATTTACGGACAGCGCATCGTAAGGCATTGATCCTGGGTACTGGCGGGGCGGCTAAAGCCGTTGAATTTGTGCTTACAAAACTTGGCATCAACTGGAAATACGTTTCCCGTAAACCTTCGGTTCAGCAATACTCTTACGAACAGCTAACGCCGGCGGTGATTAAGGAGCATTTACTGATCATAAATACCACACCACTGGGCATGTATCCAAATATTATACAGGCACCCCCAATTCCATATGAGGCTTTAACGCCCGGCCATCTTATGTTCGACCTTATCTATAATCCCGCCAAAACACTTTTTTTGCAAAAAGGAGAAGAAAAGGGCGCAGCAATTGTCAACGGTCAGGACATGCTGATTATACAAGCTGAAGAAAGCTGGAAAATTTGGACAGAAATGAATGGTTAATCGCTTAATTTTTCTTTCACGGATGCCGGTACAGCAGTAATTTTTTTAAGCGTATAATCGTAGCAAACCATGCCTGTTTTGGCAATAACTGCCACTTGCATTTCTGAAGAATTTGCTATATCTAATCTGTAAAAAATATCGAAACCGGCTCTTGTAAAATCACCTGTTCCAACTGAAGCAATAAGCTGGTCGCCATAAAAAATTTCCCGTTTAAACTCAATAGCAACATCGCTCATGATTAGCCCCACACCGGCACAATTTAATTCCTGAAAATCAACATTTTTTAAAAATTGCACCCTGGCTTCGTGTAACAGCGATAAAATTGCATCGTTACCAACGTGCCCGCCATAATTCAGGTCAGTGATTCTTACGGGAATGGTTGTTGTAAAGCTGAGTTTCTGCGGGAGTTCAATCTTAATCCTGGCCATATAGTGATTCTTCAAAAAGTTAGAACGATTATTACTCGTTTAATTATGGTTATCCTGCAATGATTTCAGCAAGTCAAGGATATCCATAAAGTTATCAGGCGCAGGTACAAAAGCGGCAGTGGCAATTTCGGCGCGCCATTTTTTTAGCTGACTGCTGCAATCTTCGTTTGTTTCTTCGCCAGTAACACAGCAAAGCAGGTCAGATAATTTTTTTGAAATCCTGATATATCGTCCATCGGCATCGCGAAACATCATATAACGGTCGGCAGGCGTTTTACTGGAGGGATCACTCACTGCTGCGCGGTGAGGATACTGAAGTTCAAGATTATCCTGGTTTATTTCGTCATCGGGAAAAATATCGGTAACAGCGGCGGGCATATTGTACAGGGAAAAACCTCGTTTGTTGGCAATCGTTCTGCGGGGAAGATCAAGCTTTGCGTAAGTATGTTTACTGGCTTCCAGTTCAGCTTCATCCCTGTTATTTTGTTCCGAAATGGAATCGGATAAATTGGTTGACCGATTTGTATTTTGCTTTTGCGCAA
>DASTSN010000053.1:0-4607 GCA_035760665.1 Chitinophagaceae bacterium | reverse complement strand
TTTTGCTTTTGCGCAAAATCGTTGCCCGGGAATAGTTTCGCTGATTGTGTCAAATCGTTTTTCGTGGTGTTTTTGGTAGTAATTTTTAATACCCCGAAGACGATGACGCCTACCAGGGCAGCTGCTAAAGCAAAACGCAATACCGGACGGAACCCGCCTGTGCTCTTAAAAGGTGCAATGGATCTAGGCTGATCCTCCTCCAGAGTGGAGTGAATTTTTTCCCAGGCGGCTGCTGGCGGATCTATTTCGAGTTCGTAAAGTTTTTCTGCAAAATTGTTAGGGGTATTCGATTCGTCCAGTGCAGCAACAATTTTTTCCCAGGCTTTGTCAGGCGGGGTAATACTCCATTCCTTTATCCTGTTGGTCCAGTTATTATTCATGACCGGTTCGGTTTACCTTTTTTTGGTCAATAAATGTTCGAACCATATCCTGCAATATGACCTTTGCTCTGGATAATTGTGATTTACTGGTTCCTTCGCTGATGCCAAGCATTTCGCCAATTTCTTTATGCGTATATCCTTCAATTACGTACATATTAAATACTGTTCGGTAGCCCGGTGAAAGCTGTTGAATTAAATCCAGGATGTCTCTTTCGGCCAGTGTGTCCAGTACCGAGAGATATTTTCCTTCGATGGTATTTTCCTCTTTTTCAGTTACCGGCTGCAGGTAATTTTTTCGCCGGAAATGTTCAATGGAGGTATTTACAAAAATTCGCCGGATCCATCCTTCAAAAGAGCCATCTCCACGAAAACTGCTGAGCTTCTTAAAGATCTTAATAAAACCTTCCTGCAAAATATCCTCCGCTTCCATAGCGTTGCCGGCGTAGCGCAGACAAACGGCATACATTTTTGGGGCATACCGCCGGTACAATTCTTCCTGCATGTGCCGGTCGCCTTGCAAGCATCCCTGAATTAAGTCGCTTTCGGTGATATTTTGGTTGCGTTGGTCGTTCAATTTTCGTTATTTGATGAGTGCGGTGTTGTTCAAAAATGCTACCAGTTTTTCCGTCGCTTTTTTCCGGTGGCTGTATTGATTCTTTTCATCCATTGACATCTCTGCAAAAGTTTTCCCGGCGCCATCGGGTACGAAAACGGGATCATAGCCAAAGCCCGAAGTTCCCCGTTTTTCGCTGGTTATTTGTCCTGTACAAATGCCTTCAAACTGGGTTTCAGTTCCGTCGATGATAAGCGAGATGATGGTCCTGAAACGGGCTTCACGGTGCGGATGGTTGCCTAACTTTTCAAGCAGTTTGTCGATGTTTTTTTCAAACGACTTGTCTTCTCCGGCATAGCGGGCACTTTTCACGCCGGGTTCGCCTTTCAGGGCTGCCACTTCCAGGCCCGTGTCTTCACTAAAGCAGTTAATGCCAGTAAGTTCGTAAATCGTTTTGGATTTTTCGGTAGCATTCGCTTCAAGGGTATCGTGCGGCTCGGGGATATCTATGCTGATGCCTGCTTCCTGTAAGGTTAGGATATCAATTTTATCACTCAGTACGGCTCTTATTTCGTCAACTTTATGCGCATTATTAGTGGCAAAAATCAATTTCATAAACTCAAGATAGTAATAAACAGGAAAAGGCTACAATCCGAAAATCCGCCGAAGGCAAACCCAAAGTTTGCTTTTTAATAACTTGTCGGGTTCAATCACTGCTAAAGCCGGCGAGTACAGGAAAACAGCTTTGTTGAATTGCTGCACCTGAAATTCGGGAAAGCTCACTGGTAATCCAAATTCAGCTGGCGTGATGCCAAAGAGCAGGACTGTTTTGGTATTAAAATGGTCAAGCAGGAATGAGGCGCTGAGACCGGCAGCGTTTTGAATATTTAAAACAGCCACATCTTCCATACCCAGATTACAGGCAGAAAGCAGGTTGAGCAAAAAAGCCAGTTCATTGTCCGGCAAATGGACCACCTGCTGGTAATGAACCACCACCAGCACATTTTTTTTATTGTTGCCTAAACAGGGCAGGTCAATTTTTCCCCCTGCAGCCGTTGGTTCTTCCAAAGATGGATTGGCCGGCCCAAAGGGGTTTGTCGTTTCTACCAGATGTTTTCCGTAAAGTTCGGTTAGCTGTGTGGGTGCAAGTCGAACTGTATTTAGGCTCATTGATGCATGAATAAGTTTACAAATAGGTGTTAGTTTTTTTCGTTTCTTTGCAGGGCAAAAATAGCCTTAATATGATTGAAACAATGGATATTACTATCACAAAAGTTGAACGAAGCAAACTCCAGGAAGTTGATTTTGACAAACTGGTGTTCGGTCGCTATTTTACCGACCATATGCTGGAAGCAGATTTTGAAAATGGTCAGTGGAAAAATGTGGAAATTAAACCCTATCAACCCATGGTGATCAGCCCTTCGCTTGCGGCTTTACATTATGGGCAGGCTATTTTTGAAGGAATTAAAGCTTACCGCGATGCCCAGGGCAATGCCTTCATCTTCAGGCCCAGGGATAATTACAATCGGTTCAATATCTCTGCTGAACGTATGCAAATGCCCGTTGTGCCGGAGGAAATTTTTATCGAAGGTATGCGGCAACTGATTGAACTGGATAAAAACTGGATTCCTGCAAAGGAAGATTACTCATTATATATTCGCCCGTTCATGTTTGCTACGGATGAAATGATTGGAGTGAAGCCTTCTGACACGTATAAATTTTTAATCATTCTCAGCCCCACAGGTCCCTATTACAGTGCCCCTATGCGAATTTATGTGGAGGAAAAATATACTCGTGCCGCACCGGGTGGTATTGGCTTTGCCAAGGCAGCAGCCAACTACGGTGGTGCTATGCTGGCCACAGCGCTGGCGAAGAAAAAAGGGTACGACCAGGTATTGTGGACGGATGCTTTTGAGCATAAATATGTGCAGGAAATTGGTACGATGAATGTGTTTTTCATTATCGGCAATACGGCGATTACTCCCGGCCTGGAAGAGGGAACAATACTGGATGGAATTACAAGACAAAGTGCCATCACAATTTTGAAAGAAATGGGCTTAACTGTTGAGGAAAGACCCCTGAGCATTGAAGAGGTAATAGCAGCCCATAAAGCCGGAACCTTGAAAGAAGTTTTCGGAACAGGTACTGCCGCCACCATCAGTATGATTAAAGAATTGAAATACAAAGATTATGTGATGACTTTTGATACAGACAAATGGGAAAAAGCTCCTGCTCTGAAAACTTGGTTAACGGACATCAGGGAAGGTAGAAAAGAAGATAAATACGGCTGGATGTGGAAAGTATAACCAATGAATTTACCTGTAATTGAGCAAAAATTCCGGGTCTGAGATGCAGATTCCGGGATTTTTTTTGAATTCTGCCCGAAAGCTTTGACAGATTTTTGGTATTTAAACTGGCGGGCATTACCTTTGCCCTCCCAAAAATAAAAGGTTCATAATGCCTACTATTCAACAATTAGTGCGTAAAGGACGCGAAATTATTAAGGCCAAAAGTAAATCAAGGGCCCTGGACAGCTGCCCGCAGCGTCGTGGTGTTTGCACACGTGTATACACAACAACTCCCAAAAAACCTAACTCAGCTCTTCGTAAAGTTGCGAAAGTGCGCCTGACTAATAAAGTTGAGGTGATTGCCTATATCCCCGGAGAAGGGCATAACCTGCAGGAACACTCAATCGTGCTGATTCGCGGGGGCCGTGTGAAAGATTTACCAGGTGTTCGTTATCATATTGTACGCGGTTCACTTGATACAGCCGGAGTAAAAGACCGCAAGCAGAGCCGTTCCAAATACGGTACTAAGAAAGAAAAGCAAGCTGCAAAAAAATAAACTAACTTATTCGTAATAGAAATTTGATTTCACATGCGTAAAGCACAAGCAAAAAAACTTCCGCTGGCACCAGATCCCAAGTTTAATGATAAACTGGTTACCCGCTTTGTTAACAATCTTATGTGGCAGGGTAAGAAAAGTGGTGCTTATACCATTTTTTACTCAGCACTGGACAAAGTAGCAAAACAAACCGGGGAAGATGCTTACGAGGTTTGGAAAAGAGCTCTTGCAAATGTAACGCCGGCCGTTGAGGTACGCAGCCGCCGTATTGGTGGTGCCACTTTTCAGATTCCAACCGAAGTGCGCCAGGACAGGAAAATTTCCCTGAGCATCAAATGGCTGATTCGCTACAGCCGTGAAAGAAACGGCCGCAGCATGGCTGATAAACTGGCAAATGAAATTGTAGCTGCAGCTAAAGGCGAAGGTGCCGCAGTAAAGAAAAAAGAAGATACACACAGAATGGCTGAAGCCAACAAAGCTTTTGCCCACTTCAGGGTTTAGTATAAAAGAAATTTTGAGAAGTTTAGAAAAGCAACCGACAGGTTGCTTTTTTTATGCCTGAAACATGGTGTCGTTAACAATATGGCATTCCATGTTAGAAAAATACCATAATTTTCAAATCGAATTTATCAAACTGCATGGGAGAGGGGCTAGGCCATATAGATATTAAAGAACTGCAGCGAAGAATTGCTGTTTATGAAGATGAACAGGCGTACAAACAATTATTTTTCCTGCTGTATCATCCCCTACGGCGATTTGCGATCACATTTTTAAAATCAGACGAAGCTGCCGAAGAGATTGTTTCGGATATTTTTGTTGAAATCTGGTCC
>DASTSN010000052.1:0-20632 GCA_035760665.1 Chitinophagaceae bacterium | reverse complement strand
AACTGAAAATCCCTATTTTTGCAGCCCCGCAAGGGACGCTATTCCTCCTTAGCTCAGTTGGTTAGAGCATCTGACTGTTAATCAGAGGGTCGCTGGTTCAAGTCCAGCAGGGGGAGCGAAAAAAGGCTGCTGATAAGGCAGCCTTTTTTATTTTCTCAGGCGAGTTATTCTCCGCCATGTCTCACAAGCGAAGACACGGATTGAAAAAAACCAAAGCCGATCAGGACCCCGCCGCTCCTCACCACAGGAGTACCGAAGCACAATCACCCAACAGGGAGCAGTAATACCCCGCAATAGGCAACAGTCCCCAGCGCCTTGTTCCGGCCTCCCTGCAAAATCCATCAAGAATAAAAACGCCCAGCCGGAACACAGCGCCTCCGGTTGTCCCGAACAGCACGAAGCAGCCTCTCCAACTGGATAAAAACGAAAGACGATCAGGGCTCGCCAGCCCTTCACCACAGTAGCGCAACAGCTACATCAAGGCCTTCCGAAATCGGCCGTACATCGATTTCGGGTGTGCTTTTTTGGTTCTTTTTTGCACAAGCAAAAAAGAACAGCATCTCTGTTGGAGAAACAAAAGAAAGGAGAACAAAACAACACAAACAAAAAAGAACATACTTCATTTGGAGAAACTATTCCCCGACCTGTCTCCATTGGTTTTGTGCAAAGACAGGCAAAACGGCGTTAATTCACTTAGCAGGTCAGTACAAGAAAACGCCCTGTCTCACAAGTGAAGACGCGGCTTGGAAAAAAAGAAAATAAAAAGATTCCGAAGTTCAGTAGCATTACTGCAGTTATTCATTACAGTAGCACCAAAGCCACATCAAGGCTCCCGAAATCGGCCGTACATCGATTTCGGGCTCCTTTTCTTTGCTCCTTTCTTTTGGAGAAGCAAAAGAAAGGAGAACAAAACAACACAAACAAAAAAGAACATACTTCCTTTGGAGAAACCATACTGCTTCTGCGACAAGTCTCACTCCGGACCATGAGTGATGGCCGTGGACTCGGCGGTAAATTAATTCCCTCACTCAACCGCTTCACCGTTCACACTGTGCCCCTCCGTGTCCGCCGTGGTTAAATCCTCATATGATTGCTTCACTGTGTGCACTGTGTATCTCCGTGGTGAAATCTTTATTTCAAAGCCTGTCTGCGAATAGCTTGACGTGAAGACTTTCGACACGGTGGTAAAAAAACATGGCCGGGAAAGGAAACCAGGGAATGCAAAAGGAAGCAGATGTAAGCAACCTGAATCAAACGGGGATTTCCGCAATGCTTGGTTGTGAATTACACTGGCTGCAAAAAAAATTGCAGGAAAATGCTCCTGAACATTGTGCAATGTTGGGCATGTTCCTGCAATCCTGTCTGGCGGAGGAGAAGGGATTCGAACCCTTGATACGGTTTCCCGTATACACACTTTCCAGGCGTGCCAGTTCAACCACTCCTGCACTCCTCCGGGATCCTTTATAGGGCTGCAAAAATAATCGTTTGTAGCTCAGCAGGCGAATAAATTTTGTGCATTGTGGGTGGTTATGGCTGCTATGTCGGCTGCAGGCACCTGTTTAATCGTGGAAAGTTTTTCCAGCACATATTTCAGGTAGCTGCTCTCGTTTCGTTTACCCCGAAACGGCACGGGTGCCAGGTAGGGAGCATCCGTTTCCAGTACAATATGCGCCAGGTCCACCTGCTCAATCACTTGATCCAGTCCGGCATTTCTAAAAGTGAGCACCCCGCCTATGCCCAGGTAAAAACCAAGATCGGCAATGCGGGCCGCCTGTTCGGCCGTGCCGGAAAAACAATGAAAAACACCCCGCAGGCTTCCCTGTTTCTGCTGTTCTTCCACCACGGCAATGCAGGCATCGATTGATTCGCGGGAGTGAATGACGATTGGCAAATCAGCCTCTTGGGCCCAGGCTATTTGCCGCCGAAAAGCAGCATACTGCTCTGCTGCAAAGCTTTTGTCCCAGTAAAAATCAAGACCGATTTCACCAACGGCAATGAACGACCGCTTTTCCAGGTAGTCCTGCACAATAGCCAGTTCCTTTTCATAATCAGCTTTCACGGAACAAGGATGCAATCCCATCATACTCAAACATTTACCCGGGTATTTTTCTTCCAGCCGCAGCATCGCTTCGTGTTCGCTTGCGTCGATGGCGGGTAAAAGCATTTTAGACACTCCCTCCGCTTCCGCCCGCTGAACAACAGCGTCCAGGTCGTCGGTAAAATCAGCTAAGTAAAGATGGCAATGCGTATCAATCAATTGCACAGTAAACTCATTTTCAACAAAGTTCAGCAAAAAAAGGAAGGGGCGGTTAAACTTCTGTCAATATTTGCATTCCTACCTTCGTTTCCATAAGTAGTCCAAAACTATGCGATCAGTATGAAAAAGATCCTCAACCCGGCCCTGCTATTATTACGTCCAGTATTACTGTTCCTGGCTGTGGCAGGTAGTATCGGCTCCTGCAAAAAAGAAAACAGCGGCAACCAGTCTCCCCAGCAACAGGAAACGGCTGTTTTGACCTCCACCCAGTCAGATGCAGAAGCAGATGTTGTTTTCAACGATGTATTTGATAACGTGATGGGGGTAAATAACGATGTGGGCATGCAGGGCACCGGCGTATTTGGCAGGATGGCCGGCCGGGAGGGTTCCAGCACAGCCAAAGAAGATTCTGTGGCACCCTGCTTTACAATCACGGTGAACAAACTAAACCCGGGCAGCTTTTTCCCCGTACAGGTGATCATCGATTTTGGAGAGGGTTGCGAAGGAAAAGATGGGCGCATTCGCAAAGGAAAACTGGTAGCCACCTACACCGGCCGCCTCATCATTCCAGGCAATGCCGCATCGGTAACATTTGAAGATTTTTATCTTGATAGCATTAAAGTGGAAGGAACAGTTACAATTACCAACTCCGGCACGCTGGCTGCCCGGCAGTTTACACTAGATGTGCAGGAAGCGAAGCTGAGCAAGCCCGGCGGTAATTATACCCAATGGTCTGCTCACCGAACAATTACCCAGACCGAGGGAATGATCACCCCGGATTTTCCGCTGGACGATGCGTTCAGCATTGAAGGCAATTCACAGGGCCTGGCACGGCAAAACAATCTATTAGTAACCTGGCAGACCAGTATTACAACGCCCTTACTCAAGCGATTCTTATGCCACTGGTTTGTGCAGGGAACCGTAAAAGCTGTTCTTAGCAACAGCAACAATGGCAACCAGTGGACAGCCATTTTAGACTACGGCAACGGCAACTGCGACAGGAAAGCAACGATCACGATAAATGGCGTTGAGCATGAAATTAGTTTGCATTAATAAAAAATTATTATACCTTTAATCCAGTTTTCATAGGGTACGGATTAAAAACGGGCCAGGGTTTCTACCCAGGCCCTAATTATTTTAGGCCCGCTCCAGGGCTCTTTTAGCGAAGAAAGCACATATCAGTTTTTACCGTCATCAATCAGGTTGCTGAAAAATTCCTCCCAGGTTTTTGAACTGGTATCCCTGCTGGGCAAAAAAATGCAATACCATCGGCAGGCTCTCGCGTAAGCGCGGAAACGCTTTTTCACTGTCATGAAAGACAACAATAGAACCCGGCCGGGCATGAAATAAAACATGCTCCGCACATTTTTGCGGCGATAGCTGCACATCAAAATCTGCACTGAGCACATCCCACATCACTACTTTGGCATGTTCATGATTGAGTGCAGCAGGCAGGTTTTTTGCCTGGAAAGAAGTAATTCTGCCATAAGGCGGCCGAAACAGCGCTGAGTCGATATAACGGGCGGCTGCTGCAATGTCTTCAAGATATTTTTCATCAGCAGTTTTCCATCCGTTCAGGTGATGATAGCTGTGGTTACCCACTTTGTGACCCGCATCCAGTACCTGCCGGTAAACGGCCGGCCAGGCAGCCACATTTTTACCGATACAAAAAAAAGTGGCAGATGCTTGGTATTTTTCCAGTTCTTCCAGCACAAAAGGAGTGATGGCCGGGTGCGGGCCATCATCAAACGTGAGATACAGTATTTTCTCTTTTGTGGGCACCCGCCACAGGTACGATGCATACAGTTTTCGAAGCCACCAGGGAGTTTTGATAAAATAATTTTTCATGGTTCTCTCCCTAAAATTAACCGCTGCCAGTGAAAGAAAAGACTTTTTACCGGCATAAATGATTTTACCCTGTATAAACAGCGGTCTATCTTTGCAGCCATGGAAAAAAAAGTTCGTGTACGTTTTGCGCCAAGCCCTACCGGCGGCCTGCACCTCGGCGGGGTCAGAACCGTATTATACAATTATTTATTTGCGAAGCAGCAGCAGGGAGATTTTATACTACGAATAGAAGACACCGATCAAACCCGCTATGTACCTGGTGCAGAGGATTATATTTTTAACTGCCTGCAATGGGCAGGTCTTGAGCCGGACGAAAGTCCCCGGCATGGCGGCCCCTGTGGACCTTACCGCCAGAGCGAACGAAAAGAAATCTACCGGCATTATGCAGAACAGTTAGTGAAAGATGGACATGCCTATTACGCATTTGACACACCGGAAGAGCTGGAACAAATGCGCCATGATTTTAAAACAGAACAGAACCCCTCTCCGCAATACGATCATACCATCCGCATGAAAATGCGGAATTCGCTGACGCTTTCTGAACAGGAAGTAAAGGCCCTGCTTTCGCAAAATACCCGCCATGTCATCCGCATCAAAATGCCGGTGGGGGAAACAGTTTCCTTTACCGATATGATTCGCGGGGAAGTCAGCTTTGACACATCGGTAGTAGACGATAAAGTACTGCTGAAAGCAGATGGAATGCCGACCTATCACCTGGCCGTAGTGGTGGATGATTATTTAATGAAAATATCGCATGCTTTCCGCGGGGAGGAATGGCTGCCCAGCGCCCCGGTGCATATTTTACTATGGCATTATTTATTTGGGCTGGAAAATATGCCGCAATGGGCGCACCTGCCTTTAATACTGGGGCCAAATGGTAAGCTCAGCAAACGGGATGGCGCCAAATACGGCTTTCCGGTATTTGCTATGAACTGGACAGATCCCCGGACGGGCGAACGAACCGAAGGATTTAAAGAAAAAGGATTTTTACCCGAAGCATTTATTAACCTGCTGGCCTTGCTGGGCTGGAATGATGGGACGGACCAGGAACTTTTTACCAAAGAGGAGCTGCAGCAAAAATTTTCCATGAGCCGCGTACACAGCGGTGGGGCAAAATTTGATTATGAAAAGGCCAAATGGTTCAACCACGAGTGGATCAAACGCACAGAAGCAACACGACTGAAACCTGCCGTTTCCGCCTTACTCGCACAAAAAGATATTGTCGTACAAAACGATCATTTACTGGAAAACGTAATAAATCTTGTAAAAGACCGCTGTACTTTGCTGACAGATTTTCCGGAGCAGTCTACATTCTTCTTTAAAGCGCCGGAACAATATGATTTTTCGGCCATCAAACCGAAATGGAATGAAGCCCGGCAACTTTTCTTTGCAGAATGGATCAGGGCATGCGAACTGGTTACAGACTGGAAAGCTGCTGACCTGGAAAAGGAGTTTAAAGAAATCGCGGCTGTAAATGAACTAAAACCCGGCGAGGTACTGTTGCCATTACGCATCATGCTTGTCGGCGGTAAATTCGGTCCGGGTGTTTTTGATATTGCAGCTCTGCTGGGGAAAGACGAAACCATTAAACGCATGAAGACAGCAATAAATTTATTACAGGAGCGTTAAACCTGTATCGTGATTCTTTGTCTCATCTGTCTATGAAAAACCTGATGATCCTTTTGACCAGCCTGCTTGTTATTGCGGCCTGCAGCAAACAATCTTCTCCCACACCCCCGGTTACAGCACCTGTATCGGACAGTTTTACTGTAACGGTAAACAACGGGTACGGCGGTGGCAAATTCAAAGCCGGCGATACCGTTCATATATTTAGTGCAGCCTATGCTGTTAACCAGGTTTTTAATAGCTGGGCAGGTTCGGATATCTCTTTATTGGATGACAAAGACGAGTGGCACACCTGGCTTATTATGCCGGCGAAAAATGTAAGCTTTACGGGCAGTGTAACAACAATTTCATCCTTTAGCCTGCAATTTGAACAGATCCGCGGACGTGACAGGATGAAACCAGTCTATTATTATTTCCCTGCTAACCACAAGGGCATTGTGTACCTGCTGCATGGCACTGGTGGCAATGCCGCCAACGTTGCCAATAGTTTTGAATTTCAGCTGCTGACACGTGACCTGGTGAATAATGGTTTAGCCGTTATTATCACCGAGGCGGAAGAAGCTACAACCGGTATTTACGCCAATGGCGATGGAAAACTCCGGTGGAGCACAACACCCTGGGATACCACGACCAATGTGGATTATGCCAATATCCGCATCATCACCGATACGTTTTATCATCGCGGCCTCACAGACCGCAGTAAACCTCTTTACTCAGTAGGCATGAGTAATGGCGGCAATTTTTCTGCCTCCCTCGGCACAATTTATCATTTCAAGGCAGCTGTCAGTTATTGTGCGCCGGCAGGTGGGCCCATCGCTCAAACCTCCACTACACCCATCCAGTTCTGCATGGCCCGGTATGATAATAATGAAAATGTGGGACCTGCCGGGAATGCCAATGCGCTGGCAAATTCGCAAACCCTTTCCGGGCGGGGTATTTGCAGTAAGTATCTTATCAATGAACATTCCCCGCTTTACCCGGAACGTTTTGCCCGCCGCGGTGATATTTCCATTGCCCAGTCGGCTGCGGTGTTTAATGAATTAAAATCAAAGGGATTCCTGGATAGCCGAAACTACTTTATTGGCTATTCACCCGACCTGGTGACAGCCTACCAGGCAAATCCCGCTTCTTTTCCATCACTTAACAGCCTGACGATTTTACAACGTTATTATGTTACACAGGAAATTGACCTGGCAGTTGCCGATCACCAGATGTACAGCGACTACAACAGGGCCACATTAAAATTCCTGAACACCCAATGCCAGTAACTGATCGCACCTATTTCCGCTTTTTACCATATGGGCGAAAAGAAACATAATGATCGAACCTGGTACTGAATGCCTGTAAAGATTATTTAAAAAATGCTTATTATCTTTTCGGCAAAAAATAACCAGGATGCTCAAGAATCCCAGACGATTACTATACTTACTTGCTGTCATTCGTTTTATCTTACCGTTTATTTTACAAAACAGTTATTACCAGCCTCACCGTGATGAATTTTTGTACCTCGCCGAAGGTCATCATATGGCCTGGGGCTATATGGAGGTACCGCCTTTATTAAGCGTTTTTGCCTGGCTGACAAACCTGCTTGGCGGCGGCTTGTTTTGGATAAAGTTGTGGCCGGCACTCTTTGGGTCATTTACTTTTTTGCTGGTTGGAAATATGATTCTGTCTCTCGGGGGCAAACATTTTGCACTTGTGCTGGGATGGCTGCCGTTTACAATTGACGGCTACCTGCGGCTGTTCTTTTTATTTCAGCCTAATTTTCTGGATGTGTTTTTCTGGACCGCGATGGCCTTCTCGCTGCTGAGATTTGTGCAAACCAGGAAAAATACCTGGCTGTACTATTTTGGCATCAGCGCCGGGCTTGGCATGATGAGTAAATATTCCGTCGCGTTTTATGCCGTAAGTCTTGCCGCCGGGCTTTTATTGACTAAACAGCGGTCTGTTTTTTTACATAAACATTTTTGGTTCGCTTCACTCGCAGCTGTCGTCATCTTCCTGCCGAATATTTTCTGGCAATACAATCATCGTTTCCCGGTGATTCATCACATGAGTGAATTACAGCAGGAACAATTGCAGTATAACGACGCTACTGATTTCTTAATAAGCCAGCTGATGATGAACCTGCCCTGCGTTTTTATCTGGATGGCGGGCTTATATTTTGTGCTGGTGAAAAAAGCGGGAAAGCCTTTCTATTTTATTGCCTGGGCATTTGTGCTTGTCATCACTTTACTCATTGTGTTACGCGGTAAAGATTATTATGCACTTGGCGCCTACCCGGTTTTGTTTGCGTTTGGCGCCTATCACCTGGAGCAGGCTACGCAGGCAAGGTTAAAGTTTCTTCGTTATGCAATGCTCGTTTTTTCACTCGGCCTGGGCATCTTTTCATTACCGCTCATTTTACCGGTTTTTAAACCCGCGCAACTGGTGCGCTATTATGAAAAAACAGGTTTAAGCAAAACAGGCAGTTTTAAATGGGAAGACCTGCACTACCATCCTCTGCCGCAGGATTTTGCTGATATGATCGGCTGGCGGGAGATGGCGATGAAGGCGGGTGCGGTTTACAACAGCCTGAGCCCGGAAGAAAGAAAACGAACGGCTGTCTATTGTCGCGGGTATTACTCCGCAGGGGCCTTAAATTACTTCAGGCAGGAAGCCGGCCTTCCGGAAGTCATCAGCGACAATGCCTCGTTCCTGTTATGGATGCCAGATAGGATCAATATCAAAAACTTGCTGCTGGTTGCACAGTCCATCCCGGAAAAAGATGATATAGTTTTTCAGCAATTCGAAAAAATGACAATCAGGGATTCTGTTGAAATCCCGTTGTTCCGGGAAAACGGAATGCGGTTTATATTATTTGAAAATGGCAACGACTCGCTGAATTCCTTTATTGAAAAAAGCATTGCCACACTCAAGCGCCAGTATATGCGCTGAGGTTTCTTACTTTTGTCAAATAAAATTTTCCCATGAACAGACCCATCAGAGTTTTGGTAGCAAAGGTTGGATTAGACGGTCACGACCGTGGTGCAAAAGTCATTGCCACGGCACTGCGCGATGCAGGCATGGAAGTGATTTATACAGGCCTGCGGCAAACACCGGAAATGGTCGTCAGCGCAGCATTACAGGAAGATGTGGACGCAATCGGTGTAAGCATTCTGTCGGGAGCCCACATGACGGTATTCCCGCGGCTTATAGAACTGATGAAACAAAAGGAAATGACGGATGTCTTACTTACAGGCGGCGGAATCATTCCGCAGGATGATATGCAAAAATTACAGGAAATGGGCGTTGGAAAACTGTTCGCCCCGGGGTCGCCCACAGCAGATATTGCCGATTATATTAAACAATGGGTAAAAGAAAACAGGACCTTTTAAATTTTATTTATGTACAATACATTGCTTGTTACCATTGAAAACAATACCTGTATCGTGACGATTAACAGGCCGGAAAAATTGAACGCCCTGAATAAAGAAGTATTTACCGAGCTAAATCTGGTGTTGGACGATATACAAACCAATCCTGTTATCAAATCTGCCTTGATTACCGGCGCCGGCACCAAAGCCTTTGTTGCCGGTGCAGATATTACAGAATTTTCGGGACTGGATAAAGAACAGGCGATGGCACTCGCCAAAAGAGGACAGGATACTTTTTTCAGGATTGAAAATTCACGGAAGCCCATTATTGCCGCAGTAAATGGCTTTGCCCTCGGTGGTGGTTGTGAATTGGCGATGGCTTGTCACTTTCGCATCGCCTCAGACAATGCCCGGTTCGGACAGCCGGAAGTAAATTTAGGACTGCTGCCCGGGTATGGTGGTACTCAGCGCTTAACCCAATTGATTGGCAAAGGCCGGGCGATTGAAATCCTGATTTCCGCCAATATGATCGATGCCGCCACAGCGCTGCAGTACGGGTTGGTGAACTACGTGATACCGCAGGATGAGTTACTGAAAAAATCACTCACAATACTGGAAACTATCAACAGCAAGGCCCCTGTTGCCGTGGGGAAATGTATTGAATGTGCAAACCTTGCTGCAATGGGTATGCCGGAGGGCTACGCGGCAGAAGTTACCGCCTTTGGCGAATGTTTTGTTACAGAAGATATGAAAGAGGGGACCAGTGCCTTTTTAGAAAAACGCCAGGCCCATTTTTCCGGAAAATAATTCTGTACGGAAAGCATTCGCACTACCCGCCTAAACCGGCAATAACATTAATTGTTAACGCGATGATGACCGCATTGTAACCAAAGGAAATCAGGCTGTGCCACAATACCATCCGCCTGATCTTTTTCGAAGAAATAGACACATCAGAAACCTGGAAGGTCATGCCAAGCACAAAAGAAAAATAAGCAAAATCTACAAAGTCGGGTTTTGCTTCTCCGGGAAAATCCAACCCACCGGCATTAGTGCCTGGCATCAATCGATGCTCTGCGTAATACATATGTGCATACCGAACAGAGAAAACAGTGTGCACAAGCCCCCAGGAAAACGTCATACCTGCGATAGCCAAAGCAAGATGCAGGCTTTTCAACCCCGCTGATTCATGTTTTGCCGTTAGCAGCAGCACCACGGCAAGCATACTGGCCGTGGTGGAAATAAGAATCATTACAAAAATGATAAGGCGGCTGGTATCCTGAGTGGTGGCCTGCCGGCGAATGTGCGACGACGGTGTGGTATAAAACACAATCCAGTAAAGAGTAAGTAAACTAAAACTAAATACATCCCAACCCAGCATAAACCGGCTAAGTCCGTCAGTATGTGCCGGTGAAAACAGAAAGTAAACAATTATTCCGGCTGCCAGGCAAAGCAGCAGTTTGGTGACTGAATGCATCCGGTTCAGCAACGAATATTTTTCATCAGCATGATGCATGTGCAACAGGTAATGATTTCATTTATTGTTCCACCAGGCTCTCATCAATATGATAAACACCTGCCTCGCTGATGAAAGGACTGGCTTTTGCCGCAGTGATCCTGATGTAAATATACTTTGCTTTTTGTGCCGGAAAAGTCAAAATGCGTTTATGTCCGATCGTTGTGGCTTTTACCGTGGGTTGCCAGGTTGCCATGCTTGCAGGTGCTTCAAAAAGTCCGATTTCAGCTTCCTTAACCCGCTGGCCTTTGGTAAGATCCTCCTGCAAAACGATACAGTTTACCCATTCTTCAGCCGGCAAGTCAATCCTGATTATTTGACTTTGATACTGCCGCAACTGCTCAGCCGTGGTCTGCAGGTTGTCAGTCAATTTTTTTGACCGCCTGGTTGTTTTGCCATTGAGGATTTCAACCTTGGCTTTTGCGGCAAGATTGTTGTGAAAATTTTCTTCGCGCAGTTTTTTAAATCCCATTACGGCGGCTGAATCCTGTGCATGAATCAGCCCCCTCCTGTCTGCCGGTACATTCAATAACATCGTAGCCCCGCGTCCAACTGATTGCAGGTAAATCCCGAAAAGCGCTGCCGGTGTTTTTACTTTTGCATCTTCTTCGGGATGGTAAAACCAGCCGGGGCGAATACTTACATCACACTCTGCCGGAATCCAGTTATTGCCATTTTCATTTCCCGTATTCAGCACATCGGTGGAAGGCGCCCCGCTACCCCTGGTGAAACCGGCCGTATCCAGGTAATTCCAGTTGGTTTTACCGGCCACACCGCTCTCATTGCCCACCCAGCGAATGTCGGGTCCGATATCACTGAAAACAACCGTATTGGGAGAAAGTGTCCGGATTGTTTGTTCAAACCGATGCCAGTCGTACACTTGTCGTTTACCGTTAGGACCTTCTCCATTAGCCCCATCCCACCAAAATTCCCAGATTGGGCCGTAGTTCGTAAAAATCTCCTTCATCATATTTACAAACACATCATTATAAGCAGGCGTGCCATATTGTGGATGATTACGATCCCAGGGGGAAAGGTATACGCCAAATTTTAATCCGTATTCTTTACAAGCCTGCGACAGCTCTTTCAGCACATCCCCTTTTCCGTTTTTCCATTTACTTTCCCGCACTGTATGTGTGGAATAGTTGCTGGGCCACAAGCAAAAACCATCATGATGTTTAGCTGTAATGATAATTCCTTTAGCGCCGGCCGCTTTTGCAATACGGCACCACTGGCGACAATCCAAATCAGTTGGATTAAAAGCATCTTCGGGTTCGTCGCCTAGCCCCCACTCCCGGTCTGTAAATGTATTGGGACTAAAATGAACAAACCAGTAATATTCCATATTATGCCAGCCCAGCTGCGCCTGGCTTGGCAAAGGCATTTTACTAACGGGCTGGGCATTACTACCAGTAATTATCCATAAGGCAACAGCCAGCATCAATACTCGTTTTTTATTCATACGCATTTTTAAAAATAATCGTTTGACCTTTTTGGGTATGTACAGCAGCAATACCATTTTCAATCCTCACATCTTTTCTTTCTACGCCATCAACAAGCCAGGTTTTAAAGGGAAGTTTCAGCAAAAGCTCTCCTCCTTTTTCGGCGGTTACCTTCACCTCGCTTACCACAGCATTTTTTTTGACTGCGCTGACGAGGAAAGCACCTTCTGTTCTCAGGGTGTGAAAAGCAATATTTTTCCAGCTTTCCGGAACAGCCGGGAATACTTCAATAACAGCATTCCTGGTTTGAATCAATAGTTCGTGAACGGCCTGTGCAAAAGCAAAATTTCCTTCCAGGGTAAATGGACGATAGGTAGCAGCCGAATATTCGCCGCCCTTTTGATCTCCATTGAGATGAAAACTATTGGGCGAACAAAAATTACCGGCAAAAATTTTAAGTTGCCTGACAGCATTATCCGCCTGTTTAGCCCGGGCGTATATACAGGCCATCCAGCTAAATGAATAACCGACCCAGCCCCGCGTGCCTTTTTCTTCGATGTGATGAATGGAACGTTCAATAATTTCTTTATCGGCCGGATTCTCTATATCCAGTAAACAGAGCGGATAAATAGCCATATAAGGTGACATATGCCTGTGAGAGACGTCGAGGTTTTGACCCGGTGCAACGGCCAGGCCCGTTTCATTGACAGTAAAGTCGGGCAACATGCGTTGCTCTTCGATCCATTCAGTTGGTCGCCTGCTGTAAGCTGCCGCAGATACGTCCGTTCCCTCCTCGTAAAAATTTTTGACCAGTGCCAGGTCGTAGTTGGTAAAAGAAGTGAACCAGGCATAAATGCTGTTATCAAAATATTCGGGGCTGGAACTCAGCGGAAGCTGATGTTTTTGATTGGTATCTTTTTCACGGTTAAGCATATGCGACAGGTACAGTTCTATTTCATTAAAATAAGGATAGCACTTTTCTTTGAGAAATGTATCATCCATACTGTATTTCCACTGCCAGTAAAAATGCTGCGCCAGCCATGCAGCCGTAGTAGGACTGACAGAATACTGAATCCAGCCACCCATGGGTTTGCCGCTAATGGTAGTAACACCCGGCACGTTTAAGCCGCTTGTTTCAAAACATTGTTTTGTCCATTTTTCATTTTCTGCTTTAATATGCCAAAGCCAGTTTGTATAAGAAGCAGTAAGGTCAAGATGGTTGCCGGTATAGCCGGGCCAATAACTCAGCTCGGTGTTAAGATCATGGTGGAAGTCGCCTTTCCACGGTGGAAGGTTGCCGTTATCTGCCGTCCAGATGGCCTGGAGAGTAATAGCGGGTGTGTTAGCCCTTGCCACACAGGCAAATTTGTACATTTCCAGGTAATACTGCTTTTCGAGTTGCGGATCTGGCAACGAAACAGCAGAACGGCTCCAGTAATCATTCCACCATTTTACGTGTGTATCCCAGCCTGTGGGTTCTGCAACAGCCGGGGATAAAGGCGGCAGCTGTGCCTTTTTATCATTTGTAATCGTCCACTCGGCTATCCAGCGGTTTCCATCCAGTGTAAACCAGCGTATTAATACCTCGTAAAAATGGCCGTTCCAGGTTGGCTGATGATAACGGATGGCATTATGCGATTTTGTAATGGTTCCTTTGGCATATCCCAGTCTTTCAAGTCCCTGTCCTTCCACGCTGTTTCCGGCAGCTCCTGATTTACCAGTATAATAAGCGGGGACGATTAACTGCGGAATAATAACCGATGAAACAGCGTTTTCAAAACTGATGTACCCTACTTGCCTTGTTGCATGAATATAGGTTCGAAACCGGCCACCATTTTCAAATTCAATAGTGTTTACACCATTTTTTATATCGAGTACATTTGACTTTACGCGACCCAGTGTTGACAAATCGAACTCCAGCGCAGCCCCGGGAATTTTAGTAGGGGCGGGATATTTTTCATACGGCTCATCGCCCAGCTTTTGTACAGTGTCGTAATCTTTCTTTTTAACTTGTTCTGCTATCCAGTTAAAACGCAACTTATCAATCTGCGGCATAGGCCTGTCATCCCATAAGTCCACACGGTCAAGTGACAGCCGGATGTGATTATCTTTCTTCCAAATCAAAGCACCCAGCCATCCATTCCCCAATGGAATGCCTTCATCCCAACGGGTGGCCAGGGAATCAAAAACAAGATTATGTGAAGGGCTTGGCTGGCTAAGCAAATCACCTTCCGTGAGAAAAAGTAAAACCGACAATATGAATAGTTGTATCCTCAGCATTTATTTCTGATTAAAGATCTGGATTCGCCTGCTTTATCAATTTCATGACCGGGGTGTTCATTACTTTATTATAAACCAGGTATAGCTGCCAGCTTTGATTGTAAAACTGATTTCGATGTCATTATTCCTGTCAACGGCTGCTGAAAAAGCTTTACCGCCTTTTTCTGCCACGACTGCAGCAGTTTTAATGCCCGTATAATATACCGGCACTTTAATGGTTCGTGTGATAGATGTTTGCAGCGGGTTAAAAATCATCAGCAGGGCTTTGATTTTTAACCCGGCATTTACATGCATCCAGCCGTCCCAATCACGGCCATCCGCCCTTCGCAAATGAATAATATCTGCATTCAGAATATCCCGGTATTTCTTATACCATTTAATAACTTTTATCACTGTTTCTTTGGTAGATGCTGTATCGTACAACCTAGGGCCCCTGTAGCAGGCTTGCACACCCGCTCCGTAATATTGCATCATCAACTGTTCGTAATCAGCCAGGTGTTCACTCAGGGGCTCCAGGATCGCTTCCGGTCCGCCACCCTGGTATTTTGTGAGCGGTACAAAGCCCCATCCCATCGACGGTGTTTTCTCCCAGGTGCCATCAAAAATATTCTGGCGGTTCAATATTTTTTGTTGCGCCCTTGACAATGAAAAATTTACTTCGCGATATCCCAATGCTATTTTATTGGTGCCATCCATAAAATACCAGTCAGGTGCATTTACGTAAACGCCCTGGGCATTGCACCAGCGGTACAACCCTTTTTGTAATTCCATCTGCCGCCACTGACTATCGTCCAGCCCTTTATGTCCGGGATGTGTGGTGGATGCACAAACATCACCAGGGTAGGGCCCGTCGTTTTCAAACAAATCAAAACCCGTGCGGCTGATAAAATATTTTAATGTTTCCAAATAGGCGAGCCCCCATTTACTTCCCAGGCAGGGTGCATGACCGAAAAAGGCTGCAGCATCCGGCTTACCGGTTACCGGGTCAATGACATCGTCCTCATCGCTGATGCGGCGTGAGCTAAACAATGAATAGCTGCCAATCAATATTCCCCTGCTGTGCGCATAATCAGCCAATGCCTTCCACCGGGCTATATTGTCAGCGCTTGTATCTTCCATATTGCAGTGGCTGCCAAAACTTAATATCACTGCTTCGTATCCGGTAGCTTTGCATTGATCGATAGCCGATTTTACTTGCTGGTCATTTCGGCTGACCAGGTGCATGAATATGGGATTTTGTGTTGTCCATGGCGCTATTGTCCGGTACATTTTTCTGATAGCTAAACCACGCCGCTCCCGGTCGTAACTGTCCATCAGCAATTCGCAGGTTCGTACCGATTTAAAAATCTGACCCGGCTGAAGATCAATCCCCGGACCTTTCTCCGGATAAATCTCGAGCAAGCAGGGTGTTTGGTAATTATAGTTTACTTGCGAAGTATAGGCGGGATCCGTTTTCCAGTGTGTTGTTTGATCGCTTATATCATACCGCATCGCATTATTAAAAGCATAATTGGTTTCTACGTAAATACCATGCTGTTTTTTCATTTGCTCAGGAGTACCCACTACTGCGCTTTCTTCTTCTACAAATCCGAGTATTTCATTTACCACCCGGTTCAAATGATAAGAACGGGTGCTTTTATTTTCAACAGAAATCCATTTTACAATAAGGGGAATGCCATCATATAATTCATAGTGCACAGTTACCAATAAGCCTGTTAGGCTCGTTAGCGACGATGTGAAATGAAATGCGAGTTCTTTGCCGGTGGGTTGCTGGCGATTACCTGTCCACGTTCGCGACACCCAACGCAAATAGGGCTGCAAATCATTGACAGTATATGAAACAAATACAAAATCGCTATCCCCGCTGGAAAACTGATCCAGCCATTCGGGGAGCAGGTACGCATTTTCTGTTTGCCCGTGTAACCCACCAATATTATAGTCTTTCCCATCAATCGTTATCCTGGCTTCTACTTTAACGGATCGCAGCAACTGCTGGTTTGTTGATATATTCACATAATCGTAGCAGGCAACATTCGGGGAAATTCGAAAAGCTCTTTTCACCAGCCCATTATACAGGATAAGATCTTTCCCGTCTGCGCTTTTGTATACTCCTGCTTTTTCTGCAATTGGCGTCACGAGCCAGTCACCTTTGACTGCTGTTTCCGATTGCTTATAAACCGCCAATGACGGTTGGGCAACCATTTCCCTCCAAAGACAGAGCAGGACAAAAACAGTAACGATTATTTGTCGTTTCATTTAAAAACCGATTTGATTTCCTCACCGACTGGATGATCAGCTGTAAAATGACAGCCTATCAATTTGGCCATGGTTTGCGCAAACTGCTTTTGATAATACTGTTCGTTTTGTTTTCGTTCTCCTTTGGCAGGCAAACCGGGCGCCAGCACAGCAAACCAGATCTGATAGGCATCCTGGATGGAGCTGCCATGACTTGTCCATTCATCTTTATTCAGATCACCACGTCCATGATCGGTTGTAATAAATAGGGCTGTTTTATTCCGATAGACCGGATCATTTTGAATGTAATTCCAAATATCCTGGATCCAGGCATCCACCTGGTGGGCGGCATCAAGATAGTCCCGGTAATGACCATGGTGCGCCCATTCATCGGTTTCACCATAAGCGATATACAGTACTTTCGGTTTTTTATTCTTCAGGTATTCCATTGCTTCATAATGTGTGAATACGTCCAGGCATTCACCCGTGCCAAAAGGTTTATAGGAATCATTCAGCAGGCTGTTGATCAGTTTTTCTTTTTCGGACGGATGAATGCCGCCACAGGCGTCAAATGCAGACACAACGGGAAAGCCACTGCGTCTTTCATTTAAAATACGGTCAAATGCTTCCCAGGCACCAAATGCAGCCACTTTATTTTTAAAAGCCGGTTGCCTGTTTAAGAACTCCAGCAGGTTTTCATTTGGATTGGGCGGGTAGTCATTGCTGTTTACTGCTGAATCGGGATACCCGGTCATAATTTCGTTATAACCGGGATAACTGAACCAGTAGGGATTGGCATTATTTATTTTATTACCAAAGTCCCGGTTGCCATACAATTGGCCTTTTTGAACAATTGTGCTCCAGAAAAATGGCAGCAATTTTTTTCTGCGCTCAGCTGCATCATTGCTCCAGTAGCGCCGGTAAATGCCAAGGCTGTCACCCTGGTTGTATTGTGCCTTATTGGCAATGGCTGAGTCCATGCCTCTATACACCTCCTCCCAGCGAAAACCATCGGTGGTAATAATAATGAGGTTTTCAATTTTCTGCTGGGCAAATAAAACAGTACTCAGCAAAACACAAACCAAGAAGGCAAAATGTTTCATGCGCATTTATTTTTAAAAATCAAACTTGTTTTTTGCAGTAGTATTAGTAAAACAACTGGTTGGCTGCAATGAGCTGTTTCTCTCCATTAACTGGTTGTATACTTACTTTCAGTTCATTTCCACCGCCTGCATCATAATACTGTACTGAAATGCGATGGAACCCTTTTCGCAAAGCCACTTTACCAGCCTTTTCCTGGCTGCCATGATCACCATCGTTATTAACCACTTCTTTCCCATCGATGAATAATTTGCTTCCATCATCAGACTCAGTAAATAAAGTGTAGACGCCGGCTTTATTAATTTTCAGGTATCCGTCGAATTGAAGGACAAATTTATCATCACGCTGTTTTGGTTGCAAGGAAATGACCGGCACAACACCTTCTTTTGTGGGCTGTTCAGCCATCACAACTGAAAGACTGGGTTTGCCGACCGGTTCAAAATATTTATAGGCAATCCCGGGCCTGAGATATTTTACAGTTTGGGCAGCTAACCATTCAGGTTTCACTGCCTCTTCTGTTGACACAAGGCTAGGTAGTGTGTTATCGTTTGCAAAAGCCTTTGCTTTAATCGTGGTAGTAGATTGTACTGTAAAAGGCCTTGTATATACAGGAGCATCTGCTCCGGGTTCCGTTCCGTTAGTTGTATAATGAATGACTGTTCCTTCGCCGGCTGTCATGGTAACTAACGGTTCTACAGGGTTCTTGGGATAGGTTACCGAAATCTGTGGCTTTTGCGCAAATTTGCCATACTGCGCTATTTTAATAACGTATGCGTATGGCGGTTTAAACTGATTCGGATCATAATCGGGCAGGTGAACAATAACGTTTTCGCCTTGTTGTTCCCATTTCAACTTTTGCTGCAGCGATAAAAGTGTAATAGCGGCATCAGCAGGCAAGTGCATATTTTTAAGGATGAGCTGATGACTGGAAGGATATGTTGGAAAAATTCCGTACAGTGTATTTGCCTGTTCGTTGTAGGTAAAAAACAGTTCTTTCACTGCATAGCCGGGGTCAGGATCAATCGTTAATTTCAGCAGCAAATCACCGCTGCCATTTTTTGGTTTGTAATCTTCTCGGCCTTCGCTCCATTGCGAAGCGGTTTTCCACCTGACTGTATTATAAATGGCCTCGCCGTTGATTTTCATCCAGTCGCCTATCTGCAGCAACCGCTCTTGCATGATCGGTGGTATTTTTCCATGTTCATCAGGACCGATATCCAGTAAAAAATTACCGCCGCGACTAACTTTATCCACCAATTGTAAAATAAGTGACTGCGTGGAATTATAATCCCAGGCATCTTCCTCCCGGTTGTAACCATAGCTAAATCCCATACCACGACTTTCTTCCCAGTAATGATTGTCAAAATCTAAATCGGGCTGATATTCCGGCGTATAGATGCCCCCGTGGTGAAAACGAACGCCGGAGCCCCAGCGGTCGTTTACAACAATTTTATCTTTTACCGGGCTTTCGTTGTACAGCCAGGCAAGAAACTCCTGAGATTTCCAGGTTTCTGCCGGTGCATCCCAGTCGCCATCTGTCCAAAACACATCGGGCTGGTACGTATTGATCAGGTCCTTCATTTGCGGCCAGGTGTGTTCAATCGCAAATTGTTTGTGATCTTTTTTCCAAAGCGGGTTGAACCACTCATAGAGCGAGTAATACATTCCGGCATGGACAGAGGTTTTTCGGACTGCTTTAAACAAGTCGCCCAGCAAATCTCTTTTCGGGCCTACTTCTGAAGCGTTCCAGGGGAAGCCCCAGGTGCGGTCAGCATCTTTACTGGGCCACAGGCAATACCCATCGTGATGTTTGGAGGTTAGCACAATGTATTTAGCGCCAGATTGCTCAAAGAGTTTCGCCCACTCATCAGGGTTAAAAAGTTCGGCTTTAAAGTCATTGGCTAAATCGTAATAACTGCGGTTGCCAAATTTTTCCCGGTGATATTTTATTCTTGCGCTATCACCATTCATCAAGCCGTTTTGGTACCATTCTGCATAGTTGCCTTTACTGCAATAGCCCGGCACAGCGTATACACCCCAGTGAATGAAAATGCCAAACTTGGCATCCTTGAACCATTGAGGAACGGGTCGCTGATCCAGGCTTTCCCAGTTTGGCTGGTAAGGTTGTGCAGTAACTGAGGATACAAAACTGATGCAAAAGCACAAATACAGGAACGTTCTGGCTGCGTTTACAGAGTGGCGAAGCATAGTTGAGCGTATATTTTTTAAAAATTCAACAGGTGAAAATTACCGGAAAAAAACTAGCCGGTGTTATCTGTAATTACCCTTTCTTAATCTTACTTTACCAGTATGTACAGGTTACAATTATATACTTTTATTAGCGAGCATTTTATTCCAGTAACTTTTCACCGGATACAGGTGCCGCTTCTGCCTGGAACAAATCAAATACCACTAGTTCATTCGTTCCCATTTTCAGCCAGGAAGCCGGACAATATAAACGTTGCTGGGGCCCTTTGTTCCAATAACGTCCCAGGTTGTGGCCATTGACATACAAAATTCCTTTTGAATACCGGCTCATATCAAAGTAGGTATCCCCTTTTTCTGTGAGATTGAATTCACCTTTGAAAAACAATCCGGGCCGATCGCCCATATCGGTATCCGGTAAATGAATGGCATTTGCTACAAATTTTTCATCCATCGGCAGCAAATATGTTTCCCAGTTCATCAGTGTCATGCCGTTGAAGGTAACCCTGTCCGTGATGCCCTTCCTGTCTATCATGAACTGGGCAAAGTTTATATGGCCCATACCCTCCACTAATATTTCCAGTACCGGATCTTTTATTGATGTTTCAGGAATATTGACCGACCATTTTCCGCCATCACGATAGATGGTATCAATCAGTTTCCCGTTCAAAAACACCAGGGCAAGATCGTGCGGCTCGGTAATTGTTAGCCGGCCACTTTTATGGCCCACCAGTTTTGTTTTGTATAAAATCAATCCCTGGTTTTGATC
>DASTSN010000051.1:0-33743 GCA_035760665.1 Chitinophagaceae bacterium | reverse complement strand
GCTTATTACCGGATGAATGAAGGCAGTGGAAACAGTTTGACTAATTCCTGTACCAATACAAGCGGCATAGATGCTACTCTCTATGGCGGATATTCCAGGGTAGCAAGCCCGGTACAATTTGCCGGCAATGCGCTTAATTTTAACGGCATAAGCGACTATATTGAACTCAACAACCGCATTAACCTGGGAACCACTGATTTTACCATTGAAGCCTGGGTTTATCCGCAAAGCACTACCACGGGAATGGTATTTGCACAGGACGTATGTGGAGATGGACAATATCAGTTTCGTTTATATACCACCAACAGTAAAGTGTATTTTGACTACAGTGATGCCACTGCATTAGGCGCCCCTTATAGTTTTCAATTACCCTCTACGGCCAATTCTGTTCCTTTAAATACCTGGACACATGTGGCTGCAACCAGGAGCGGTAATACCTATACCGTTTATATCAATGGCGTTGCCAACGCCACTTATTCTACGGGTTCCAATACGATCAATAACCAAAGCGGCGCGGATGCCAACAAACGTCTGCGCATAGGTGCCAGAGGGGGCGTTTCTGCCGGATGCGGCCTCAATTACTTCAATGGTAGTATTGATGAAGTTCGTTTTTGGAATGTGGCAAGAACGGCCACCGAGATCCAGCAAAATTATCTCAAGGAAATAGATCCTGCAAGCAATTCCAACCTGGTGGCCTATTACACTTTTGATCAGAATATTGCTGCCGGTACGAATACGGGAGTGGTCACTGTCATTGACCAGAAGGGTACCAATAATGGTACACTGAACAACTTTGCCCTCACTGGCAGCAGTTCCAATTTTGTTGCACAAAACGGTACACTGGTCGTATTACCTGTGCAACTGGTTTCCTTTACTGCCAGCCGGGTAAGTGCCGGCATACAGCTGAACTGGCAAACAGCTTCTGAGCAAAACAGCCTGGATTTTACTGTGGAGCGCAGCGCGGACGGCCACAGCTGGGCCAGCCTGGCCCGCCTGCCGGCAGCCGGCAACAGCAGTACCGGGCAGCGATACAGCTACCTGGACGCATCGCCGCTGGCGGGTAATAATTTCTACCGCCTCCTGCAAAGCGATATAGATGGCCGAACCAGCTACAGCCCGGTGGTGCGTGTAGCGGCAGCCGGTAATACCCGCAGTTTCAGCCTGCAGTCGGCCAATATATCCAATGGTCTGTTGCAGGTTATGGTGTATGAGCCGGTCATGCTGCGGATGTTCAGTATGGACGGCAAGCTGCTGTGGTCCAGGGCCCTGTCCACCGGCTACCAGTCCATCCCGTTGCAGGTGCCTTCCAGGGGTATTTATATTCTCAAAGGAGGGTACACAACAGAAAAGTTGTACGCCGAGTAATACCGGCTATCACGACCGTGAGCCGGATGGTACTCCTGGAAGTGAAGCCAGAAACGATTGGCTTGGCTGGTTGCTTAGTCAGTGGTTGCGTATCAATATCGTAGGTCATGTAGGGGCCATTGTGCGAAAAGGGTTAACTACGGAGAACACGGTGAAGCTGTTGTGTGAGAAGATTTAACCACAGCGTACACTGAGGAACACAGTGCACGGGGCGAAACTGTTACGTGAAGATATTTAACCACCAAGAGTACGGAAGGGCACAGCCCACACGGTGAAGTAATCTTGTGAGAGAATTTTTTACACCGTATCGCGGTCTTCACACAAAGCCCTTAGCAGGCAGGGCTGAGCAGTCATTTATCTCTTATCCCATACGGGGGTGCTACCCGGGTGGCATTATGGTGGCTTTAAAGTGGCCTTTGAGTGGGCTTTGCGTGGCTTTCACCCAGGCGGTCAAAAGGGGTCAAATCGGCCAAAACCGGTCAAACCAGGTCAAACCGGCCGTTTTGTACCAAACTGTGCCAAAACATGCCAAAGCGGCCAGTTGATTTGCAAGGGCTGCAGCGGAATTGTAACCTTATACTGCAATTGCAGCTAACCGGTACTGCCCCGCTAGCAGGCAGTACGGGGCCTGAGCGGAATGTACCCCGGAAACAGGCCGATCTTTTCATTTTTTCAGACACGTCTTATGGCAGAACAAAAAGGCATCCTTCTCCTGAAAGGGACGATCAGGAATATGTCATATCTTCCCTGCCATGTTTTTAATGCCGTGTCAGTGTATTTCACTGCTCACAGCATAATGCTTTCGACAGCATCAATTTTTCTGCCTTTTTTATAATAGAATTTTAAGCCATCCATAAATTCCACAGCAGGCTGCCCTTCATAGCTGTGGAGTTTCCCGCTCCTGGTTCTTAAAACAGATACAGGGAGTTTACAAACAAAACAGAATCCGCTGCTGATAAAAAAATCAAATACTCCCTTTAGCAATAGACTTTTGTGAAGGTTAAATAAAGAATCTTTCATAACCCCAAGACGACTCATAAAATCGTAAAAGATAAAGCATTCATAATTCCAGGGGTCTTTTTTCCTATTTTCATCCTTGAAAATATTCAATGAAGATGTCATGAATTCTCCCCCTATACCATAGTCGTTTGGAAAATAATATTCCCAAATATGATGACTGACTTCTTTTTTTAAGTCTTCTGCATTCCGGCTCCAATATAAATTGTGGAATATGTTTCCTCCGTCGGGTATTTGACAGGTGGCAATGTTATTGAGGTTTAGATGCCTGAGCTGATTCAAAACCTGTTTTCTGAAATCCTCTAAATTTTCGATATACCAACCATAGTTGTTAAGACTTTGGGATAAAATCAGTGTTTCATCCCAGGCTTCTTCCAGCAATTTCATTATGCTGAATCGTTCTATGCGTTCTGGTTTATTTATCCTGTTCATTACCATATAGGCAAGGCTTGCGGCCAATGGCGAGTCTAAAAAAATCAGTGCTGGAATTTCCAGTTCGGCTTCTTTAAAAACCAGGCTGATTAGTTGTTTGCAATCTTTTTCGTAGTGCGAATTTTTATAATTATAGGTACGGTTTTTCCACTCCTGCTGTACCAGTTCATATAAATCAAGTTGGTTATGACTAAATGTTGAAATCATGGTTTATATCTTTTAAAATGGCAACTGATCAGAATTGATTTCCAGATTGTCGTAAACGAAGAGAAGATCGTAATATCCGTAATTCACCTCATCGACTCTTTCCAGTCCGATGATCAGGCCTGTTATTTCTAACTGGTTCATGCAAAAATCACGAAGGTCAAGTTCTGATACATTTTCCGAAAGATTGGCTCTGATTAGTGATGCGTGATTGTTATACCGACTATGATCAAGTATTTTCTCTAAATCATGGCCGAGGCATTGCAGAATAAGCCCATACCAGCGCTGTTTGCATTGCTGAAAAATGATATTTAAGAAACAAATAGGTTGATGTTGAAAACACTGAATTTTAGTAACAAAGAAATGATCTATTGACATGCGTCGGGATAGCTGACTGCTGCGTCGGAATAAATTGGCCCAGTCTTTTTTATCTGCAGGGTGCCTGGTGTGAATGTCTATTTGATATTGCAAATAATTGTCCAAATATGGTATGAATTGGCTGCAGAGTGCCCGATAAATATCAAAATTTATTTTTATTACACAATCATCCTTAAACCTGATTAGGTTCGATATTTCGTTCTCTTTTTTTGAAAAGGCGCGGAATGCCGCGAGAGCTTCATCGGTACTTATGGTATCCCTGCAATAGAGTTCCTCATAGATAAATACACAGTAGGTATGTGGGCAAATATCCATATACGGCAGTACATTGTCGAATGCTTCCCGGCCAGCTTTACCAGCTTCCAGTATTTGCCGGTCAGTTTGCGGCGTTTCTGAAAGAAAGCCTGCTGCATACATTTGCACATCTTCTATAAAGCCGTAGACTACTGTTTCAATAGTACCTTTCCGGTTTGCTGTTTTTTGCAGAAATGAAGAAATGCGAAACGAGGCGGGCAATCCAAAATATTTTCGGATATCATCTTCCAAATCGTAAACAGGCTCCCAGCTTTCTAGTGTAAAAACGCCTTTTTCAAAGAGGGATCTCAATGTGTTTATATACGCTGTACACTTTGTCAATAAATCCATATTGGTTATTTTTAGTATTACAAATCTACACAGGGCTACTCCGGCCTATTTAAAGCGAGCAATGCATGCCCAGAAATAAAAATTTAGATGAACGGATAAAAATTATCCATGAATGCCTGGCCTATCGTAAGCAGGTAGCTTGGACACGGGAGCGGTTGATTGCTGAAATCGAAAAAAAATTTGAGGAATCAGGGAATTTCGACCGGCGAATAAAAAAAGATTCTAAAATCAGCGAGAGCACGTTTTACAACGACATCAATTACTTGCGAAAAAAGTATCAAGCGCCTCTGGTTTGCAAGCATGGTCGTTACTATTATGCAGAGGCTTTTACATTCAGCCCCGCAACACTTGAAGTAGAAACGTTGAAAAAGTTCACAAAAATTCTTGCGCTCATTAAAAATATCCAGTCAGAAACACCTTTTTCTGATCTTGATGATTTGTTAAACCAGTTGCAGATGCACTTGCATGTAAATGCGGGGGACAATAAGAATATCGTGCGGTTTGAACATCATCCTATTCAACAGGGTCTCAAGAAGTATTTTACCGTACTTTTTGAAGCGATTGACAAAAGGGCCGAAACAGAAATCCGCTATCAGCGGTTTTCCGACCTGGGTGCCAAATCATTCCTGGTTTATCCCTATCTACTCAAAGAGTTTAAACACAGGTGGTACCTGGTTGCGCGTTTAAAGAAAACAGGCCAGATAATTACCTTATCGCTCGACCGGATAAAAGAAGTGTTTGTTAAACAACCCGGTTCCTTTCTCATTGAATCATTTGATCCGGATACTTATTTCCAGCATACCATTGGTATCACCACCGGTGAGGATCTACAGCCGGAAACCGTGTTACTCAGGGTCAAAAAATCACAGGTGCCCTATTTTGAAACGCAGCCACTACATAGCTCTCAGCAAAAAGAAAAAGAATACACCAATGGTGATGTCCTGTTCAGCCTGAAGGTGACCATAACTATCGACTTGGAATTACTGCTAATGCAGTATGCACACTGGTTAACGGTAGTGAGCCCATCGGGTTTAAAAGATAAGTTGATTCACATGATTAAAGAAGCCCAAAAGAATAATACTGGTTAGTTTAGTTCGACAACTTTAAATAGAGCAGAGTAGTGGATATTAATTTTACACGTCATAAAAAACATAGCATATGAGTATTATCAAAGATTTCAAATGGGAAATTATTTCTGAAAAATTAATTCACAAAGATGATCAGGCAATTCTTGATCGAGTATATTCGTCTCTTAATGAGCCATATAAACTAAGAACAGATTTGTTTCCTGAACCTTATGTGGGAAATCCCAAAACAGCAACAGTCATTCTTCTGGCTCTTAATCCAGCTATGAGGGGGGAGAACGAAAATGGTACGCGAATTACAATGGGAGAGTTGAAACTATATTAAAGAATAATCTTAACCATGAAAATACACAAAATCCATACTATTACTTTGATGAATCCTTAAGTAAAGACTCGCCGGGTCATGACTATATTAAGAAACGATTTAAAGCTGTAATTGATAAAGGCATAACGATAGATATGCTTGCTAACAAGATGGCGATGATTCAGTTTTTTCCATATCATTCTAATAAGTTCAAGTATAGTAAACAATATCTCCCCAGCCAAGAGTATAATTTTTCATTAGTGTTAGAGGCGATGGCAAACAAGAAACTAATAGTATGTCTTCGTTCTTTTAAGAAATGGGAAGATGGCCTGACACACTATTTACAAAAATATCCAGAATTGAAAGGGAACGAAAAATTACAGTTTCATTTTAATGAAAAAAAGGGAGAAGTATTTTAGAAAACTATAAATTAATTGAAAAACAATTGATCGAATTAGATAACCCACGAAGTACATATATATCTGAAAATAATCTTAAAAAAAATCCGGAAGCCTTTAAACAACTTGTGGAGGCTTTGATAAAATAAATTTTGTAATCTGTAAAGTTTAAATCTATTCGATATTAATATTTCAGAGTATTTAGTATGCCCACAAATTTATCGGACTATAAATGAGGTTTTTAATATGAAAAAATTAAAAGACATTATTGAATTTAAAAATGCAGTCGGTAGAGCCGAAGAAGAGTACAGTTATCAACCGTTATTAACCCAAAAGTTGGATAGCTATTCCGAAGATTTTTCAGAAATTACATTGTTGGAAATCGTACTTTGGAAAACAAATCGCTATCCAACACTAACGAAAGACCTTATTACTGATATAAACGACTTACGAAAAAATTATTCTAATGAAAAAGCTAAGGATCTACTACGAAAACTGCTTGGATTAAAAGGATTCGATTTGCCCATGGCCTCAACTGTTTTAAGGTTTGCTGTTCCGAATCATCTGCAAATCATCGATCAGCGTGTTTATCGTTTTATAACTCCAGATGAAAATTCCCTGAATATTCCTTATAATCTTGAGAAGAAGATTGAGTTATATTTTAATTATATTGAAAGGTTAAAGAAAATCTCAGAGGATTATGATATTCCTTTTTCAAAGTCCGACAGGATCCTTTATCAAATGGATAAAATTTATAATAAAAATATTCCTTTAAAAACTTCTAGCTGAATGGAAATTTATTTTGATGGGTACTGTCCTGAAAGTCTGCTGGAGGGCAAGAAAGTAAATATGCGCCTGAATGAAGATGATTTTTGGGAAAGTGAAGCGACAGGCTTGCAAATCTCTGTTTTCCCGCCATTCGCCTGTATCTTACGCTGGCGGGGGAAAGGAAGGTTCAGACAGTCGTCAGCAGTAGCGTCTCAAACCCTGTCGGGTCTTATAATGACTACAGCACAGACAGCAGACGGGAAAGAGATATTTCCTGACGAAAAAAACCTAATCGAAAATCAATTTGATCTTACTTGGTATCTCGATGATATCTACGACAGTAAGGAAGCATTTGAGGCTGCCCGCTTTAATCCAAACGACCCCATATTTGCTAAGCAAGAGTCGTATCTCAACAGTATTCCTATGGAAAGCTTTCGAAGTCTCGTACAGCTTTTTGACACTATTGAGAAGGAGATGCTGGAGAAAGAACTCGAGGATTGCAAGGCTTTCCAGCAGCTACACAAATTGCTCTACGATCTAAAGCTGATTTTCGATTTTAAATGGATGACCTGGCACCATGGATGGGAAAATCTTAATGATACAAGTTTTGACTTTTCAAACTCTTCTTTGCTTGATCTTTCCATGTACCTCACAGCTATATTCAGGTCTGACCGTTTTAATGATGGTGTTATAGAAGAACATTTCCGCAATGGGGTACTGAAGAAAATAGTGAACCGGCTCAGTACCGTGGTGGCGGTTTGATGCTGGCATAGCAGGGATTAAAGTTTACCGTGCCGCTTTTACAACGTTCGCAGGCTTGCTGGAAAGTGTAGCGGGGATGCGGTGAAGGAATGGGATCGAAAAAGGTATCCATCTGTGCCATGGCGCAAAGCGTAATCTGATCGTTTACATCCAGCGGCAAGGGAGCACCCGTGCCTGTTTCGTTTCCATACCATTTTTTACAGGCCTGTGCTTTGGCATCAAGGGGATCAATATTGGGGTTGTCGGCATACAATTTTAAAAAGGTGGCTGCCACAAGATCCTGCGCTTCGTATTGCCGGATGTCCGGAATGGCTGCTGCATTACCTGTGCAGGTGCCGGTTACGCCTGCTGCAATCATATGGTTGGCAATCATGTAGGGTGTTTCTCTTGGGGAGGAGGGGTGCACACGGAAACTGCCGGCCTGTAATACGTTTACCTGTGGTATGCCTTCTGCCTGGGGCAGAATGTCCTTATACGAGACCCGGAACCAGCCGGGCGCCTGGGGATCATATAACGGTGAGCCGCAAATGAGTAACGGCAGGGTATATTTGTTGCTTTCCGGCCAGCCCGGAGGGGTCAGGTATAACTCGAGCATGGATTTGATATAGTCGCGGTCCGGAGGACCGTCAAAAAAACCGGAGGCCATCATGATGGGCAAGTAATCATTTGGATATTCACTTTCCCCGGATCCCGGTGCTGCAATAGGATTGACATCAATGAAAGTTTTGTAAAAACTTGTCTGCTCTTCCGGTATCCCCGCGGCCTGCAGCAACTGGCCCCAGCGCATCATCGTCATGGCATTATTGAATGTGCCAGTCTGGATGATAACCCAGGGGGGATAATGCATCAGCAGCAGCCCTTTTTGCCCGATCACATTTAATCCCAGCGGGGGAAAAAGGTGCCATTTTGAAAGACCGTCTGCAGGGTTCAGGTTGACCTTATACCCAGCCATGGGATTCCAAACGTTTAATTGTTCCAGCAGTTCCCTGCCACGGATGGCCTTTTGTGCACAATCCGCACTGAATATTTTTGCATGACGTTCACCAAAAGCCGTGAGTTTTTCTGCCACTGCTGTACCATCGAGCTGGATGTAATAAGCGCCGTCTTCATTTGTTACGGTAATGTTGTCAACAGTCGTTATGCCGTCTGCCAGCAGTGAGTTGCCGGTGTAATGCCGGATAACGTCCTCGTAGTTTTTAAAATGCAGGTTTTCATTGGCATATTTTGCCGGGGGAAAAAGCTGCTCGATTTTATCGGCTGCGCCGAGTTTGTACTTATAGGTTGCCATTTGTAACGTTTAGTTCTGATCAGCCGAATTTTTCAAAAGAGGGTATTTACAGCCTGTTAGCAGGCATATCTGCACTTGACGATGTTATCGGGTAGGATTGTTTGCATGGGAAAACGGGAGGCACGGAGGTTGCAAGCCTGTTGGAAATTCTTTGAATATACAACTATTTACCGGCAAAAAACATTTTGTCCTTCCGGTATCTGTCCAGGCATTCATCAGCAAAGGTTTTTCGTTGCAGGGTGAATTTTTCAGAAAAATTGATCATTTGCCGGACAGTCTTTTCGCTGGCAAATGAGGCGGGCAGAGCGATGAGCCCTTCTATCGAAAGTTGCAGCAGGTTTTTCCCGGTAATAAATAGTTGGTCGTCCGCCAGCCCCAGAGTTGCTTTTTGCAACAGAGAGGGCATCTGCGATGCGAACGGTAAAAGCAGTTCCAGGCTTTTTTCCAGTTGCTGTTGGTTGTACAGCAAGCCGCAATAAAACAGGGCGGGAATGATCTGCCATTCCTGTGGCGGTGCATCGGCTGACCGTATCTCCATATAGCCTTTAAGCCGGACTTCCGGGAACAGGAGGGAAAGATGATTTTTCAGATGCGATAATGTTGGCGATAATCCATTTACCGGGTTTGTGAGCCAGTATTCCAGGGTGATAGCAGGCGGAAAAACATGGTCGCCAAATTCTTCAATAAAAATAACCGGTGCTTTCAGGGCAAAGCCGAGGTAGGCATCTATAAGTGTGTCTTTGTCCAGGCTTTTGGAAAGTTTGTCCATTGGTAAAACGCCTGTGCGGGTATTATCAAGCCGTTGCCAGATCAGGCTCCTGTGCGACTGAAAGCCATTGAGCTTTCCGGCTGTAATACACGAGTTGGCAAACAGGGCCAATGCAAATGGCGCTAAGAGATTTGCTGTCACTACCCTTTTTACCCGGGTATCCCAGTCTTTGCCGGTGTCTAAGTTTACCTGTAATGAACAGGTCTGTAGCATCATTTGCCTGCCGAAGCTGCTGATGCGATCGAAATACTGCGCCATGGCGCGGTATCTTGTTTTGTTCATTTGCATCCCAATCTCCTCAACGGTAAACCATGGATTGGTGCCAAACTGTGCGAAATGAATATTGCTGTGTTGTGACAGCAACTGCAAAATTTCCTGGCGCGACAGAAGCTGGGCCATTGCCTTTTCCAGGCTGTTGCAGGGAGCGGTTGATATCTCCACCTGTCCGCCGGGTTCAAACTGAAAGTTACAGCCATCGGGAAAAGTAATGGCTACCGGCAAAAAAGCTGATTGTCCGGTATGCTTTTCCTGGTTCTGATATATGGCAGTGCCGCCTTTTCTTTCGCATGCCGTAATCAATGCCTGCGGGAGCTTGTTGTTTTCTCCCGGCTGATTCACTGGTTGAATGCCGCTTTGCGGGTCAATGGTGTAGGGAAATGACTCCAATTCCAGCCCGATGTTTTCCATGGCCTTTTGCAACGGTTCGGTCTTGCCACCGAACAAATAGTCGCCGATATAGTTTCGGCAGATTTCCCATGTGAGTACTGCAGGTGGCATATGCAATTAATCTGTATTCGGTTTCCCGGTATGGTTTTGGCTAACGATGTCGCTTACTTTATCGAAAAATGCAGCGGCGATATTGGTATGAAACCATTTATCAATTTCGCGGATACCGGTGGGACTTGTTACATTGATTTCCGTCAGGTAATCGCCGATTACGTCAATCCCGGCAAACATAATTCCCCGTTCCCGGAGCGTGGGCCCGATTTGCTGGCAAATCCAGTGATCTCTTTCTGTCAATGTAAATCCTTTTGCGGTGGCGCCTGCTGCCAGGTTTCCGCGGTGATCTCCCCCGCCGGGTATCCGTGCAATGCCCTGGTTCACTGGCACGCCGTCAATTAAAAGAATCCGTTTATCGCCCTGGGTTTCAATTTCAGGAATATATGCCTGGACCTGGCAATACCGGGTACCCATTTGTGTAATTTCTTCAATAATTACGTTTGTGTTTGGATCCCCGCTGGCAATGACAAAAACAGATTGCCCGCCCATTTTATGCGTAGGTTTTACAACAATTTTTTTGTGGGTGTCCAGGAATGCTTTAATAGCGGTTTTAGAGCGGGTGAGCAGGGACGAGGGGCAACACTGCGGGAACCAGGCTGTAAAAACTTTTTCATTGATATCCCGCAGCGACCGTGGCTTATTTATCACCAGCGCACCTTCGGCTTCAGCTCTTTCGAGGATATAGGTGGCCATGATGAATTCAATATCAAAAGGCGGATCTTTTCGCATAAGAATGACGTCAAGGTCGCCGAGTGATCCATATTCTTCACCAGTGATTTCGAACCAGTTTTTTGTATCGTTGCATACCTTCAGCTGCCGCATGAGTGCCGCTGAGCGGCCATCCTGTAAAAACAGATCTGCCAGTTCCATATAGGCTATCTGCCATCCCCGCGCCTGGGCCTCCAGCATAAATGCCAGCGTTGTATCTTTTTGCGGATGAATGCAGCTAATCGGATCCATCACAATTCCGATTCGTGGTGTACGCATAAAATTTGTTTGGTCATTATTTATCAATCGTTGTCCTATAGGTTGTCTATAAGCCATTCTGCTGTCAAGGTATAACATAAAATGGGTACAGGCTGATTCCTGGTTATACGGGCAGTCTATTTATGCACCAGTTTTTCGTATCCCTGCCATTCAGCGGACGGTGGGTTTTCCATATAACGTCTGCATCTTTCTGCGAAAATCGATAAAACCGGATCGGCGACATCTTGTTCTGCGGCAGCTGTAAAAATTTTATGCGCCAGTAAAAAATCTTTGTGGAAATAAGCATCCATACCAGCCCTTAACGCTTCCCTGGTGGATTCTTTTGCCGTGCGGCGGTCCTCTTCTTCAGCATCGAGTACTTCGTATAACTTGATGGCAGCAGCTTTTCCCTTTACGGCTACATAATCCACCATGCGGATAGAAAACGCAGCGGGGTTTAACAAGGAGGCATAGGTGTTTTCGCCAATCAGAAACCGGGCATCATACAACCTGGTAAGCTGTTCAATCCTTGAAGCAAGGTTAACCGTGTCACCGAGGACAGAACATTGCATACGGTCCATTCCACCCATTGTTCCCAGCACCAGTGGCCCCGTGTTCATACCAAGTCCCATCATTAATGCCGGCCGTTGTTTTGCTGCAAGTCCCCGGTTAAAGTCCCGAAGCGCTTCGCACATTTTGATCCCGGCTTCAACGGCAAGCTGGGCAGGTACCGGAAACAATGCCATTATTTCGTCTCCCGCATACGAATCAATAAACCCGCCTGACGCCGTAATGGGGATACCCAGTGCGCTATAGTATTCATTTAACAGGGTGATTACTTCGTGCGGGGAGAGCAATTCCACCATTGAGGTGAATTCGCGTATATCAGAGAACAGCACACTCATTTCCATGGATACGGATTCGCCCAGTTCCACTTTGGCAATATCGTTATGCCCCAGGTTTTTCAGAAACTGGCTGGGTACAAAACGCTGCTGTGCTTTCAGCAGCCGTTCCTGAGCTTCATAAATTCTTGCATTGGCAATGGAAATGGCCGCCTGGCCTGCCAGTAATTTTATAATTTTTACCCGCTCTTCACTAAAAGCGTACTGGGTTAAATTATTTTCCAGATATACTGCCGCTCTCCATTGGTTATGCAGGGGGAGCGGGACGCACATGACTGATAAAGGTTTTTCCCTGGCAATATAGGGATCGGAAGAGAAGGGATTGATTTTTGAAGCATTATCGATTACAATTGCTTCCCCGGTACGTAAAGCGGTGTTAACAAGCGAAACAGGAAATAAAGCATTTCCGGAAATTTCATGGCCTGGTGCTGCTTCATGCGTATCGTGTTTTACTTCTTCGTTCTGCGCCAGTATAACGATTTGTCCTTCTTTGTCTTCAACGAGTAAGCCTTTTTGTGCTCCTGCATTTTCGAGCAGGATTTGTAAGGTGGCTTTCAACAATTTATCCAGCACCAATTCACCGGAAATTGTTTGCGAAGCTTTGAAAACAGAGTTCATGTCCAGCAGCTCCGAATCAAGCCTGCTGGTGGTGGTAGCATGAAATGTAGATGTGGTCTTTTTTTGTCCTGTGGGCGGATTGCCTGCAGGCACTGCGGAAGCTGAGAGATAGGCGTAATGCGCATCCATTTCTTCCACTTTCCGGGCGGCCCCCCATCGGTAATACAAGTAGCGGGAAGCATATAAATAACCTTCGGCTGCTTTGGAAAGACCGGCACGTAACAGAAACCTGGCAGCCATTTCGTTTGCCATGGCCTCGTCCCGGATAAATTTATTTTTCCGGGCGGTATTCACTGATTGCTCGTAGAAAGATAACGTATCGTCCATGTTGCCGGAAACCGCACTGAGTTCCGCCTTCATGAGCAGGCGCAGGTGTTCGAAATTTTCCGGGCATTGTTTTGCCCATTTTGACATTTTCGCGAGGCCATTCTGCATTTTGTGCAGCAATGGCGTTTGTTCTTCCGCTGTCACTTCGCGGAGCATGGCTGCGTAAACGAGGAAAGAGATGATATAAAACCGTACGAGCTGGGGTAATGACATAACAGATAGTGTCAGCTTTTCCTGTTCCAGTACATGCGGCAGCGCTCCTTTCGCATCGTTGTAAAGAAAATGAATCTCTGCTTTGTAAATATGATAGTTTGCAATACCTGTCATGAAATGACGCTTCAACATACCTTCCACGCATTCCTCTTCAGTAAACTGTTCATCGGTCAGTGAGTATTTGCTTTTTGTCAATCCCTGGAAATTCAGTTGCATTTGCAGGAAGAGCGTGCCTGAATCGTAGGAATCCTGGTATTCACATTCTTTTACAATTTTCAGCAACTTGCGCTGTTCTTTAGCGGCGGTTTCGAGATCCAGCTGCGGATCCCAAATGATACAATCCTGGGCGCTGTAGGCCAGGTACAGCAAATCGCCGGACTGGTACCCTGCTTCGATTGCCCTGCGAAACCAAGGCGTCATCGTTGACCAATGATTGGACCAGTGATGGACAAACATGGTGTATACATAAAGGATCCGTGACTTCAGGGCAATGTCATCAAACTTTTCGATGATACTGACGCCTAATTTCCCATACTCGTATCCTTGTGCGGTATCATCAAAAAGGCCGCAAAGCAGCATGCCGTAGGCAGCATAGGCAAATGCTGTTTCCGGGCTGTTACCGTAGGAGAGTGCGAGGTTGACCGACTTCAAAACGAGGTAGGGAAACATTTCGCCACTGCCGGATAAAAAAGCGGCGGCAAAGGTTTCCATGAGCAGCTGGCTGGCGATCCTGGCTTTGGGATCGGTGAGGTCCGGCATGTGGATGAGGTCGGCAATGGCCCGCCCGTTCAGGTTTTCCGTGACCAGTTTCAGTTCTTCGGCCACATGATTCGCATCGGGTATTTGCACAAATTCGAAGCCAAGCCATGTTAGTCCTTCACGGGCTGCTTGTAACGATTCCCGCATTTTGCCGATGGTGGCATATTGCCGGGTTCGTGCGGATAAGACCAGGGCTTTTTCGACAGGTGTTTTAGCTTGTGCCAGCATGCGTTCAGCCCAGTTATCTGCTTCGTTCCAGTTGCCGGTTAAATAGGTGCAATGCTGGATCTCCTCGCAGAGTTTCCAGGTAAGGTTGTACTCCGTTTCCCAGGCATCTGCCCCGAGCATTTCATACCCGATGCTGAGATAGCTTAATGCCGCTTCGTAGGCCGATGACTGTTTGGCTTTTATCCCGGCTTTTACATTTAGCTTTGCCAGTTCCTTGCGCTCAGCCCGGTCCGTTACCAGCGAGCGGCCTTCATTCAAATGGCCGACAACATTCAGCAAGACGTCATCCAATTTTTCTTCCCGGGTATGATTCAGCATCAGGCGCCCAATTGAAAGATGGAGGGCCTGCCGTTTACCCGGGGCTATCATCGAATAGGCGGCCTGCTGCACCCTGTCGTGCTGAAACCGGTACGTCGGATTCATTTCTCCTGAATGGTCTTCCCCGGCAGCGGACAGGGATACCAGTTTATCTGTAGTACCTAATCCAACAAATTTGTAGTTCTCGCTCAGCGGGATAATCATATTGGACCTAAGCGCTTCATTCAATTCTACTGCGGTTTCTTCCATGCTGCTTTCCCGGATAACCGACAACGTCTCCAGGTCAAATGTGGCACCGATACAGGCTGCTAATTGCAACACTTTTTGTGTAGCTTCTGGCAGCCGAGACTGGCTGGCCACCAAAAAGTCGATTACATTATCGCTTTTTTCTGTATTCTTTACTGCCTCAATATCCCAATCCCATTTCCCCGCTGCCGGGTTAAAATGAATAATGTCCTGTTCGTGCAGATTTTTTAATAATTCAATTGTAAAAAACGGGTTACCGGCCGTTTTTTCAAAAATTACCCGGCTTAAAGGCCTTGCCTGCTGTTCATTACAGCGCAAAGTATCCATCGTTATTTGGTTCACGGCCTCCAGGCTCAGCGGCTCCAGGTGAAGGTTCTCAACAATTCGCTTGTTTTGAATTTCTCCCAGCGTCAGACTTAATGGATGGGTTTCATCAACAGCATTGTCGCGATAAGCCCCAATGATCAGCAGGTGGCCTAATTCCTGTGTAGTTACGAGCCGCTGAATAAGATTCAGGGTGGGAACATCACTCCACTGAAGGTCATCCATAAAGATCACCAGTGGATGGTTTGCTTTGGCAAATACCTTTACAAAATTCTGCAGGAGCATTAAAAACCGGATTTGCGCTTCGGCCGGTGTAAGTTCCTGTACGGGGGGCTGTTTGCCAATGATTAACTCCAGTTCCGGTATTAAATCAAGTATCAGCTGTGCGTTATTTCCCAATGCTCTGCTGATTTCTTCACTCCAAGTGACAAGGCTGGTCCGTGATTCGCCAAGTAACGAGTAGATGAGATTGCGAAAGGCATTGGCAAAAGCCACGTAGGCAATGTTTTGTTTGAATTGTTCAAACTTTCCCTGGATCAGATAGCCTCTTTTTTTAACCACCGAGCGGCCCAGTTCATGCACCAACACAGATTTACCTACGCCGGAGTATCCTGAAACGAGGCAAAACTCCACCGATCCCCGCGAGGCATTGTCAAAATGCAGTTCCAGTCTTTCCAGTTCCTTTTGACGACCGTATAATTGCTGGGGAATTTGAAAAGTGCGGGACACATCAGCTTTGGCCAGTTCAAAATCAACATCCTGAAAGCCTTTGTTGATTTCGTCTCTGCATTTTTCAAGATCTGCTGCAATACCATAACTGCTTTGATACCGGTCTTCTGCATTTTTCGAAATCAGCTTTGCGATGACACCTGCAAGTACTTTTGGAATAGCCCTGTTGATCTTATCGGCTGGTATTGCCTGCCGGCTGATATGGCAGTGTACCCATTCCAGCGGATCATCGGCCGTAAAGGGAAGCCGGCCCGTCAGCAGCTGGTAAAACGAGATCCCCAGGGAATAATAATCCGTGCGGTAGTCTATATCCCTGTTCATCCGCCCGGTCTGTTCGGGCGACATGTAAGGAAGCGATCCAACAATCCGTTTTGCTAAAGTGATATCCTGGTGTTCGCGGGTAAGCTCCGTGGAGGAACTAAAATCGATCAGGCGTATTTCCAGCGTAGCAGGATTCACGAGGATGTTTGCAGGGGTAAGATCCTTGTGAATGATTTTTTTTTCGTGCAGGTTTCCTACAACTTTTACCAGCTGAAGGGCAATTGGAAAAAATTGCTTCAGTGTTAAGCGATTGTTTTCACAGCCGGCAAGAAACCCGCTTAATGGGATGCCGAATTTTTCCATGACAATCGCCCAGTTGCCCTGCCCATAGGGGGTCAACCCGTAGGCCTTTATGATTCCTTCCAGCGGGAGTTTTTCCAGTAGCTGGTATTCCCGCCTGATACCGGCGAGGTCTTCTTTTTTGGGATATTGATCAATCAGGGTTTTAATAGCTACTTCCCGGTGATCGGTTTCCCGCATCGCCCGGTATACCACGTGTTGATTTGATTCAGATAACTTTTCCAGATCAAAATATCCGGGAATGATGCTGGCTATTCCGCTGTCGTGGTTGATTTCCACACATCAGATATTGAAATATTCATGAAAGGTTTTCTGAAATTCTTTCTGCGCATTATTAATGAGGGGGTAGCCATGCCCGCACAAAGCATGTTCAAAAGGAATGTCTTTTAACCGTATAAAATCAGCGGCCGCAGGCTGGCTTTCAAACATCCACGCCGGTCCGAGGTTGGCAGTTCTGAAAAAGTTCATTTTTTTCATTGTTTCAACGGTATCGTCGGCAAAAAACTGGTCTGGTTCAACCCAGTTTTGTAAGGAGTCGCAAGCAATCATAATGCCGCCTTCCCGGTCAAGCCGAATGATACATTCGGGACGTTTGACCGTTGTAAAAACAAAAAGCGTGGCATCCCTGAAGGGCATTTCACCGCCCTCTTTCAATTCCTTATCTATTTTCAAACCTTCCTGCATTTTCATGTCGGGCAATGCCCAGAAAGTGGCTTTGTAACGATCAATATAAAAGGGATCATCCATGCCATGCATATCACCCAGGCGCACCACATTTACCACTTTGCCTAACCGATCCAGGGCTGCTAACCCTTCATCATTTAAGCGTACGGAATTCAGGATGGTGAGTTTGCCATCTTCCCGCACAACCGTCATGTTCCTGCTGAATTGCCACATGGAACCAAAGAACTCGTTTTTCATCGTTCCGGGTACAAAAAAGACATCTTTGAACACCTCCTGGATTTCTCCATGCGGCATTGCTTCAGGAAATGCAGACATATAGTTTATTTTTAAAATGTGTCAAAAAGTACGACTTTCATTCTTCATTTCAAAGACTAATTTCTTCAATCATCGGTGTACACATAGCTGCCGGCGTAGCTATATTCTTTAGAAAATTCGTTCAGGTAGGCATTGATGTATCTTTTGGCGCCTTCGGATATTCTTCCTTGTTGAATATCCTCAGGCGTTTCGTTTCCCGTGCTTGAGTCGTGGCGTTTCACAAAAAAAAGGGTCATGTCTTTACCGCCGAGCAGCTCCCTAATACCCTGGAGTTTTTTCCTGGCGTGCTGCATGTCAAATACAAAACCGCCCAATGCAGTAAGCTGAGGATACAACGCCAGCGTTTGCCTGTTGAATTGAGGCCAGTCGCCGGCAGGGGCTTTAAATGCCGGATAATCGATTTCTGGCTGAATAGGCTGATGGCGAAGTTTTTCAATATAAGGCCTGCTCAACCCGGCGGCTTCTGCTCCTTTTATGATAATCGCAAGATACCGGCGAGTCGGGAGGCAGTTGTCATCCAGGAAATCGGGAAGCCCAATGTATGCCTGGGCTTTTACCAGGCCCGTAGCTGTTTCAACGTCCACTGCTATCCTGTCGTATCCCAGTCCATAGGACTCCACGGCATCAAGGGCCGCCAGCTGTTCCTCCCGGCAGCTGTGCACCATCCCTTCCACAAAGTCTTCCGGGTTAGGAGAGGGTTCAATATTGCCAACACCTCCCTCATGCCGAAACCAGTGCTGTACATTAAACCGCAGGCGCCACCCGTGCAGAACAGCCCGTTCCGATGCTAATGGTTGTACCCCCTTGGCTTGCAGGGAAACCAGGTTGATATTGGAACCATATCCAAAATAGAATAACATGCCTCTTGAATTTTTAAGCCAACCGGTCTGTAGTGCTGCTCGTTGCCAGCCAGATCGTTAGTTGCCTGTAGCTCACTATCCTGAATGTATAAAAATTTTTTTTCATTTAAAATACCGCTACCTTCAAAGGATACAAGTACATCCCTCCCTAACTCTCCATTCCAAAACTATTTACTATGAGCACATTTATCATTGGGCTGAACCAAACAACTAATCAATACAATGTTTGGCTTTTTTCTGTGGATAACGGAAAGGCAACCTTTATTCCGCAGCCTGTGCGTGAAAATGCGTTTTTTGATGGAACCTATCAGCTGGCTGCGATTGGCGGCTACCTGCTGGCCTGGGGCGGCAGTGAAGGTACAGGAAGCCAGAAATATTATCCTTACCGTTTATTTGAGTTTGATCAACATTCAAGGGATCCTTTAAATTGCAGCCCGGTACAGGCGGGCACCTGGCCTGTCAATAAATTTTGGGATTACCGCCAGTATTATTCCAATAATCCTGACGAACAAAATGCGTTAACACTCATACCCCTGGGTGGCAACTTCATGCTATTCTTTGTTGCCGGCGAAGGACGCGGTACATATGAGCTTTGGAATTTTGATCCCAATTTTCCCAACCCGGTGACTGCGACGTCAGCAGGCAGCGATCCGTTAATCAGCACATATACCCCGCAAGGTGGATTTCCTTCAATACAGGCAGGACACACATTAATCCCAATTGGTAATTATGTGCTGGACCGGTTTTCTGATGGCAGCAGCTTCCGGGTCTGGAGTTTTGACCCGCAGAATCTTATGCCGCTCTCCATCCCGGCAGTGCAGGAAGGAAAGCTGCAGGGCATTGATGCCAGGCACAGCCTTGTGGTAGTTGGTGACCAGGTGCTGACATGGATTCCCGGCGAAACGGCTTTTCAGCTTTGGGAATTTGATCCAACAGCAAAGAATCCACTCAGCAAACAGGTGGCCACCGGCACACTACCCGCCGGAGTTGGAGCCGGTACCACACTGCTATGTGTTGAAACCCGCGAAGCGGTGGTAGCTAACACAAGTCCGGGGAGTCTTGATTACATGCGTTCGAAAATCAAACATATTGTTTATTACATGCTCGAAAGCCGATCGTTCGATAATGTGTGCGGATGGCTGTATGATAAAAATGATACGTCGATCAACTATATCGGTTCAGACAAACCTTTTAACGGGGCCAGTACGGCATATTATAACCTGGAGGGTACAAAAAAAGTGTATGTCAGCCAGTTTAACAACGGTAAACTGAGCAATGACGTGGTGCTTTCTGATCAGTTGCAGGATCCGTTTCACGATAACTCCGATGCCTTGCTGCAGATGTTTTACAACAGCCAACCCGGCTATCCCGGCAGGGCTAAGCCGGATATGGGCGGATTTGTAAAGAACAATGCCAACGAACAGGTAATGCTGAGTTTCAGTCCCGAGCAGCTGCCCATTCTGAATGGCTTGGCCAGGAACTTTGCCATCAGTGATGAATGGTTTTCATCTGTTCCGGGCGGTACCGATATCAACCGGGCGTTTTCAGTAACGGGATCAGGTTTCAACAGGCTGGATACCTGGGAAGGTGGAAATCCCTACGCACTCTGGCCCGATTTTGCGCATCGCCAATCGATCTGGAAGGTTTTGTGGAACAACGGTATACACGACTGGAAGATTTACAATGCCATTTTATGGGAAAATTATCCGTTTACCTATCACCTTTACCTGCAGGGCCAGATTCCCAGCGTGGATGCAGAGATCCAGCAACAATCCGGTCCCTACAGCCCGTACGATCCCAAAAACTTTCTAGACAGCGTGGAAAACTTTAAAGTGCAGGCGAGAAATGGAACACTTCCCGCTTTCAGCTTCCTGGAGCCTGTGTGGATATCACCCACCGGCACGTCTTCTTATCATCCCGGGGCAGACCTTGTGCCGGCTGAAGTGACGCTCAATGAAATTTACGAAGCCATTAAAAGCGGCCCTGACTGGGACAGTACCTTACTGGTCATTACATTTTCTAAAAATGGCGGCATATTCGATCATGTCAGTCCTCCTTATGCCACCAAGCCCTGGCCGAATGATGGGTTAAATGATTTTTATTTTGACCTGATGGGCCCGCGGGTTCCAGCCATCCTCGTTTCTCCCCTGGTTAAAAAAAATACGGTCTTCCGTTCCGGTGTCGATATACCGTATGATGCCACTTCGTTCGCAGCTACTTTGCTCAAGTGGTTTGGCATACCCAAATCAAGATGGGGATTGGGTGACCGTGTAAACCAGGCGCCAACATTTGAGGGTGTATTTCTTGAAGACCAGCCAAGGAACGACGCACCGGTGCTGCAGCCGCCCTATGATAAGAATTTTCCTAAAAAGTGAACGGGAGGATAAGCGTCAGGCTGAATTCCAGGAAGAGAATTATCCGTTAAAGGGGGATTAAGTAAGTTTAACGTTTTTCCTTTTATGTAAGCCGGGCTGCTAAAAAGATATTTTATTATTTTTTCATGATCTCCAGTTTTTTCTGGAGAGAAAACATTTCATCGCGCAGGCGGGCAGCTTCCATAAAATCCAGGTCACGGGCTGCTTTTTCCATTTCTTTTTTGATTTTGCTGATGGCTTTTTCCAGTTGTGGAATTGTTTTATAATCCGCCTGCTCCTCGGCTGCCACTGTTACAATATCTTCATCCGGGGCAACGGCATAAGGATTGGCGGGGTCATAGCCTTTGATATCGAGAACCGATGTTTGTGCAAAAACCTGTTCTTTACTTTTCACCACAGTTTTCGGGATAATACCATGTTCAATGTTATAGGCAATTTGTTTTTCCCGTCGGCGATTGGTTTCGTCAATGGTTTTTTGCATGCTTTCCGTCATGGAGTCAGCGTAGAAGATTACCAGTCCGTCAACGTTTCTTGCGGCACGTCCGGCTGTTTGTGTCAGCGATTTTTCGTTGCGTAAAAAACCTTCTTTATCCGCATCAAGAATGGCCACCAACGACACTTCGGGCAGGTCCAGCCCTTCCCGCAAAAGATTTACTCCCACCAGCACATCAATCTCGCCCAGGCGCAGCTGCCGCAGAATTTCTACCCGCTCTAACGTATCCACCTCGCTGTGGATGTATTTTGACTTGATATTAATACGGTGCAGGTATTTATCCATTTCTTCTGCCATGCGCTTGGTGAGTGTGGTTACCAGTACACGATCGCCTTTTTTGATCCGTTTGTCAATTTCATCCAGCAGGTCGTCAATCTGGTTAACACTGGGCCGTATTTCGATGGGCGGATCCAGGAGCCCGGTAGGCCGCACGACTTGTTCCACCACCACGCCGCCGGTTTTTTCCAGTTCATAATCGTCTGGCGTAGCCGACACAAAGATCACCTGGTTAAGCAGGGATTCAAACTCATGGAAATTCAGCGGGCGGTTATCCAGCGCGGAGGGTAGGCGGAAGCCATAATCAACCAGTATCAGCTTTCGACTTCTGTCGCCGCCGTACATGCCGCTCACCTGCGGGATAGTCTGGTGGCTTTCATCAATAACGCACAGGAAATCCGGGGGGAAATAGTCCAGCAGGCAGAATGGCCGTGTGCCAGGTTTGCGACGGTCAAAAAACCGCGAATAGTTTTCGATGCCGTTGCAGTAACCCAGTTCGCGGATCATTTCCAGGTCGTACTCCACCCGTTCTTTCAGGCGCTGTGCTTCGATGAACTTGCCCGCATTTTTGAAATAGTCGACCTGGGCCTGCATTTCATCCTGTATCTCGTATATTACTTGCTGCAGGATGTCTTTGGGGGCCAGGTAAAGGTTGGCCGGAAAGATGGCCGCATTTTCCATGATCCCGATTCGTTTACCTGTGACCACATCAAAGCTTTCGATTTCCTCAATTTCATCACCAAAAAAGATGACACGGTATCCGTAGTCAACATAGGGTAAATTTATTTCAACGGTATCGCCTTTAAGCCGGAAGGTGCCACGGTTGAATTCCAGGGTGGTGCGGGTATAAAGCGAGTTGACCATTGCATGCAGGAAGCCCTGTCGGGAAAGGGTTTGCCCTCTCTGGATGCGGATGATCCCGTTTTCGTAATCGGTGGGGTTTCCCATGCCATAGATGCAACTCACGCTGGCAACCACGATGATATCGCGCCTGCCGCTCAGCAGGCTGCTGGTGGCACGCAGGCGCAGCTTATCCAGCTCATCGTTGATGCTCAGGTCTTTTTCAATATACACATCACTGACGGGCAGGTAGGCTTCGGGCTGGTAGTAATCGTAATAGCTTACGAAATATTCCACAGCGTTGTCCGGGAAAAACTGGCGGAACTCGCCATAGAGCTGCGCCACCAGTGTTTTATTATGGGTGAGCACCAGCGTGGGCCGCTGCACGTTTTGAATCACATTCGCAATGGTAAAGGTCTTGCCGCTGCCAGTCACACCCAGCAGGGTCTGGTATTTTTCTCCATCCAATATGCCTTCCGTCAGCTGACGGATTGCTTCCGGCTGGTCACCGGCGGGTGTATAGGGAGCGTGGAGTTGAAAAGGCATTTGTGCAAGTTACTAAATCTGCGGGCGGTGGCTTCGCCTTTTGGAAAAATAGCGCCTATATTTATGGTAATAAACCTGTCCGGCAAGATGAATCATAAATGTATTCAGATTGATGGCATTAAGCATTACTGCCGTAAATAACAATGCAATCAAAAATAAAATACATATTCATTTTGTTTATTTGTTTCACGGTATTACTTTCCTGCAATCAAACCGATCAGAAAAGTCATCCGGGATCTTTTTCTGCTAAAATTACCACGGCCTTACATTATACTGTCGTACCAGACAGTCTCTCGACGTTTATTCCTATTCCAGTAAATGAAAAAAAGTTAAAAAAGGTTGAGGTTGGAAATCCCTCGGTTGTGTATGTTGAAAAAAATGTTCATAAAGTATTCACACCAACAAAAGTTGTAGCCGGACAACCAAAACGAATTATTCCTGGGTCAGCCGGGTTTCAGTTTCCTAGACCAATACCGGTTGCCGACAAGCCTGTTGCAGCGGGAATACCGGAAACTTTCATGGCAAAAGATATGGTATATAAGGTTCAGAATCCTTTATCGATCGCTTCATTCGGAAAAATACAAGGGCTAAGAAATACAATTGTAACCTGCTTGTTGCAGGATACTCAAGGAAATATCTGGATAGGTACTGCATCTGGTGTAACAAAATATAATGGATATTCTTTTACAAATTTTACAACTGAACAGGGGCTGGCGAATAATAATGTGCGTGCTGTCATTCAGGATAGAAAAGGGAATATTTGGTTTGGAACTTATGGTGGGGGTGTTACCAAATATGATGGGTACACTATGACAAGCTTTTCGGAAAAAAATGGTTTATGCAATAATTATGTAAGCAGTATTGCGGAAGATAAATCAGGTAATATCTGGCTGGATACTTTGGGGGGTGTTATCAAGTATGATGGACGGTTTTTTACAAATTTCACGAAAAAGGAAGGGCTTGTAAATGATTCGGTTTACGCTGTCATTGCAGACAGATCGAATAATGTTTGGATGGGTACCGTAGGAGGTGTTTCCTGCTATGATGGGCATTCTTTCGCTAACTATACGGAGAAAGAAGGATTGGGCAATCACACAGTTTATTCAATCCTTGAAGATCGGGCCGGTGACATTTGGATGGGTACGCTTGGCGGTATTTCTGTTTTGCAAGGAGGATTTTTTTTACGGTATACTTCGAAGGAAGGATTAATCAACGATGAAGTTTTTAGCTTATTGGAAGACCGGGACCAGCATATCTGGATCGGCACCCACTACGGACTTTCCCAATATGATGGCAAAAGCATTGTAAATTATTCCGAGAAACAAGGATTAACCAATGATAATATCTATTGCCTGCTTCAGGACAGCCATAGCAATATCTGGCTTGGAACCGGAGGTGGCGGCATCTTAAAATATAACCCCCATTCGTTTACGCATATCACAGAAACAGAAGGATTACCCAAGAACTATATTTTCGCTGTATATGAAGACAGGAAAAAGAATCTTTGGTTTGGAGCCTGGCGGGGTGGTGTGTCGGAATACAATGGAGATCAACTGAAAAATTTTACAACACAACAGGGTTTACCCTATAATGATGTACGAAGTATTTGCCAGGACAAAAATGGAAATATATGGTTTGCCACTTATAAAGGGGTAGCAAAATATGATGGTCATGCCATGACTCGTTTAGCTGAAAAGGATGGCTTGGTAAATGATGATGTTAATTGCATTTTTGAAGACAGATCGGGCAACCTTTGGTTTGGTACAGAAAGTGGCGTATCAAAATATGATGGCCATTCCTTTACAAATTTCTTTTGTACGGGTAGTGAAGCCATTCATGTCAATAGTATTAATCAAACCCATAACGGGACGATATGGTTTGCCACTTCAATGGGACTATTTGAATATAACTCGCAGGGTATTTCCCGCCTTGATAATGCTGATAATTTGCTGCATACGAATATCAGTTCCATTTGTGAGGACAAAAACAGTTGCCTGTGGCTGGGTACGGATAAAGGTATTATTCGGTATGATGGCCGTTCTCTTTTTAGCCTTACGCAGAGGGAAGGTTTACTTAATAATGATGTTACCTCTATCCTGGAAGATCATTTCGGTAATCTTTGGTTTGGCACCCGTCTTGGTTTAAGTAAATTATCTGCTGAAAAAATAGATTTGCTTAACGAACGCATACGGTTCAGCCTGATTCATGATGATGATATTTTTTTTAAGAATTACGGGTATACTGATAATTTCCTGGGCATTTCCTGTAACGCGGGTGCCATCGCAGAATCAGCGGATCACCATATCTGGATTGGAACAAGTAACGGCATTACCACTTTCGATCCGGCAACAGAACCAAGAGATACCAGCTCTATGAGCATTCAGGTTACAGCAGTAAAGATTGCCAATCAAACGATCAACTGGAAAGCGCTGAAAGAAAAACCTGACACCTCTTTTTTACTGAATAACGGGATTTGGTTCAGCCATTTTCATATTGATTCGTTAAGCCGCTGGAATAACTTGCCCAAGGGCCTGAAGCTTGCCTACAATAATAATTACATCAGTTTTGACTTTGTTGCTCCCACAACCAACCAGCCGCATACAGTAAAATATCAATACCAATTAGAAGGATTTGATAAAGTCAAGAGTCCATTAAATACACAGTCATCAGTATCTTACGCCAACCTGCGGCCCGGTCACTATACATTTAAAGCACGAGCAATGAACAGTGATGGAATTTGGAGTGGGGAGTGCAGGTATCAATTTTCTATAATGCCACCCTGGTGGCAAACCTGGTGGTTTATCATGCTGGCCATATGTATCGTTTTAGCAATTGTGTTTTTTGTCAGCCGCTTTATTTATACCTATCAGTTGCACAGGCAAAAACTGGCGCTGGAAAAAGAATTGGCTGTACAGTATGAACGCCAGCGGATTTCTGCCGATTTGCACGATGAAATCGGGGCTACACTCAGCAGTATCAATATTTATAGCAACCTTGCCAAAACCGAGAGCAATAAAGAACCCTACCTGGAATCAATTAGCACCAATGTGAATGATGCCGTGAGCAAATTAGACGACCTGGTGTGGAAAATCAATCCGAAATACGACACACTGGACAGTGTCATCTACCGACTTATGTTTTACGCAGAACCTGTTGCCCTGGCAAAAAATATCAGCCTAAACCTGAAAGCCAGTGATGAATTGCGCCGGCAAAAATTGGGTGCGGAAACCAAACACCAGTTGTTCCTGGTTTTAAAAGAGCTGCTGAATAATGCTTTGAAACATTCTGGCTGTCGTGCGATACAAGTCATTTTTTCGATTGCCAACAATCAATTGCAGGTATTAGTGGAAGATGATGGTAAAGGCTTTGATGAAGAACGTGTGAATGTACAGCGAAACGGCCTGCAGAATATTTACCGCCGCATACAGCTCATGCAGGGAACGATTACGACAAAAACAGGGAACGGTGCCGGCACCCTAACTACCATTAACCTGCCCCTGGCATGACAGATAACTGGTATTTTTTGTAACGGCAGATCGGTTATTTTTACAGGAATGATCAGGGTGGCGCTTATAGAAGATAATCTTTCATACCTGAAAGCCATGCAGGCGTTGGTTGGCACCAGGCCGGACATGCTGCTGGTTTACTCGTCGGATAGCTTGCTGGAACTAAACGCCCTGATTCGTGCCGCTCCCGATGTAGTGATGCTGGATATTGACCTGCCCGGAATAAACGGTATAGAAGGGGTGAAGATGATAAAGGAAAAGCTGCCGCAAACCGGCGTATTTATGCTTACTGTTTTTGAGGATGAGGATAAGATATTTAATTCCATTAAGGCCGGCGCCGACGGCTATCTCCTGAAAAAAGATGCCCCTGAAAAAATATCGGAGGCTATTACGGCTGTATATAACGGTGAAAGCATTATGAACGGCAAAATAGCCAGGAAGATGCTCGACTATTTTAACAGGTCTGAAAAGCGCCGCCACAAGGAGCTGGAACAGTACCACCTTACCAGGCGTGAAACAGAAATACTCCATCACCTCATTGCCGGAAAATCATACAAGCAGATAGCGGATGAATGTGGGATCAGCATTCAAACCCTCTTTACTCACACCAAGAATATTTACAACAAGCTCAATATTCACTCCAGGGCTGAGATAGCTGCAAAGTTTAGCTGACCTGTCAATCCCATAAATCTGGCAGAGTCGGTCATAAATCACAGAAAGCTGTGATTGTTTCGTGTTAGGAGTGTTCCTACTTTTAGTTCTGGTTATCTGGAAAAACAGAATAATGAGAAAGTGATTAATGATAAGTAAAAAGCCCCTGCCCGCCGATTTATTTTCCAGTTCAGTGGCTTTTCATGTAGTAAGACTTTAGATACATTTTATCATGAACTTACGGGGCTGCCTAGGTTTTTACATGTGCCAAATGCCCTGTTGCTGAGGCTATAATATTTTCGTTAATTAATTAAGATATACCTGGTATTTATGGTGGCGCCACGTATTCGATAAGGACTAATGAAATACTAAAAAAAATCTCCCGTTGTAACACTATCTGGCTATGATTATTATTTTAATGGCGATACTATTGATGTTCATTTTGATATTCACGATGGCGGAAATCCAGTCAACTCTTTTATTGAAAAGCATTATGAAGAGATGCTATGCAAACTATCTGCCGATCCCAGTCAAAGAGCCATTTCAGGTAAGAGAAAATACAAGAAGGACAATACTCTTGATACTGAAAGTTATACCGCGCAATTCCAATGAATTGATTTCTGATGATAGCGATCATTAATTGTTTTCCATTAAACTTTGTCTGAATTATGGGGTACTTACAAAGCCCTCTTACGGTATTGAGAAAATGGTCTGGAAGTTTCTTTTTATTTTCCTTATCAACCTGCCTGATACATGGTCATAGTATGGCCCAGGTCTGCAGGGCGAAGATTTTGCAAAAGGATACCAGTATTTGTTCAGGTAGTACGCTTCAGCTCACCGTGGCCATAAATGATTCGGCCGATAATTGTAATACCTATTCGCTGAGCAGTTCATTGCAAAACGGGCTTTTGGGATGGTACCCTTTTTGTGGAAATACCAATGATATAAGCCCCAACGGAAATAACGGGTTTGCCACGGGGCCCCTTTCATATACTGCTGACCGCTATAATAATCCCACTACCGCTATTCAATTTACGGGCAATGGCGAATCGGTACGAACCAATAAAATTGACCGGACTACGATCAATTCATTTAGTTATGTAGTTTGGGTAAATACACCCAATGTGGTTACGCTTCCTGCTGAAACAGTTAATCCGTCTTCAGGATTTTCTACTGACCTGGCAACCTCATGCGTTATTCATGCAGTGCATGGATATAACTGGAACCTGGATAACCAACATACAGGTGCGGGCTTATACATTTCCAATAATGGAGTTTTTGTAGTAGAGCATGCCGCTTCTATTGTAGCCACCCCGCTTTCATGGACAGGTTCATTAAGCGGCTGGCATTCTATAGCCCTGGTTTATGACAATCATGTACCAAAGCTATATGTTGACGGAAATTTTGTAAAAAACGGTTTGATAACTCCCTACACGGTTCATCCCTCAATGGCCTGTGACAGTTTTTACAATGCCGGCACGTATCCTTATTTAACAACCGGTTTTGGAAAAGGATTTAATCCTTCAGCCGTCGCTGTTCCTTTCAACAATTTTAAAGGAGTTATTGATGATATAAAAATTTATAACAGGGCACTGTCGCCGGCCGAGATTTCAGAATTATATGCGAATGACAAATCCTCTGTTCTATGGTCAACAGGTGATACGTCCCGAACTATTGTGGTAGCCCCCGCAGCCTCTGCGGATTATGCCGTTGCTGTTACCAACAGCCTGGGTGTTTGCAGGGATACCATACATATCACGGTTAAAAACTGTGCTGTTGCTGGATGCGACACAACAGGGATTATTAGCAATGATACAACGGTTTGTAAAGGAGCGTCTTTTCAGCTACAATCGAAGAATGCCTTCTCTTATGCATGGTATCCTAAAAAAGGATTGAGTGATACAACCATTCAAAACCCGATGGTAACGATTGATACTACCCGCACCTATTATTTAACCTCCTCTTTCCTCTCGGATAATCTGGTACAAAACGGAGATTTTGAACAAGGGAATACCGGTTTCTCAAGCCAGTACGTTAACTGCAATTCCAATAACTGTCTTTACCCGGAAGGATATTATGCGGTAGGCGCTAACCCTACTTATTTTCAGGTTGGCTTTTTGGGGCGTGACCATACGACCGGGACTGGAAATTTTATGGTTGTTAACGGAGCGAGTACTGCCAATGTAGCTGTATGGTGTGAAAGTATCAATGTTAAACCTAATGCCAATTATGTTTTTTCGACCTGGTTAAGCAATATGGTCGTTGGTACTCCTGCGCAATTACAATTTTCAATAAACGGGGTGCCCTGGGGAAATATTTTTACAGCGCCGGATAATCAATACGAATGGAAAGCGTTTAACGCAACATGGAATTCAGGTACCAACACCGTTGCAACAATCTGTATTGTGAATCAAAATATCAATCCCTTCGGAAATGATTTTGGTTTAGATGATATATTTTTTGGGCAACTTAACTCCTGTACTGATAGCATTCATATAAAAACAATTGCAGCAGTTACAAAAAATACTGTTGTTTCTCTTTGCGCCGGGCAAAATTATACATTGCCTTCGGGAATACAGGTTAACCAGGCGGGAGTATATAAAGACACACTGAGAAGCTCAGGCGGTTGCGATAGTGTCATTACCACAGTCACTTTGAATTTATTGACCCCGTTATTGAAAACGATCAATACTTCCATATGTGCCGGGCAATATTATATATTGCCTTCAGGAATACAGGTTAACTCGGCGGGAGTTTATAAAGACACGCTGAGAAGCTCAGGCGGTTGCGATAGCCTCATTACTCTTCTTAACCTTACTGTTAATAATAAAGTAACCTCCACGGTTAATACTTCCATTTGCGAAGGCGAAAACTATGCAGGCCACACGACAAGTGGCACATATACGGATGTTTTTGTGGCCGCGAATGGATGTGACAGTATAAGAACACTGAACCTTATAGTAAAAGCCAAACCGGTTTTAGCCATAAGTAAAACGATATGCGAAGGAGAAAGTTTTCTCGGCTATACTGCGAGTGGAACATATACAGATACTTTTGTCGCTGAGAATGGCTGTGATAGTATCCGGATTCTTACCTTAACCATCGCTTCAAAACCACACCCTGATCTTGGCAGGGATACAACTATTTGCCAGGGTGATAAAATAGTACTCCGCCCCGGAGCCTTTGCCGCTTATACCTGGCAAGATGGCTCTACAGGAAGTTCGTTTGATGTGAGCCAACCCGGGGCCTATTCGGTAACGGTCAGTAATAGTTGTGGTATGGCTACGTCAGCGATAACAATTAAAGATATGCCATGCACCATCTATTTCCCTTCAGCTTTTACACCGAACAATGATGGTAGAAATGATCAATTCAGGGCACTTAATGCTTACGGACTGGAACAATTCCATTTAGTTGTATATAATCGCTGGGGCGGACTTGTATTTGAAACAAGAGATTACAGCAAAGGCTGGGATGGAAATGTAAACGGGCAAGCATCCCCGACCGCGGTGTTTGCCTGGTTTTGTGAATTTAAACGAAACGGTGTTACTACAAAGATGAAGGGTGTGGTAACATTGATACGATAAGTCTAAAAAACCAATCAACCGGTACGGAAGGCAGCCCCTTTCTGCCTTGTCAGCAGTCGGTTTCTTTTTTCTATACCGGGAATATTTACAACAAGCTCAACATTCACGCCTGCGCTGAGAAAGTTGCAAAGTTTTACCGATCCGTCAATACCATAAATAGGGTAGCTCTCCGTAACGAATCACAGAAAGCTGTGATTGTTTCATTCCGGTTGCAATAGTAGCTTCGTCTTGGTATTGCCGGAAGTAAAAAATTGAAACAGCGCAATACGAAAAAGAATATCCTGAGAGCTCTGGTACTTCCCGTTTGTTATTTCCTATTCCTCCTGAAGACTCCACCTGTGTTGAATACCTGTTTATTAATTACCGGCATTAAACTTTTGCAATATGATGAAATCTTGTTTTCAATCGTTTTTATGTTTCTCCGCATTTTCTGTTATTACGTTCAGCGCATTAGCACAGGCTGAGAATGTAGCTGTTCATCCAACATCAGGAACTAAAAGTACAACCGGGCAGGAAAATTCAAAGGAATTCCCTTCTACAGGTGCTAAGTCAGCTCATCTCCTTAATATCGTTAAAACCAACCTCACCTCCATTCTTCTCAAAAACTACTCCCTCCAGTATGAAAGAGTATTGAGCCGGAAATTTTCTGCGGCCCTGCAATACCGGTTAATGCCTGAATCGGGACTACCCTTTAAAAGTTCATTGGTAAAGCTGGCGGCAGCAAATGAAGATGATAATGCAAAAAAGCTTATTGAAGATTTCAAGATGAGCAATTATGCCATTACACCTGAAGTAAGGCTTTATCTCAGTAAAAAGGGATATGGTCGTGGTTTTTATATTGGTGCGTATTATCGCTACGCATCATTTACGTCAAACGACTTCAATGTTTTTTATACCGATGACAACAACACTGAACAAAGCATTAAACTTTCCGGTAAACTCACTGCAAACACGGGAGGTATTTTATTGGGTGTGCAGCATTTTTGGGGAAAACGTGTGGTACTTGATGTGTGGGTTTTAGGGCCACACTATGGTTCCGGCACCGGCAATTTTATCGGTGTATCATCAAAGCCTTTAAGTGAAAATGAACAAAATGATTTGAGAGATCAGTTAGACAATATTGATATACCGCTTACAGAAAAAACAATAAATGTCAATGCTAACGGCGCTTCTTTGAAATTGGATGGCCCCTGGGGTGGATTCCGAACAGGACTGTCGCTCGGGATTAAATTGTAAATCTGAACCTGTATATGAAAAAGAATTTGTGTAATCTTTTACTGTTGCTGATCAGTGCAAGCAGTATTTGCGGCATGTGTTCTAAAAGTGATGCAGTTGGCAACAGCAATAATAACCCGAACCAACCGGTATTATCACCCGATTCTTCATGGGTGTATTTTGATGATTGCCCGGGGCTGGTAGAATTTTATAATACAGGCTATAGTAACAATACCGGGGGGTTCAACAATCGTCCGCAATTTGAAAAATGGGTAGCCACCAAAATAGGCTATGGTTTTTCAGGAATAAACACAACGACACAAAAAAGATATTTATCCTGGAGTTTTGAAAATACAGGCGATACAAGGTTTTTGTCAAATACATTAAACCCGGGAGGCAAAGAAGTGTGTTCTGTTTTTATAAATGATATTGCTTCTCCTCCGGCTACAGGTACATATACACTGGACATTGACTTCAAGCAGGGGTTTTGCTGGTACACTGTATATAAATCATCCGGCTCTTTGTTTGATTCCACCAGAACACAAGGTATAACTAACTCAACTTTTACTATTTCCAAATTAGATTTTTTTCAAGCAATGGGAAGCACGGCAGACCGGTATAAAATGAGTGGTACTGCTACTTTTAATATAATGCATTGGGAAAATGGAACCTCATTCACTTCAGATATTCATACGCTGCAATGCCATTTTAATAATGTGTTAGTTGATTTTATGAAATGAGAAAATGTTTTCACCCATCACCAATACAAAACGAAAGCTTATGAGGTTTTTATTTTACCTTTTTTTATCACTCCTTGTTTGCAACTGTGTACATGCACAAAAACTCCCTGATGTATCGAAACATTCAAAGTTGAACTACAAAATTATACAGTCTGATCATAGTACCTGGGGTTATGACATTTATGATGACACAAAACTTTTTGTACATCAACCTACGATACCGGCTTTGCCAGGTAATAAAGGCTTTGACACTAAACAAGCAGCAGAAAAAGTAGCCAAAAAAGTAATCGAGAAAATCCGTAAAGGTGAAAGCCCGCCTACAGTAACCATTTATGAAATGAAACAAATGGGGGTTATTTCACAATAATATTTTTATACCATAAAACCCTCCTCGATCTTATCCTCTGAAAATTTCATTAAGATTTTGAAACTTAAATTAACTGTTATGAAAAAGTCTTGCCTATTGTTTTTATTAACGCTTTTTTTTTTAAAAGGATATACACAGCCTTCTAATACCTGGACACAAAAGGCAGATTTTAATGCCGATCCTGTTGGCTGGGAACGTGCATACGCAGTAGGCTTTAGCATTAACGGGAAAGGATACATCGGAACAGGTTCCGGATACCTAAATGATTTTTGGGAATACGATCCTGTTACTAATGTTTGGACTCAAAAAGCGAACGTTGGTGGTATGGGGCGTCGTGAGGCAGTTGGCTTTAGTATGAACGGAAAGGGATATGTGGGAACAGGCTTTGGATATGATGGGAGCTTTCATTTTTTAAATGATTTTTGGGAATACGATCCAGTTACTAATGTATGGACTCAAAAGGCAAATTTTGGTGGAGCTGCACGTACTGGAGCTGTTGGCTTTAGCATAAATGGGAAAGGATATATAGGGACAGGTTATAATGGTACTTATTTTAAAGATTTTTGGGAATACGATCCAACTACAAATCTCTGGACTCGTAAAGCGGATTTCCCCGGTACTGCACGCGATGAAGCCGTAGGTTTTAGCATTAATGCCAAAGGTTACCTGGGGACGGGAGGAGATGCTTCTTTCAATTATAATGATTTTTGGGAATACGATCCAAGTGCCAATTCGTGGAATCAAAAAGCATTTTTACCCAGTTATTCTCGTGCGGGTGCGGTGGGTTTTAGTATAAATAATAAAGGCTATATGGGAACAGGTTACGTTGTGGGTTTGGGGGC
>DASTSN010000050.1:0-20510 GCA_035760665.1 Chitinophagaceae bacterium | reverse complement strand
GAATTTTTCCAAAGTTTTGGCCAGTTATTACCTGAGTCGCTGGACAGGCCGGCCCATCCAGTGGGGGTATCCTGTGTCGGTTTCTTTTGAACCCACCACTTCCTGTAACCTGCGCTGCCCGGAATGTCCCAGCGGTCTGCGGGCTTTTACCCGGCCGACAGGCATGCTGAAAAAAGATTTTTTCAGCCAAACGATCGACCAACTGGCGCCCGACCTTTTTTACCTGGTGTTTTATTTCCAGGGAGAGCCGTATCTCAATCCCGGTTTTCTGGACATGGTGCACTACGCTTCGCAAAAAAAGATTTATACGGCCACCTCCACCAATGCACATTATTTAGATGATAACAATGCACGGCGCACAGTGGAAAGCGGGCTGGACCGGCTGATTATTTCCATTGACGGGACAACACAGGAGGTTTATCAGCAGTACCGGGTAGGCGGGCAGTTACAAAAAGTCATCAGCGGCGCGGAAAATATTGTGAAGTGGAAACGGCAGCTCCAAAGCAAAAAACCCTTTGTGGTTTTCCAGTTTTTGGTGGTAAAACCCAATGAACACCAGGTGCAGGAGATCAAAGAACTGGCCAAAAAAACGGGGGTGGATGATGTGTGGTTCAAAACAGCGCAGGTATATGATTACAAAAACGATCCCAACCAGTTAATCCCCGTGCAGGAGCAGTACAGCCGCTACCGGAAGACGGCTGCTGGCGACTATGTATTCAAAGGAAAAATGACCAATCATTGCTGGCGTCTCTGGCATGATCCTGTCATTACCTGGGACGGACTGGTAGCTCCCTGCTGCTTTGATAAAGACGCCCAGCACAGGATGGGTGACCTGAAAACGAAATCGTTTAAAGAAATTTGGAAAAACGGGGACTATAAAAAATTCAGGGCCCGGATTTTACAGGGAAGAAAAAATATTGATATCTGCTCCAACTGTTCAGAAGGAACAAAGGTTTGGAGCAACCAGTGAATTGTTTAAATTAGTGCAAGTATGCCATTATCGTCCTCTATTTCCACACGCCTGCAGTACCAGCATAAATCCCTGCTGGATATTATCGACGGCTTATCCGACGAACAGATCAGGAGAACCGTTATCCCGGGTAAGTGGTCCATTTTTGAAAACATTGTGCATTTGCAGACGTACCAGCAATTGTTCATTACCCGCATCAGGCAGATACTGGAAGGGGATCACCCGTTATTTGACCGTTACACGGCAGAAGCTGACCCCGCCTTTCATGATAACTGCAGCAAGTCCACACGGGAGGTCATGCAGGATCTTCTTTCGGTGCGAAAGGAAATGGCAGCGGAGATTGTTAGCTTTAAAGACGGGGATTTCACCAAAACAGGACGGCATCCCGTGTATGGAGAACTGACACTTGCGCAGTGGTTAAATGCTTTTTTGCTGCATGAGGCGCATCATATGTTTACCATATTCAAACTGTCGGGTGAACTGCGCAGCCAACTGCTGAAAGAGACCGATAAGTAACGATTTTTGGATCACGCAGTATCTTTGCCGCAGCTAATCAAACCGGAAAAACAACTTATGGGCATTGATAAAGACATACACCAGCACAATTTTCGAAACGACCGTCAACGTGCTTCTGTGAACCTGTTGTACACCTACGGATGGATGATGGAGCAGATCAAGCAGTTCCTGGCCCCGCACGATATCACACCGCAGCAATTTAATATTCTCCGTATCCTGCGGGGTAGTCACCCGCATCCGCTTTCCACCCTGCAGATCCGGGAGCGTATGCTGGATAAAATGAGCGATACCAGCCGTATTGTGGACCGTCTTGTATCAAAAGGTTTTGTTAAAAAGGGGACCTGCAAAAAAGACCGCCGCCTGGTGGATGTGCTTATCAGCGAAAAAGGAAAAAGGCTGCTGGAGCAGCTTGACGCCAAACAGGACCAACTCGACAGCATTGTTGGCAATTTGACACTCAAAGAAGCAGCCACGCTCAGCAACCTGCTGGATAAGATCCGTAACGCTGAATGATGTAGTTTTGCCCTGTACTTCATGAAGCTTTTGCGATGATGAAACCTTTCCTTTACCTGATCCTTTTTTTTGTCTCCCTTTTTGTGAGTCGCAGCAGCCGGGCGCAAACCGATTATGAATTCCGCGGTGTATGGATTGCAACGGTTGATAATATTGACTGGCCTTCACGAGGCATGACGGATGTTGCCAGCCAGAAAGCTGAATTCATCCGGCAGTTAGAGCTGCATAAGCGCAATGGGATGAATGCGGTAATTGTGCAAATCCGCCCCGCAGCCGATGCATTTTATCCTTCGCCCTATGAGCCCTGGAGCCAGTGGCTGACAGGGGTTCAGGGAAAAGCTCCCTCGCCCTTTTATGATCCGCTGCAGTTTATGATCACGGAGGCCCATAAACGCGGCATGCAGTTTCATGCATGGTGTAATCCTTACCGGGCAGATTTTAAAATAGGCGCCACATCCATTGCACCTAGCCACATCACAAAATTGCATCCAGAGTGGTTTCTCACGTATGGAAATACCAAATACTTCGATCCATCGAATAAACAGGCTCAGCAGTTTGTCGTCAATGTGATAAAAGATATTGTACACCGGTACGATATTGATGCCATTCATATGGACGACTATTTTTATCCTTACCGTATTGCCGGAAAAGAATTCCCTGACGAGGAGGCTTACCTGAAATCAGGTACCAAACTGAGCAAGGACGACTGGCGCAGGAGTAATGTGGACTCCATTATTCAACAACTCAGTATTGCTATAAAAAAAGAAAAACCGTGGGTGCAATTTGGCATTTCTCCATTCAGTGTGTGGCGAAATAAAAGCCAGGATCCGGATGGCAGCGACAGCCAGGCTTACCAGACCAACTACGATGACCTGTATGCGGATATTTTATTATGGCTGCGTAAGGGCTGGATTGATTACGTGGCGCCGCAGCTATACCTGGAAATTGGCAATGCGAAAATTGATTATGTAAAAATGCTGGACTGGTGGAGCAAGCACACTTATGGCCGTCATCTATATATCGGCATGGCTATGTACAGGGCCGGAACCAATGCCGCCTGGAAGAATCCGAATGAATTACCCAATGAAATAAAACTGCTGCGGAAATACCCGACAGTACAAGGCAGCATTTATTTCAGCAGCACTTCGTTTGACCGTAATCCCAACGGCTGGAATGACAGCCTGCAAAACCATTATTATAAACAACCGGCGCTGGTGCCGCCGATGGACTGGCTGCCTGCCCGGCCTGATCAATAACAAATATGCCTGTCACGCATTGAATTTTTCTACCTTTGCTGACTGTTATTTACATTTCTTTTAAACTAAAATAATTTGCTATGCCTGGATTTGAATTGTGGGGCGACGAGGAACGAGAAGAAGTCAATGATGTACTGGAAACGGGTATCCTTATGCGCTATGGCTTCGACGGTCCCCGTAAAGGGATCTGGAAAGCCAAACAACTGGAACAGGAAATTTGCAAAACATTTGGCGCCCGCTATGCGCAACTGACCTCCAGCGGCACCACCGCCCTGACAACTGCTATGGCAGCGCTGGGCATAGGTGCGGGTGACGAGGTTATTATGCCTGCTTTCACGTTTGTCGCCAGTTTTGAAGCGGTGTTAAGCATAGGTGCTGTGCCTGTGCTGGTAGATGTGGATGATACGCTTACACTCAATCCCGATGCTGTGCGCAAAGCCATTACCCCTCGCAGCAAGTGTATTATGCCTGTGCATATGTGCGGCAGCATGGCCGATATAGACGCTTTACTGTCTATCTGTAAAGAACATAACCTGCTGCTCCTGGAGGACGCCTGCCAGAGCATTGGCGGCAGCTACAAAGGCAAAAAGCTGGGCACCATTGGCAACGCCGGCACCTTTTCGTTTGATTTTGTTAAAACGATCACCTGCGGCGAAGGTGGTGTAGTGATGACCAATACAGCGGATGTCTATACAAAATGCGATCAGTATACCGATCATGGGCATGACCACCTGGGCGCCGACCGGGGGGCCGATCTACATCCTTTTATCGGCTATAATTACCGCATCTCTGAACTGCATGCAGCCGTGGGCCTGGCACAAATCAGGAAACTGGACCAGTTCCTCGAAATTCAGCAGCGCAATTACAGTGCTTTGAAAACCGTGTTATCGCAGATTCCTGAAATTTCATTTCGCAAAATCCCTGACCCGGAGGGTGACAGTTGCACGTTCCTGAGCTGGTTTTTACCGACTGAAGCTATTACGAAAGCGGTTGTAAGCGAACTGAAAGCACGAAATATACTGGGCGGGAATTTTTACTGGTACGATAATAACTGGCACTACATCCGCAAGTGGGACCACCTGAAGCAAAGCAAAACCCTGTACAATTTAAATGATACCCAGCAGGCGGCTTTGCAAAAATTGACTTCTCAAAACTTTGCAGCCAGTGATGCCGTAATGAGCCGTTGTATTTCTACCGCTATCAGCTTGTTGTGGAGCGAGGAAGATATTGCTAATAAGGCCGAAGCCATTGCAGACGTTGTTAAGAAAGTGCTGCAAGAGCAACCCGTTGTTGCAGGATAAATTTCCCAGCCCATATATACAAGCACTCACGGCAGTTGCGGTTTCAGCGCATTCGGTTTGCCCTCCAGGTAATTGGTGTAGGCCAGCGATCCCAGTCGAATACGCAATGGGATAGACGTGGATTTTTCAAATTGCCATTCTTTTTTGCAAAAAAATCCTGTGTGGTGGATGTAGAAAGCGGGACTCAGCAGGTTTCCGCTTCGCAAGCTGACAGGTTCTAATACCGTCGTTTTCAGCAAAGTAATCTCCCTTTGCGGCTTGTTTTTTTCCTGTGCAAAAATTTTGCAGTTCAACATTAACATAAACACAACAAGAAAAGAGAAAACGCGTTGCCCCATCTTTATTTTATTTGTCTGTAAATTTACGGCCTGATTTTTGATGTATGGCCGGATTTTTTTAAAATTTGAAGGCCCTAAACCGTGAGGAAATTATTATGGCCCTGAGTCAGAGTTTACAGCAAAAGCTCCTGCAGAAATTGTCCCCCCAGCAAATTCAGCTGATGAAATTGCTGCAGGTGCCGACTGCCAACCTGGAAGAACGGATTAAGGAGGAACTGGAAGAAAATCCTGCCCTGGAATTGGACGAAGTGGGAAAAGAAGAGAACTACGAAGAAAACGGGGATGAATTTTCCGACGTATCCACTGATGAGGAATATGAAGAGGCGGACCAGCCAGAGGAAGATTATGATACCATCGATATCAGCGATTATGTGCAGGAAGGTGATGATGATATTGCTGATTACAAATTGCGCGACGAAAATTACGGCGGGGATGATGAAGAGCAGCGCACAATGCCCTACAAAACGGAAACCAGTTTTTACGACATGCTGGTCAATCAGCTGGGGCTTTTAAAACTTAGTGAAAAAGAATACAGGATTGCCGAGCAGATTGTAGGCAGCATTGATGAAGACGGTTACCTGCGCAGGGAAACAGCGGCCATTGTGGACGATCTTGCTTTTCGCCAGAATATCAGTGCCACCGAAGAAGAAGTAGAGGCGTTGATCCGCCGGATCCAGCGTTTCGATCCGCCGGGTGTTGCAGCCCGTGACCTGCAGGAGTGCCTGCTGCTGCAACTACAGCGGCAGAAAGAGGAAGGAAAAGAGGTAGACCTTGCCATGACCTCTATCAAAAAATATTTTGACGAGTTTACCAAGAAGCACTACGAAAAAATCCAACGTGGCCTAAACCTCACTGATGAACAACTGAAAGACGTTATCCAGCAAATCATTAAACTGAACCCCAAACCGGGCGGCAATGTGGGCGATACCAACAAAGCAGAAAACTACGTGGTGCCGGACTTTTTCATTTTCAATAATGCCGGCAAACTCGAATTGACACTCAACTCCAGAAATGCCCCGGAACTGCGTATCAGCGAAGGATACCGTGAGATGCTCAAGGAATATGACCGTAGTGCCAAAAAAGATAAACGTAAAAAAGAAGCGGTCCTTTTCATCAAGCAAAAAATTGATGCGGCCAAATGGTTCATTGATGCCATCAAGCAACGCCAGCACACGCTGCTGAGTACCATGACGGCCATTATGGAACACCAGCATGAGTTTTTCCTCACCGGTGATGAGACTACCTTAAAGCCGATGATCCTGAAAGATATTGCTGAAAAAACAGGACTGGATATTTCTACCGTAAGCCGTGTGGCAAACAGCAAATTTGTACAAACCGAGTTTGGCACCTACCGACTGAAATTCTTCTTCAGTGAATCATTGAGTACCGAAAGCGGTGAAGAAGTCTCAACGCGGGAAGTGAAAAAGATCCTGAGCGACTTTATTGAAGCAGAAAATAAAAAGAAGCCGCTGAGCGATGAACGACTGACGGACTTATTACAGGAAAAAGGCTATAATATTGCACGCCGGACAGTGGCAAAATACAGGGAACAATTAAATATCCCGGTAGCCCGCCTCCGGAAGGAACTTTAAATCATGAACAGCAGATTAGTTGTAGACGATAGCAGTCAGCTCAGGGAATCACGCAGCAATGCATTGGGGCAGCAGCCTTTGCTGATAAAGCTGCTGGCAAAGATGATTTCCTATATTTTTCATCCCTTGTTTATTCCAGTTTATATTATCTGGTTTTTTATAAAAAGCCAGCCCTACTTGTTTTCGGGTTTCAGTGTGCAGGAAAAGAATTTCCTGGTCCTGCGTTTTGCCGTCATGTACACCATGTTTCCGTTACTGACATTACTGCTGCTGAGGGGACTGGGTTTTGTGAAAACAATTTATTTAAAAACACAGCAGGAACGTATCATCCCTTATGTCATCTGCATGATTTATTACTGGTGGATGTGGTATGTACTGCACAACCAGCCTGAATTTCGCGGAGAGATTGTGATGCTGGCACTCGCCATTTTCATTGTTTCCATCCTGGGCCTGCTCGCCAATATTTACATGAAGGTGAGCATGCATACCATGGCGATGGGTGTGGCCGCCGCCTTTGTTATGCTGATGGGCTTTTCCCAGGATATATCATTTACCTTATATATTTCAATCACTATTCTAATCACAGGGCTTGTAAGTACCAGCCGCCTGATAGCATCTGACCATACGCCGGCGGAAGTTTATACAGGTTTGCTGATCGGAGTGGCATCACTCACCATCGCCTATTTTTTTAATTAACCGGCACAAGGGTTTTTAAAAAAACAAAAGCTCAACCATAGGGTACGATTGAGCTTTTTGTTATCATCCATCCTTGTACTATGTCCAATCAGCCGTTCAATATTTTAGATTCAGCAATATATTTTTTTGTAGGATGGTAGATAAAAAAACAGGATCCATTCTTAATAGTACTGATAATTGTTTCCGTTAATTTTTTGGGGATAGCCGGGCAGCCAAAACTTCTGCCCATAAACGGGTTGGATTGAATAAAGCGTTCTCCCACATAGGCTGATCCGTGAACAACAATGTTGCGCTGCTCTGCCCTATCGTTAAAGCCTTTATCAACACCTTCAATTTTCAATGCCAGGCCGTGGCTGCCGAAATAGGTGCTTTCTGTAACATAAAACCCCAGGCTGCTCTGGTGCGAATTAGGGCGGTTGGAGAAACGACTGGCAAATTCTCCACCCGACTTGCGTCCATGGGCTACATAGGTATTTAAAATGAGTTTGTAATTTTTTAAATCAATCAGGAACAGTCTTTTTTTCCGCGAGGAGAGGCTGAAGTCACAAATGGTAATGACATCGGGATTCGCCAGGTATCCTTCTTCCCGCAGTTTCTCGTAGCCCTTAATGGCATATTCCATTGCGGATTTGGATAAACCAAACTCGTCAAGCTGCAGGCTGTCGTAGTATTGATCGGCCAGCAGTTTTGCCGCTGATTCTGCGGACGTGGTTGCAGGCGTCAAACCGGAAGTTGTAATAATTGCTGCATCTGTTTTCAAAGGGCTTACTACATTCCCGTCCGGGAGAAGAGCAAACGAAAAAGAGATACAGGCTACCAGTAAGGGGATGAATAACTTTTTCAACGGGTATCGGTTTTTTCAGGATTTGGATTATTGAAACGCTAACAGTTGTGAAAATATTATGCACCATTAAAAATTACAAACCGTCATGAAAACTTTTTCATAAAATACAGGAGAAGTACGTCTGGTACAGCAGTATTTTTTCTAAGGAAGCAATAAAAAGCGGGTATACTAAGTAGTTATACTTAACGGGATTTTTTCAAAAAAAAGATTGCCTGTATACCGGCAAATAGAGACCCGTAAGGATTTACAAAAAGGTTATAATAATTAAAATTCCTGCAGCAGGCTCTTTTATGGATGTAGCGTATATTCGGCTATACCTGCACGTTTTTCCACCTGCCTTTTTTGAACAGGATGTAAGCAGCAATGGCGATCGCCGTCTCGGCTACAGGGATGGCAATAAAAGCGCCTTTAGGCCCCATGTCCAGCCCAAGTGCAAGCAGGTAGGCCACAGGTATCTGGAAAAACCAAAACCCCAACAGGTTAACCAGTGTTGGCGTGCGGGTGTCACCGGCTCCATTCAGCGCCTGGATCATGACCATCCCGATTCCGTAAAATATATAGCCAGTGCCGATGATCTGCAGCGCCTCTGTTCCTACCCGTTGTACTTCCACTTCGCTGGTGAACACACTAATGATGGGCGCAGCAAAAAACATAAACAGCAGCATAACGCCAGTCATAAACATAGCATTATACCGGGCTGTTAGCAGCACACTCTGTTCTGCCCGTCCGGGCTGCTTTGCGCCAAGGTTTTGACCAACCAGTGTGGCAGCTGCATTGCTGAGGCCCCAGGCTGGTAAGATAAAGAATACTACGTTGCGCAACGCTACCTGGTAACCGGCAGAGGAGGCCGTACCGCCGGAATCGGCAACCAGTTTAGCCAGGATAATCCAACTCCCTGAAGCAATCAGGAACTGGAATGTAGCCGGCCACGCAATGTTCACCAAGGACTTTATAACGGGCATATCAATACGAAAATGCTCCCTGCGCAGGCTGATCCTGCTAGTGCCAGCAAACAGGTGATAACACTGGTACAGTACGCCTGCGCTTCTGCCGATTGTGGTAGCGATGGCTGCTCCTTTCAGGCCCCAGCCATCCCAGTTGCCAATACCGTTGATGCAAAGCGAGCACAGGATGATATTCAAGATACTCGCCAGCCACAGGCTACGCATTGCCATAGCCGCATTGCCAGCCCCGCGAAAGATGCCATTAATCAGAAACAGCAGCATAATGGCAGCACTGCCGCCCATCATAATCCTGGTAAAAATAGCTCCCTCCTTCACTACTTCCGGCCGGGCACCCATGATGCGCAGGATATCTCCGGCAAACACAACACCTGCCACACTGATTAGCATGGTTATCAGCAGACCCAACAGGATGGATTGCATGCCTGCATGCGAAGCCGCCTGGTCATTTTTTTCACCTACCCGCCTGGCCACTACCGCCGTGGCAGCTGTGCTGAGGCCGATTGCAACCGAATAAATGATGGAGATCACAGATTCGGTAAGGCCTACGGTAGCGATAGCATTTTCTCCCAGGTGACCTACAAAAAACATATCTACCACAGCAAAAACAGATTCCAGGCTGAGTTCCAGAATCATAGGAATGGCCAGTAAAATAATTGCCTGGCGGATACTTCCTTTTGTATAATCATATTCACCACCGCGGAGCGCTTTTTTCAGCAGTGAAAAGAACAGCAATCGTTTACTTTTATAAATCGTCGGTTGCGACATAAAACGACATTAAAATTTCAATTAAAAAATGATGTGCGGATATTTTCCGCCTGTGGGTGAGAAAAGATAAAGGGTTCTGAACCTGAAGTGCGAACCCGCCTGTGAAGGAACAGGACTTAGCAGATTTTCATATGCTTTTGTTTAAGCTGCTTCAAAACTACAGTAATTTTTTTACTGCCGTCTGCCAGGAAGCAATTTTGCGGATAAAATCGCCATTCAGTTGTACCAAGCGGGATTTTTGGGTGACAGGCGGCGGGTTTTCCAGGTGCTTTGAAGCTTACCGGTTACAAAGATGATTCAGCGCATGGAGGTATTGTTGAATAAACGATTCTTTTTGCCTGCGTCGGTACTGCAGTATAAAACGGGGATGGGGCAGCGGTGAAATTTTTGCAAACCATTGGTACTCGTTGTTTAACTGCTGCAGGTATTTGTAGTTCTTTTCTCCTCCTATGCAGATGCAGTGATCTGTTTTAAATCCGAAAGCAAGCTGTTGCTGTATACTGGCTGCAATGAATGGGGTGACGGCTTTTTGCAAATCGCTATCGTCATAATAGTTTAGGTTTTTACCATTTTTTACATAACCCAGGGGGCTTACTGCGGAAATAAAAAAACGTTGATAAAATTTCCGACACCCTCCGTACCGTTCGATGACTTCATAGATGAATTCCGCAGACAACTCGCTTTTCAGCGGGAAAGAATGGCTGATACCGCAGTTTTCGGTCAGTTGCCGCGGGGCAGTAAAGTTGATGCCGGTAATACCGGCGCCGAAGCGTCCCGGATTAATCCCCAGCAAGAGGTGGCGGGGCCGGTTATCGGAATAAAACGTTTGAAAAAAGGTCCTGGTGATTTCCATCACCTGCGGGTCTTTTTGCGGGTAGAGCACGGCAACTCCTGCCGGCAGGCGGCGTGGCGGCCGGAGTTGTTCATAAAACCTGATTAACTGATCAGCTAATAACGGCATGCGTGAAAGAATAGTGGAATATATATAACAAGAAACAGCCACGAAGTTACCGAACGGCAACAGATTTTTGCTAGGCAGCGGGCGCATGACTGCTAGCCGCGAATTATTGATTTATACTACCTTGTTAGCTCCTGCCAGCATTGCTCGCTGATTATCGCAGGGAGCAGTAGTGTATGAATCAGTTTTTGCTAAACGGCTTCAGCGACCAGTTATTTTTTAAAGAAGCGTCCAGGAAAGTTAGCAGCGCATGCCGCCATACATCGTTTGCCTTGCTCATGGAAATAATTTCCTGCAAATACAAACTTCTTTTGCGGTAATCAGCATGCTCGAGAATAAATTGTAAGAGTAATTTTTTTGTAATGGGGGAAGAATACGGACAGGTCATCACAATATCATTTTCTGAAAGAGTAGCGAAAAACTATGCCAAAATCGGTAAATGTGAATAAGTTTAACGTTTCCTGTTCGCAACTGCCTACCGGTAAGCCATAAACGTAATATGTATTTGCCTGGTTACTAACGAAGGCATGTCCTGTATTTTTTTATTTTTAAATACGAAACAATATTCCCGGTCTTTCACAAACCACCATCATGAAGCTCAATACATTCAAAATCGTTCAGCTCGGTTGCTGGGTTACCAGCGTTGCGCTGATTTTGCTTGCCATTACTAAAACTCCGCCGGTTAAAGAAAAGCCGGATGCTGTGCTGGAACTGCTGGGGCTGCTTTCCGTCGCATCGGTTGCTGCTAATGAGGCGTATGATAACTGGGTGAAAAAATTCTGTGCGGCAAATGTGCTGGCCGTTGGTTACGTTAAAAATGCACTGGAGCCAATGGTGGAAGGACTTATCAAAAAGTATCCTGAAGGTATAAAAACGGTTTATGTGCTGCTGCCCTCCGGCATAGCTGCCGTGAGTAACATCTCTGTGCAGGCCAGCCTGCACCAGGCAGGCTTTAGCCGCAGCCATGAGCAGGTGCCGGTGACTACCCGCAACCGGCAGGAAATGGAGATTGCTATCATCAGACATCTGCAGGATGGGCGGGAGTGTTACTTTGATGTACCCAATACCCTTTCTTCGCTGGAGGCACTGATTGATTATAAATTACAAAAGAAGGCCAATAGTAAAGGTGAGGGCGAACGGCAAAAACTGGAACAAAAGTACCTGCGGCTCTTTCGTTATGAACTGGAACATTTGCTGCGGGAGCGGCAGCTGGAACAATATGTCACCGTGATAGACCATACCAGTAAGATTGTAACATCTGCCGGTGATCGCAAATGAAAACATGACTGGTAGCAGCTACTTAATAAAATGGAGATTACAAAGGTTGTGAATTTCCCGGCCTCGTCACTGGAAAAGAGGCTGATCAGCAAAAGATTCATTAAAAGCTTTCTCTACCGGTAATGTCAGCAGCAATGTGCAGCCTTTGCCGGGCGCCGACAAGATTTGCATATTGCCCCCGTAGAATGCGATTCGACCCTGCATTTTTTTAAAACCCATACCCCAGTTGCCGGCACCTGCATCAAATCCTTTACCGTTATCGCTTATAATTAATTCCAAGCCATGCCCGCCTGCTGCTAATTTCACGGTAGCTTTTTTAGTGCCGGCATGCTGTACAATATTCTCAAGTTGTTCCTGGATCACCCTGTAGAGGAAGAGCATTATTCGCCCGGGAAGTTCCGTTCTTTCATCCATCTGGTTGATAAATGATATTTCGAGGCCGTGGGAGATTGCCGATTTATCCATCAGCAATTCCAGGGTTTGGTAAAATCCAAGATCAGAGAAAGATGGGGCGTCGATCTGGTTATACAGTCGTTTTATTTTTTGTATTGCCAGTTTCAGTTCCTCGTAGCTGGTATTGAGAAGTTCTTCTTTTTTTTCATCGTTTTTTCTTGCCATTTCGAGGTGGATCTTCACGGATGCCAGAATTTGGTTAATGTCTTCATTGAGGTGATGGGAAATGTGGCGTCTTTCATTTTCCTGCTCCTCAATCGTACTTTCCGTGATTAGTTGCTGGGCAAACGTTTTTTGTTCCACCAGTTCCTTTTCCAGCTGCTTGCGTTTTGTAATATCAGTAAAAATACCGTCCCAAATGAAACTGCCATCATCTCTCCGCCGTGGTGTAACGTGAATATTGGCCCACTGGTATGGAACGGCCGGGCTGCTAAAGCGAAGATCCATATTTAGCGGATGGATTTGCTGTGCTGCCTCGTTGCGGGCTTTCAAGTACTGATCCCGGTCTTCTTCCAGTATCAGGTCGTACAGAAGCCCCTGGTTTTTTACTACTTCTGCTCCCGACTTACCGGTAAATTTCCTGACGCCGTCACTAACGTATACGAACTCCGGCAAGCCCAGGTCGTTGGTGATTGTTTGGAAAATAAACGAATCGGGCAGGTTATCGCTCATGGCATTTAACTGGGCAACTTTCTCTTCCAGCTGTTTTTTGGTTTTCTGTGTTTTTGCATTGGCGGTTTTCAGCTTGCCGGCCACGATGGAAATAAGTATGCCATTGAACAGGAAAACAAAAATGCCCAGCCAACCGGCATTATCCTGCAAAAAAGAGTGGCCGGAAAAGTAATGCCAGCCTGCATAGGCTACCAAACTGGAAAGCATTGTGGCGATGATGCCGCAATAAAAACTGCCGAATATAGCGGCCAGTACCACGGCGGGATAAAAGGTTGACCAGATAAAGCGGTCGCCCAGTTCATCAAGCGGCCAGAAGCGGAGTGCAGTCGCGGCTGCTACAAATGCCAATGTGAGGGCAAGCGTACGGAGCCTGATGGGAAACTGATTATTGCTCTTCATAAGAATTTACATTTCACCGATGTCATTACTATTCGTATCATTCAGCATATATATATTAAAGTTCATTCGCCGGGAGCAGTGAAAAAATGATTTATGTCATAAGCCCTGCCAACTTTAGTGTGTCCTTGCCTGTTAATACCTAAATTTATTTACAGAAGTTGTTCTATTAAAAAAAATTTTAATAAATATTATGCCCAGACTTTTTGAGCCACTCAGCCTCCGTTCGGTAACACTCCGTAACCGAATTGTTGTTTCACCCATGTGCCAGTACTCTGCTGAAGATGGTTTTGTGAATGACTGGCACCTGGTACACCTGGGCAGTCGTGCGGTAGGGGGTGCCGGCCTGCTGATTACAGAAGCCTGCTCCGTATCGCCGGAGGGACGTATTTCTCCCTTTGATATTGGTATCTGGAAAGATGAACATATCCCGGGTTTAAAACGAATTACCAGCTTTATTCAACAGCAGGGCGCTGTAACCGGTATTCAGCTGGCACATGCAGGCCGCAAAGCCAGTTGTGACCGCCCATGGAAAGGCGGCCATTACATGGGTCCGGAAGCAGGTGGCTGGCAACCCGTTGTAGCCCCGAGTGCCATCCCGTTTAAAGAAGGTTCTCCTGTTCCACATGCACTTGATGAGGAGGAAATACAAGCCGTCATTGCGGATTTTAAAAAAGCAGCTCGAAGAGCTTTGGAAGCTGGTTTCGAGGTTGCTGAGATTCATGCGGCGCATGGTTACCTGGTGCACGAGTTTTTGTCGCCGCTCAGTAACCAGCGTACGGATCAATATGGCGGTTCCCTGGAAAACCGTTCCCGGTTGCTGCTTGAAATTATTTATGCCGTGCGGGAAATATGGCCGGATACACTGCCCTTGTTTGTACGCATTTCTGCCACCGACTGGACAGTGGGCGGACTAACGTTGGAGGATTCAGTACAACTGGCGGGTTTGCTCAGGGACACGGGCGTTGACCTGATTGACTGCTCCACCGGTGGGAATGTGGCTGCTGCCAGCATACCGGTAGAGCCCGGCTACCAGGTACCCTTTGCAAAGGCGATTCGTGCAGCAACCGGCATCAAGACCGGTGCGGTGGGCCTGATCACAACTGCCCGGCAGGCTGCACAAATCCTGGAAGAGGGATCGGCGGATTTGATCATTATGGCCAGGGAACTACTGCGGGACCCATATTTTCCGCTTCATGCTGCGCGGGAACTGGGTGAGGATATTGCATGGCCCCCACAATACCTGCGGGCGAAACCACGGTAGCCGTTAAAATTGTAGGCTGTGTGTTTGTAATTCCTGTCTGCGTCGGCAGTGCTATAGTTTATGCGCCACGGCGGTTGTTAGCTATTGTCTTAATTGGGACCGGCGCCTCATTTTTTCCGGAAGATATAGAAACAGATTTCCTTTCGTATTTCAAACCCCAGCCGTTTGTAGAGGTTAATGGCCTTTGCATTGTCCACACGGGCATGTAAAAAAGGGGTTTCTCCTTTTTTTATAACAAGTTGGGCAAGATGGTGAGTAATCCGGGCTCCGTATCCATGTCCCTGGTAGTCAGGATGTGTACAGATAGCACTCACTTCGGTAAAGGGGGGTATGTGCAGTCTTTCGCCACCCATGGCAACAAGTTTGCCTTCCCGGAAGATACCGTGGTAGTTGCCAAACTCAATCGTTCGTTTTGTAAACGGTCCGGGCTTGGTGAGTGATGTGAGGGCTATCATTTCTTCCACATGCCCGCTGTTGAGCGGCACAACGGCCTCGTCGTTAGCAGCGGGTGCTGTGGTGGGCAGTTTTGTGCATACGAACTGGTAAAGCGGGATGGAAAAGACAACCTCGAACGGATCGATAAAACGTACTTCATCCGCTATCAGTAAAAACCAGTTGCGCCCCTGCGGCGCAGTTTTTAGTAACGCATGCTGGCTGGAAGCATCCCAGACCGGCATGCCTATGAAAGGCGCAATATCAGCCTTTAGCCAGGCAATGCTTTCCGTACCGTCGTTTTTATCCTGGTCTCTGCCGGTTAGAGCATGCCAAATGGGATTATCCAGGGGACTTGACGTGGGGTTGGTTTGCATGTAAAGACGTTGACAATTGTACGGTTGGCCGTACACTTTAAAATGCCGTAAAGGTAGATGATCTGTCTGAAGCAGGCCACTAACAACAGTCCTGTAGCACCACTAAGATGCAGCAACAGGATATCCCTTTTCAATCCAGTCTTTCCTGATATTGTGGGATAAGTTGAGAAGATAGTAATTCGTAAAGTGCATCTCTTTTAACAGCTCAATTGCCGGGCGAACATTCGGGCAATGATCGAACGGACAGCATCCACAGTAAATAACAATTTTTTTATGCGTATCAATCGTCTTTAAATGCGCTTTCAGTTTTTCCAATCCTTCGGGGGTACTTGCCATGCCGGCATCAAACGAGTTGGGAATCACTGCACCAGGTCCGACACTGATAATAACAGGCAGCTCATTTTTTTCAGCGATCGTGTTCGCCAGGTCAGCGGGTTTCATCAGTTGCTTTTCCGTCCAGTTGGCGGGTTTTTGTGCAACACTGCCAATACTGAGCCCCAACAGGAGTAATAAAATGCCGGGCGGCATGAATGACGGTTTTTTCATCGTTGAAAATTTAGCACAAGATAAAACATATTGATCCTGCGAAGCAGAAAATAAAAATTTCCTGCTCACCTGCCTGATGAAGATAACCCCTTAAAAGAAAGTGGCAGATGAACAGGAAATTTGCTTACAAAGAAAAATTGACTGCTTAATCTTTATTTAAAATGGTGTCATCAGAAACAATATTTCCGGTTATTGATTTGGGAGAGGCCAGGCTTTTCCAATATTCCCCGGCCTCGGTAAGTGTAAAGTCCGGATTTACATCAGGTACTGTTTTTGGGAAGAAATACGCATACGTTTCAATATACGAGGTACTGTTCATCCAGTCGGTTGCTAATTTCATAAAGTATTTGTGTATCACCACGGAAGACCTGTTCACATTCGCATTAAACTCTGTGACCCAAATCGGTTGGGCCGGGTAAGCTGTGTGCACTTTTTGAATGTAATTTACGAAGCGGTTAAAAATTGCTTCTGCAGTAAGTGAATCTGTGGCTTTGTTATTGAACTGATTCCCCCAGTCGTACCAGTGAACCGGAATAAAGTCAATTCTGGCTTTTTCCTGCTGTGCTTTAGCCATAAACCTTGTCAGCCATCTGCCATCGCCAAAAGCCTGATCCTGTGTAGTAACGGGAGAGCCAAGGCGTAGGCCTGTTTTTTGCATAATCTTGTAGCGTTTTACTGCCGTATCAATATTGGGTATATTGGATTGTGCTGTATTATCCGGTTCATTAAAAGACAGCAGGTGGTCAACGTCTGCTCTCTCCACCAGGTATTGTACGTTATTATCTGTACAAGCCCATTTACTCCAGGTCATCGGTACAAATTGCTGGTCAGGCAAAGAGGACCTGTTTAAACTCCATCCATAAAACCACTGTGTGCCAAACGCTGCTACCGTTTCATCTTTGGTGGAAGCCGTTCCTTTTTTATCCGGATTATTGATGGGAATGTACCGGATATACGAAATATTGTTGCGCAGCCTTTCGGGTAAATTGGCATTGATGGCACTTTCTGCAGCTACATAACAAACAGATTCCCCGGTGCCGTCACCGTTTTCTGCAAATACTGCCATATAGCCCTTGGGCAAACGAAATGAAACAATCTGATCTTCGTAGCCATCCGGCAATGCTGTAAAAAGCGGCTCATCCAGCTGGTAAGAAGTATACACGGAATCCGGTGTTAGCTGGACTTTGGGCATACCAATATTTTCTTTTTTTGATATCGTGAGAAATTTTCCCTGTTGGCGGCCTTCGCTGTCGTTTGCAGCAATGAGTGCTGCCTTCCCATTTGCATCCATTTGCTCTTTTGAAAGGCTCACATTTTTCGTGCAGGCTGTAAGCAACAGCAGCAGGAAGGGGCTGTACATTTTGATGTGGTGCATGTTCTTTTTCAGTTTTACTGGTTTACTAATTTATTTCTGGTGATGCTTTTTGAAAGGATAGCAAGACGGCCTGTATTCAAAAACAGTATCAAAATAGGAATTGTACCCCGCGGACGAGAGGGGTTCTTGTGTCATGACCAAAGAATACCCCGGATTTGAATGAGATGCCCCCTGTTTTTTTATTAGCCCACAAGCTTTGCCCGGAAAAGCTTACGGGATATGGCGGCTTGGCCAGTGAATGATATTATGACTTTGGTGCATTAATCATGCTGAGAAGTTAGGGGCAATTGTAAAAGACCGTTTCTTAAAACCAGGCGGTATGCAGAAATATATCATTTTATTTTGCGTTCAAGTTACATTCGTAGTACACTAACCCATTACTAACAGGCAAGCTTTTTCCTTCCTCTGCAAAAGGCTTTTGATTTCCCTTTTTACTATTTTTTATGTCCCTGGCGGGCAGCAGTTCTAATTTTATTATGCAAAACAGTACACAGGTCGTATTACCCGTGTAATTAGTTTCATCTACCACCAGCCGGGTAAGTGTTGGTATACAGTTAAACTGGCAAACAGCCGTCGAGCAACACAGCCTGGATTTTACCGTGGAGCGCATCACGGACGGCCACCTCTTCCCAGCCGTGTTTTTTAACGCCGTGTCGCAAGTCTTCACACAAAACCATTGGCAGGTACGGCTAAGAAATAGGTTGCGCAGATACAACCTGCTGGTCAACAAAAGACCAAAGATTATTTTGTTTCCTCTTTTTCAAAAGAAATACGAAAACCAGCGGAGCTAATGAACGGTAATTTTTAATAGCACAGGGCAATAGCGATGTCCTAGTTGCCAACGGTTAACCATTTCTATTTTTGTCGAAGCCTTGTATCCATTCATTTCGTATCTATTGGGTAAATGAGCTCTTCAGGAATGTTTTTTAGTCTGGTTTTACCTTCTTAAAAATCAATCCGTAAAAAGTTATTTACTGTCCTTTACTATGTCTTTTGAACAGTCATCACCACTCATTTGACACATCTCCCCCTCTTTCGAATTTGAAATAACGGTTAATGTTGATGCTGAAATTAAAGTGCCGGCTAACACCTGTACGGAATTAATAAAAGCCTTGGATGCGGATAATTTTTTAAGAAAAAACATTGGCTAAATGGAAAGCGTGGAAAAAAAATTAAAACAATTATTTACCGGGCTATTTAAACAGGAGCCTGTCCTTGTTAAATCTCCGGGCCGAGTAAATATTATCGGCGAGCATACCGATTATAATGATGGATTTGTATTACCTGCTGCCATTGACAAAGCCGCCTACCTGGCCATGAGTTTGCGGGAAGATGATGAAATACACCTGGTGGCACAGGACCTCGATGAAACGTATCGATCAAGTATTCATGATTTAAAACCATCATCTGATGTGAATTGGGCAAATTACCTGCTAGGGGCTGCTGCACAATTTGTGAAACGTAATATCCCGCTGAAAGGATTTAATGCCATATTAACCAGCGATGTGCCGATGGGTGCCGGGCTGTCCTCTTCAGCGGCTGTGGAATGTGCCACAGTGTTTGCACTCAACGAACTGTTACAGGCTAAATTAGACCGGCTTACAATGGTGCAAATGGCACAAAAAGCAGAGCATGAATTTGCCGGTGTGATGTGTGGCATCATGGACCAGTTTGCTTCTATGATGGGCAAAAAAGACCATGTCATTAAACTGGACTGCCGTACACTCGATTATGAATATGTACCGTTCCGGCTGGAAGGAATAAAAGTGTTGCTGCTGAATACAAATGTCAAACATTCGTTGGCATCCTCTGCCTACAATACCCGGCGCATGGAATGTAAACAGGCCATGGAGTGGGTAAAAGAACAGGAACCATCCGTAACGGCACTGCGGGATGTTACGGAAGCGATGCTGGATAAATATGTGCTGCCAAAAGATGCGTTGATTGACAAGCGCAGCCGTTTTGTAGTACAGGAAATCAATCGCCTGCTTACCGGTTGTACTGATTTGCAGCAAGGAGATATCGCTTCTTTAGGAAAGAAAATGTTTGCCACCCATAAAGGGTTAAGTGAGCAATATGCCGTGAGTTGCAAAGAACTCGATTGGCTGGTAGAAGCAGTAAAAAATAATGATGCGGTTATTGGTGCCCGTATGATGGGTGGTGGTTTTGGTGGTTGCACCATCAACCTTGTAAAAGAAGCAGCCATCGATTCCTTAGTGGAAAAAATTAAAATGGACTACGAGCGGGAAATGAACTTACCGCTGACTTATTACATTGCCTCTATTGAAGAGGGCACTCAATTAATAAATCAATAACGATGTTTGACATAAAAGAACACTCCCATACACGATTAAATATTTTAACAGGCGAATGGTTGCTGGTTTCTCCGCATCGTATGAAAAGACCCTGGCAGGGAAAAGTCGAAGATCAGCCGTCAAGCGTTCGTCCGGCGTATGACCCGAAGTGTTATTTATGCCCCGGTAATAAACGGGTTGATGGAAGTACAAATCCCAATTACCAGAATCCCTTTGTTTTTACCAACGATTTTTCTGCCTTGCTATCCGATTCACCGGAAGGAAAAGTGAATGAGAATGATTTGCTGGTCGCCAGCAGTGAAAAAGGTATTTGCCGCGTGATATGTTTTTCTCCGCGGCATGATTTAACGCTTCCGCAGTTGAGTATTGAGAATATTGAAAAGGTGATTACTCTCTGGCAGGAGGAGTTTACCACATTAGCCACTCATTCTTTTATCAAGTATATACAGATTTTTGAAAACAAAGGCGAAATCATGGGTTGCAGTAACCCGCATCCGCATGGACAAATATGGGCTTCATCTTCCATTCCTTTAGAAATAGCCAAAGAGGCGCATCAGCAGAAAAAATATTTTGACAAGCATCAGCAAAGCCTTTTGTCGGCTTATCTTAAGATTGAGTTAGAAAAGAATGAACGCATTGTACTGGAGAATGATGACTTCGTCGCCCTTGTTCCCTACTGGGCGGTGTG
>DASTSN010000049.1:0-11751 GCA_035760665.1 Chitinophagaceae bacterium | reverse complement strand
TCCGGTGGTGTCTTTATATAATTCTGAATAATGTTTGTCATATGTTTTATCCAGTGATAAATCTATATTTAGATCACGAAGGGGCGATACCTGCGCAGTAATGGTGAGCCGCTGATTATAGCGTTGCTGTATAAGCGAATTAAACAAAGAATCACGGGTTAATAATCCTTTAGCTCCAAAGCGGTTAATCCAGTTGGTATCGGGCTGGTAGCCAAACAAGAAATTAAATCCGGGTTCCATGCTCCTCAGGTTCTGACCTAACACCTGTGCGCTGTCCATATAGCCTGGCAGAATGGTTCCAAAATCCTGATTATACTGAATACCCACTCTCTTTACCGAAGTAAGCAGGCGTAAAAAGAATTTCGGCAGTTTGCCAACCTGGGGTAGCTCATTTGGGTCCCGGCTGCGTTTTACCTGTTTTCCTAAGGAGTCTGTTTTACCTGCACTATTCCTGCCTGGTTGATTCTGCAGAGCCGGGGCATCTGAATATACAGCACGCAGAAACCGCCATTTATTGTAGAGTTGTTCAAAGTTCAACTCACCATTAATATTCCGGGTTTGCGCATTTTCCAGTGTATTCCCCAATTCTTTTGCCAGCAGGGATGCACCATACCAGTCGTACCTGGCAATATAGGTAAACCGGAACGTGGTCCAGTCAAGTAAAGGAAGTTTATTCGTGGGCAGGTTATAGGTCAGTGTTCCCTCCTGGTGATAATGGGTATTTCTGCCACCATTGAAAAAATTCTTCCGAACAGAATCTTTCTTTTCTTTCGTATCAATCCGCCCGTAGGGTTCATCTATTCGGGCATTATTGGTAGCGCTGAAGTCCAATGTTAATGAATTGGTAAGCTGCCAGCGCATGATATAATAGCGGTCAAACGTAAAATACTTATTATATGTTTCAGGGATTTTATACGGTCCGCCGCCCACATTGCGCGGTCGTGTCGCTCCAAACTGCCTGAAAACATCTGCTTTAAAAGAAAGCAAAGATGGGGCTAGATTAAAGTTAAAATCACGAACAAGTGAAAACCATTGTGAACCCGATTTAATTATTTTTTTAAAAGGTTCTATCACCTTGGGCTGAGGAGTGAAATTATAGGCGAGTGCACCTCTTGTCCGCCGAAGTTCATCGTTTTCAATCAGCGGTGTATGATGCTCCTGGCTGGTATACGAATAATTCAGATCGAAATTGGAGATATCCCATACTTTGGGCCGCTTATTACCCGTTCGGTTCTTTTTTACATTGGTAAAATTTACGGTTTTGATGGTTGTTACATCAATGGCATCATTACGAATAGAATCGCGTTTATCTGGATTGGCGTTTTTAAGTTTATCCTTCAGTTTTATATCAAGGTCATAGGGATCATATTCCGGTGTACTGGTGATTCTGCTTACGCCGGCATATACGGGGATTTGAATAGCAGCTTCTTTCGGCAATAACTTACCAAGGTCCAGGTTGGCAGAAATATCGAATTGCCGCATGTCGTCCAGGCTGCGCTGGTTTACACTTTGCTCCAGCGTGCCGAAGCCATGGCTCCGGGTATTTGCCGCGACAGTAATGCTTCCCAGGTCTGCAAGGGTAAGATCCACCCGCCCGGTCGCTGCCCATCCTCCTTTTTCATCCAGCTTGGACAGGCGTAATTCATTAAACCAAACTTCAGTACATACATTATTCGTCCGGCTGTTTTGAACAGCCATTAAAATTCCCTGTACCTCACCCAGGTTAGGGTTACCAATCATGGCATAGCTGCGCCCATCCGGCATCGTTTCACGATAATAAACAGATGGAGAAACACCGGCCTGGTTTCGTTTCATTTTCAGCGTTGTCAGTTCCGAAAGATCAAAATCCAGGTTATTTTCGGCAGGCCAGATTGCCAAAGAATCTGTAGCACCATAAGGTGTGGCTTTTAACGGGATCTTTATTTCATAATAATTGCCGGCAAAATCAGTACCGATCCGGATAACCGCCTTTAAATCTCCGTCATTCAGGCTGGGGGTACTACCTGCTCCCTCCGCATGTATAAACATAGACAGTCTGCCATACTGGCGCAGATCATAATTCACCGTTTTGAAAACACCACGGGCATCATTGGGCTGAAGGTTACAAACCTGGAGGCTCAGTGATTGTTCGTTCAGCAAGAGCTGCACGTTATTATTGCTTAATTGTTGCTGGCGTTCAATGCCAGGAGGAATGACATAAGGAATCGGCTGGCGCCTGTCGTTTTCTTCTATATTTACGGCCAGCGTATTAACCGTTGTGGGGTCAATAGTCGGCAGCGGCTTATAATTACCGCTTGTATCAATATCAAACGAAAACTTTCTCCACTGATTACGTACCAGTTCCAGTTTGCCAAACCGGCACACTACTGTATCATTAAAACCGGTCAGAAACATCCGCATAAACCGGATCGATTTAAAGTCCGGGATATTTCCCACCTTGGCCTGGTAATTTTCAATCGGTATGCGAAATAAATACCATGTTTCTCCGCGGGTACTGCCATCGGCCAGCTTGACGGTAACCAACCGTTTATCGGTAATGAAATTGGTGCCCACCTGCATATTGGGTTTTAATTCCACCCGGTACTGAAAATATTCCTCCTGTTCATTCATTGTATTATCCCTGTTCAACTCTTCCTGGTCGGGATATAAGGTGAATGCATTGGTGAATTGATCGGTTGCATTTGCTATCGGGGAGTTGCCGCTGGGGTTATTGATATCTTTATAACGTTCCAGTATACCTGCTTTTTGCTGGTCATAGGTGGCATCCCTGTAGGGTTTGAAATTGTCAGCAGACGGATCGGACAGCGCTTTCTGATAAATGGGGGAACCAGAACCGAAATTCGCATTCAAATCATTGAGATAGGAGTTAAATTTTGTTTTTTCATCATTATCAGTCAGCCCGTCCAATCCCACATCCTGATAAGGCCTGTCCGTTGGATCGTTACTGAAGGCATTTGTAACCTGTATAGGATTCGTGGGCACTTGCCCCCATACTGTACTGTTATCTACCGGTGCCTGGATCTTTGGAGTTGGCAGCCCATTTTCATATTCCCGTTTTCCATCCCGTAAAATATCTTCAGAAACATTGCCCAGGTCAAAATAGAGGGAGCCGCCGGTGCTGCCGGGTTTACGAATAAAAGGATCCTGCATCCAGAATTCGATATATTGAATATTCCCAGTTTCAAAATCCGTCTGGTCAATGCTGCGCATAATTCCACCCCAGGATTTTTGCGGGTTCAGCAAAAGGCCGTTGGCGTTTACCTGCGAGGGGTTTGCCTGGAAATTGTAAGGCCCTTTTTCATTCGGGTAAAAAGCCAGGTCAAACGTAGTGAGCAGGCCCTGGCCAAAATCAGTTGTCCGCTGCGGGAAAATCTCATCCTGGTATACCTGCCTGGTCTCTGGTTTCGATAATTCTGCCAGGTTATCGCGGAGCGGGTTGTTGGGGTTTCTGCGTTCCTGTAACACCGGCTCAATATTATACCAGGCCAGTTTAGCACGGTTGTAACCGTATTGAAGATCATTTACCAGGTCTGCTTCCGGAAATAAAATATTTCCGTTTTGATCGGGTGATTTTTGTGGCGTGGAGGCCAAAGTCCAGCTGATCAAGGGAAAGCGGAGATCGATACTGCTGCTGGTTCCTTCAAAATCATCTATATATACAACCCCGTTTTTCCCCTTGCCGATTTGTGGCGCATGGCCGGGATCTAATACCGCTGCCTCTCCATAGGCAGTAATATTTGATGCTGTCTTGGTGGAATAGAACGGCAATTTATTCAGCCAGCGGGTCAGCCTGGGTACTTCATTCTGGTAATTGAAATCAAGGCCGTACATAGTATTCCTGATGGGGTCTTCTCCATAGATTTGTTTGGTAAAAAACGGCCTTTCCCCCAGCCTCACAACGGTCCCGCCTACTGTTAGATTTTTATTCGCCAGGTAGTCGAGCCGTAAGCCCATATAGTTTTTCTGCTGCAATCCAAATGTCGCGTTATTTTCATATTGTACCTGCACCGGTACACCGGAGTTAATAATCGCCTGGTTAATCACCCGCAGCGTTCCGCTGGCATAGTCAATTTCATAGTCTACATTTTCCTTCAGCACCTGGCCGCCGGCTGTTACAGTAACAGATCCCTGCGGAATATTATACCCCAGCTGGTACTCTGAATTAGAGGTTGATTTTGACTGACCAACCAGCTCAAACCGATCCAGGTTGGCAAAGGTTTGGGCAATAGCCTTGATGGTATCATACAGCGGATAATATAAATACTTATCCCGCAGGGCCTGTGTAGGATATACATAATCCAGGTCGTGACCAAATGGTTCCAGCACCGGGAAAATGATGCGGCTTTCTGAAGAGATCACGGTAAACCCTTCAATGTAATCAAACACCCCATCAGGCTGTGGATCATTCTGGTTATTGAGCCTGTCCAGGTTTAATAAAGAAATAAGCGGCTGTCCCTGGTATTGCGTATTTACGTCTGTTGGGGGTAAATATCTTTTTTGCCCAAGGCTTGGCTCTTCGTATACCACATCGAGTTTAAAATCGTTGCGCTCCAGCTGACCATAGCCCACTGAATAGACATTCTTCATCATCAAATCCCAGATGGGCAGATTGGTACGCTGCGAAGTGGCTTTTAACAGTTTCAGAAATAAAACATTTTGCGATTTCCCGGTGGAATCCGGTGGCACATCCTGGGAAAACTCACCCACCTGGTAAACCCGCCCGTTGTACGTGTACTGGTACGCCACCCCCAGTACTTCATCGGGCTGAAGAGGCTGCCGTAAAGAAATAAACCCAACCTGCGGATTGAAATAATAATCAGTAGGTTGGAGCTTACGGGCAAATGTTTTCTCAAAATCCTGTACCGGTTGCAACCCGATGCTGGTAAGATAGCTTTGTACGGTAGATGAATTGCGGTTGGCAGGATTGGAAGTAATCGTGCTGTATAAACCGTTGGCATTATTTTGCGGCAATGCGTTAGGGTTGCCCGGCGGACCAATATAGGGGTTTCCTTCACCAAGGTCCATCAGCGCCACAACATCACGGGTATCTGTTGTTGCGCCTGTTCGGTTGGTCACCCACACTTCCATCCGTAGAATTTGAATGGGTGAATTAACCACCGGCAGGGTACTCATTACTTTATTAAAATTGTTCCGGAAATATTGCGCCAGTAAAAAGTGCCTGTTTTCCTCGTATTCATCAGCCTTAATTTTAAATTTTTGTGTTGAGCCGCCTCCCTGTATCCCCAGCGTTTGCTGTTGCGACCGCTGGTTGGCCAGCACAGTGGTAACGTATAATTTTCCAAATTGTAATTGTGATTTAATACCGAATAATGATTGTGCGCCCGGTATCAACGTACCTTTTGTATTGAAGCTTACATTACCAGCCTGGAATTGTTTCAGCACTTCATCATCTCTGCCGTGATAATCGAGTTTAAGCTGGTTTTCAAAATCAAAAGTGGAAAGTGTGTTGTAGTTAATAGGTAGTTTAATTTTATCGCCAATATTGGCATTTACCTGCAATTGTGCATCTTCGTTAAAATCAAGCCCTCCTGTTTTACGGGCCCGCTCGGGAAGGGTTGGATTCTTGATATTTTGTCCCTGGTAACCTGCCGAAATATCCACGTAACCGGATGGGCGGATACTTACTTTCCCGACACCGGTAATTCGGTTAATCCAGTCCTTTGAGAAATCGAATTTGGGCTTAAACAGCCGCCTGTTCATATCTGTCAGTAGCGAAGCCCGTTTACGGAAATAGCTGTCTTCATCCTTTTTACCCTGCAAATCAAGAAATTCCTGCATGGAAAAACTGGTGGGTGTACGATAGTAATGGCTCCCGATTTTTTCTTCTATGTAATACTGCCTTGTTTTGGGATCGTATACAATTTTGCGCTTTACAAACGCAGTATCTTTCAGGTCGAAAGCATTCCGGCTGGGATAAGAGTAGGGATCTCCATACCGGTCGGTAATCGGGTAACGAATCGTGTCGGGCTTACTGACTGTATCCGGCAGGTTATAATAATTATTCTTCCCTGGGAATCCTGGTCCATGGTAATAACGGGCATTTGCCTGCAATGAAATGAAAAAAGCAAACAGGATGGTAGCCCCTACGAGCGTACGGAATATGGTGGTGGTTCTTCGGGTCAAGTGTTTCTCTAAAGAATTAGTTCAATGAAAAAAACTCAGGCTCAAAGGGTTCGCAAAGCTTTTTTAATCAGGTCTTCTACAGCCAGCCCAGGCTCCGCAGCCAGGGCTTTTTGTATGGCCTGATCAGCAACCTGGCGACTAATTCCCAATGCCATCAGGGCATTTAACGCATCAGCGTGCAAAGTATTGTGTTTCACGGGAGAAATAGTTGTATCAGCCGGCTGTTTAGCCAGTTTATCGCGGAGCTCAACCACCAGTCTTTCGGCTGTTTTTTTACCTATACCCTTAATGCTCTCCAGAGTTTTCACATCGCCTTGTATGATTGCCCGGGCAACCTCCTCGGGTTTCATGTACGAGAGCATCATTCTGGCAGTGGAGGCACCGATGCCGGATACGGCAATCAGTAGCAGGAACATATCTTTTTCTGCCTTTTCAAAAAAGCCATATAAGGTATGGGCATCTTCGCGTATCAGCAGGCAGGTGTGCAACAAGCCTTTTTCCAGGTGCTGAATACCGGCGTAGGTATTGAGGCTGATTTGTACTTCATATCCTACGCCCTGTACATCTATATACACAACGGCTGGGCTTTTATAAGCAAAACGTCCTTCGAGGTAGGCAATCATAGCTGCGAAAATAAAGGAATGTACTATCACCTGGCAGAATAAACCTGCCTTTTTAGCACCGGGCAGGCTACTAAAATGTCGACAATTTTGATAGATTGTCAAATCGTATCTTCGTGCCTGCAATTTCAAGCTACAATTTTTTTTGCATGAGTAATAAGATTAGCGCTGCCATCACGGCTGTTGGCGGCTATGTTCCCGAAGACAGGCTTACCAATGCTGACCTGGAAAAAATGGTGGATACCAATGACGAATGGATCCGGACCCGAACTGGAATTGAAGAACGCCGCATCCTGAAAGGCAAGGGTCTGGCGACGTCTGATATGGTAGTGCCAGCTGTAAAACAATTGTGTGAGAAAAGAGGCATTGACCCCCTGGAGATTGATTGCCTGATTGTGGCAACCGTTACTCCCGATATGTTGTTCCCCTCCACTGCCAACCTGGCTTGTGATAAACTGGGCGCTAAAAATGCGTTCGGGTTCGACCTGGCTGCTGCCTGCTCCGGCTTCCTGTATGCACTTACTACCGGCGCTGCCTTTATTGAGAGCGGCCGTTGTAAAAAAGTAGTGGTGGCGGGTTCGGATAAAATGAGCTCAATTGTTGACTACAACGATCGTGCAACCTGCATCATCTTTGGCGATGGAGCCGGCGCAGTGTTACTTGAGCCCAATGAGGAAGGATACGGTGTAAAAGATAGCATCCTGAAAAGTGACGGCAGCGGCTGCCAGTACCTCCATATGAAAGCGGGCGGTTCCCTACGGCCTGCCAGCATTGAAACAGTGACCAATAAGGAGCATTATATTTACCAGGAAGGCCAGGCTGTTTTCAAATTTGCAGTAAAAGGAATGGCAGACGTAAGTGCAGAACTGCTGGAAAGAAATAACCTTACTGGTAATGATATTGCCTGGCTGGTTCCGCACCAGGCTAACAAACGAATTATTGATGCGACTGCTGACAGGATGGGCCTGAGCCACGATAAAGTTATGCTGAACATACAGAAATACGGTAATACCACAGCTGCCACTATTCCGCTGTGCCTTTGGGAGTGGGAAAATAAGCTGAAAAAAGGTGACAACATAGTGTTGGCAGCCTTTGGTGGTGGCTTTACCTGGGGTGCCACCTGGGTAAAATGGGCATATTAGAAATTTGACTTACCTGTTTTCAAATGACAAAAGCGAAACAGTTGTTTCCTATGTCATTTTTCATTTTGCCCAAGCCTGCAAAAAACAATGAAATCAGTCGATGGAAGCTGATCATGAACACCCGCCTGGTGTAATAAGCTGACGAGCTGGCCGCGGTGGTATGTACCGTGATTGAACAGATGCAATAAAATTTCGTAACGCGGTTCGGCAAAGGTTTCCTTTTTTGAATTCTGGTATGTTATGCTTTCTTCCAACTGCGCAATGCTCGCATCGTCTACCCACTGTTTCCATTTTTCATTTTGAAGAGACAGTCCTTTTATGACTTCCTGCAAAGATCCCTGAAAATTCATGCCGGGATTTACTGCACCGCTTTCCGGTGAGAGCCGCTGGTACCAGGCTGTTTCTGCCACCCACATGTGCAACAATGTGAGATATAAACTGCTAAAACTGCCTGGGAACGATTTACGCGTTAATTCTTCAGGCACAGACAGAATAAAAGCCATCAGGCGCTGGTTGGCCCACACATTATAGGCAGCAAGTTGTTGAAGCATTTTTTTCATACCGAAAAAATTTTTAGCCTTATCAAATGTCGGAAGAGCAACGGTAAATCATCAATTTTTCAACTGAAATTCTTTCACTAACCTAATAGCCACTAAAAAATTGATAGCAAGATGATAAAGATACAGGCATAATACAGCAAAAAGCCTTTTCCTGTTTTTACTTTAAATAGTAATTTCATTATTCATTGAAATTTTCATTTGCTCACCAAAGCCTGTTTTATGAGAATATCTTTCCTGTTGCTGTTACTGCTATTTGCCGGTCTTTCCTTTGCCCAAAAGAAAAAAAATCCGACGGATAAACGCTTTGCCGGTCTTGATACAACTTTTGCAAGAGTTTTAAAAGAGTGGCATGCCGCAGGTTTTGCCGTTGCCGTGGTAGAGAAAAATAAAGTTGTATACGCAAATGGTTTTGGCTACCGCGACGTGGAAAAAAAATTGCCGGTTACGGCTAACACTGTTTTTGCCATCGGCTCATGTACCAAGGCATTCACTGCTTCGTTAATCGGCTGGTTAACTAAAGATAACCAGGTTGACCTTGACAAACCTGTCCGCAATTACATACCCGAACTGAAATTCTATAATGATGAAATGACCGATCACATTACATTGCGGGATATGATGTGCCACCGGACAGGCTTGCCGCGGCATGACTTTTCCTGGTATTTTTTTCCTTCGGGATCAAGAGACAGTTTACTGCAGCGGATACAATACATGGAACCTACAGCAGGACTGCGGGAGAAATGGCAGTATAATAATTTTATGTTTATGCTGCAGGGATTGCTGGTGGAAAAGCTTACCCACCAAAGCTGGGAGCAAAACATCCAGCAACGTTTTTTCCAGCCGCTTGGAATGTCCAGCTCGGATTTATCAATTGATGAACTGGTAAAAACTAATGAACCGGCAATTGGTTATGGCCTCAAAAACGACAGCCTCATAAAGCAACTGGAATATTACCCGATTAAAGCCATGGGACCTGCCGGCAGTATTAACAGCTCTGTAAATGATATGGCGAAATGGGTAATTACCTGGATAAATGGCGGTAAATATGATGGCAAAGAAATCATTCCCACATCCTATGTTTCCGAAGCCATGAGCTCTCAAATGGTGATTGCGGGCGGCCTGCCCAGCAAGGAAAAACCCGATCTGCATTTTGCTAATTATGGCTTTGGATGGTTCCTGTCATCGTACCGCGGGCACTACCGCGTAGAGCACGGCGGTAATATTGACGGCTTTTCGGCAAGTACATGTTTCTTCCCAACAGATAACATTGGTATAATTGTATTATGTAACCAGAATGGCTCAGCTGTGCCCGGAGTAGTCCGCAACATTCTTGCTGACAGGATGCTGAACCTGAAATATTTCGACTGGCAGACAGACCTGAAAACCGCCACCGATAAAGCTATGGCCGCAGCCAGGGAAGCTGAAAAAAATGCCACAGCTACGCTTGCCTCCGGAACCAAACCGTCGCACGAATTGAAAGACTACCAGGGGCTATATGGAAATAAAGGGTATGGCGTTTTTGAAGTTGCTTGGCAAAGAGATTCCCTGTTTGCCATCATGGGCTCACATACTTATTGGTTGCGTCATCACCACTTTGATGTATTTGAGCCGATTGAAAAATCACTGAAAGACGGAATTGATACTACACAGCGCGGCGAGCTCATCCAGTTTAACATGAACATGGCCGGCGACATTGTAACCGCCTCGGTACCCCTGGAACCATCGCTCAAACCGATTGAATTTACCAAAACACCCAAGGCAAAGGAATTAAGCAAAGAAGAATTGCAAAAATATGTTGGTGAATATGATTTGAGTAATGTCACAATCAAAGTATTTATCAAAGGAGAAAGGACTTTATACCTTCTTGTTCCTGGCCAGCCGGAGTACGAACTGATACCGGTAGAAAAAGATAAATTTGCTATAAAAATTTTAAATGGTTTCACGGTTCAGTTTCATACCAATGACGCAGGTGAAGTGACAGAATTGCTTTCGATACAACCCAACGGAACATTTAAAGCCATCCGAAAAAAATAATTGTGAATAGAAAAAAACAAAGACACATATTCATGAATTGTACCATCAGACGTGCCGTTAAAGAAGATTGCCCCCGCTTACTGGAGTTAATTCACGAATTAGCCGAGTATGAAAAAGCGCCACAGGAAGTAACTGTCACATTGGAACATTTTGCCGACAGCGGTTTCGGACAACATCCTGTTTGGTGGGCATTTGTGGCAGAAGTGGACGGCCGCGTGGAAGGTTTTGCCTTATACTATATACGGTACAGTACCTGGAAAGGACAACGTATGTACCTTGAAGACATTTTAGTCACCGGAAAAATGAGAGGGAAAGGCCTGGGAAAATTATTATTCGACCGGCTGATTGAGGAAGCGAGGGAAAAAAACCTGAATGGAATTGTATGGCAGGTACTCGAATGGAACGAACCCGCCATTCATTTTTATAAAAAGTACAATGCCCAGTTCGACAGTGAATGGATTAATTGTTCAATACCAGTGTAGGTTTCATCATCCTGCTTAATTCACGCTTTCAGCCTGTACGGTTTTGTCAATTTTGAGAATCAGCCCCTGCAACACTTTTCCGGGCCCAGCTTCTGTAAACCTGGATGCTCCGTCTGCAATCATGGACTGCACACTTTGTGTCCATTTCACGGCGCCTGTCAGCTGATCAATAAGATTTTGTTTTATCTCCTCGCTATCCATCACAGCCTTCGCTACAACATTCTGATAAACTGGACACATGGCTTTATGAAACTTAGTTGACTCAATGGCCGCCTGCAATTCATTTTTTGCCGGCGCCATCAAAGGAGAGTGAAAAGCACCGCCTACCGGTAATACCAGGGCTCGTTTGGCACCGGCAGCCTTCATTCGTTCACAGGCTATTTCAATACCTTTCAGTGTGCCGCTGATCACCAGCTGCCCCGGACAGTTATAATTAGCTGGCACAACAATTTCATTTGTTTCATCCTGAACGGCTTTGCAAATTTCTTCAACTTTTTCATCCGGCAAAGCCAGTACAGCTGCCATGGTGGAGGGATTCAGTTCGCAGGCTTTCTGCATGGCCTGTGCCCGTACGGCTACCAGATTCAGCGCATCCTCAAAACTTAAAGTACCGTTTGCCACCAGCGCGGAAAATTCGCCCAGCGAGTGGCCGGCAACCATATCGGGCCTGGCATTCTCAATGCTTTTAAACGCTATCACCGAATGAAGAAAAACAGCAGGCTGGGTAACATTTGTTTGCTTCAGTTCTTCTTCACTTCCATTAAACATA
>DASTSN010000048.1:0-13062 GCA_035760665.1 Chitinophagaceae bacterium | reverse complement strand
AGACTGAATAAGCAGTGACTCATCATTCTCCAACACTTTCAGCGCCTTGATGATGTTATCCAGCGCTTCGAAATTCCTGGCGGCTTTTCCCCTGCCACCATACACGATCAGTTCATCAGGTCGCTCGGCCACTTCAGGATTTAGGTTATTCAGCAGCATACGCAGAGCCGCCTCCTGTATCCAGCCTTTGCAGGATTTATCACTACCGATTGGGGTTTTGTATTTCACTGCGTCATACTTATTCCGAGATGTTACTGGCATAGCAATTTGTTTTTAAAATATAGGTACCCCCTGCTTCTTCGTAGGATAATAATCAGATCAAATACTAAAAGCCTCAAAATTTTCATTTAATTGAATTTGCCGGGTAGCAGCAAAAGCATTTACCTGATTAACAAAACTGAAGTCTTTGATGATACCGGCTACCTGGTTAATGTCCTCTGCAAAAATGCGGTCTTCAGCGGCAAAACTGACAAACTCCCGTACATAATCATGCGCAAACTCCAGCAATTCACTGCTCTTCAGCGGGCGGCGGAATTCAATGGCCTGGCAGGCGCTGAGCAATTCAATCGCCAGTATGTTTTCCAGGTTATCCAGTACTTTATTCAATTTTCGGCCACTGATACTACCCATGCTCACATGATCTTCTTGTCCAAGCGAGGTAGGTATGCTGTCCGCACTGGAGGGAAAACATAATGTTTTATTTTCTGTAACCAGCGCAGCTGTGGTGTATTGAGGAATCATGAAACCGCTGTTCAGTCCCACATCTTTCATGAGCAGCATGGGCAGTCCCCATTTTCCTTCAAGCAAAAGATAACATCGCCGGTCGCTGATATTTCCCAGTTCAGAAGCGGCAAAGCAGGCGTAATCCAATGGCAACGCCAATGGCTGGCCGTGAAAATTACCCCCGCTGATTGTATCGGCGGCACTTAAAATAACGGGATTATCGGTTACTGCATTCAATTCTGTTTCCGTTAGTTCTTTCAGATGCAGCCAGGCATTGCGGGAAGCGCCATGCACCTGCGGCATACACCGCAGGGAATAAGGATCCTGAACCCTTCCGCAATCCACATGGCTTTGCATAATCGCGGAATGGTGCAAAAGCAACCTGAGCCGCTGCGCCACCAACAAACAGCCTTGATACGGACGAAGCTTATGCAGTCTTTCGTCAAAAGGAGCCTTGGTGCCGGTTAAAGCTTCCAGGCTCATGGCACCAATGATATCAGCTGCTTCCAGGCAGTTATGCATCCGCTGCACGGCTTTCACCGCAAAAGCCAGGATAAACTGTGTGCCATTAATCAGCGCCAAGCCTTCCTTTGGCCCCAGCCTGATGGGTTGCAGCTGTTCCTGTTGCAGAACAGCTGCCGTATGCATCCGGTTGCCTTTATAAAAACATTCACCAAGCCCTATCAGTGGTAAAAATAAATGCGCCAGCGGAGCCAGGTCGCCGCTGGCACCAACACTCCCCTTTTCGGGCACTACAGGTATGATATCTTTTTCAATATGCCAGATAATACGCTGCAATGTTGAAAGCTGCACACCACTATACCCTTTTGAAAGGGCGTGCACTTTTGTAATCAGCATCAGCCTGGCAACTTCAGCAGGAATGGGGTCACCAACCCCCACACTGTGACTTTGCAGGATTTTATATTGCAAGGTAGCTGTATCTTCTTCAGAAATTTTTGTGTTGGCCAGGATGCCAAAACCAGTGTTGACACCGTAAACCGTTTTATTATTTTTCACAATTTCCTGAACGCTATTGTGACTGGCTGTTATTTTATCAATTGCCTGTTTTGCTAATACGGCTTTGATTTGTCCTGAAGCAATCGCCAGCGCATTTCCGGTTGTTAAATGATCGGTGCCGTAATGAAAAGTTGATTCCATAACACTTGTTAGTTTTCAAAAGTACCGTATTGCCGGAAACAAAAAAAGCGGAGTTGCTGTGACTCCGCTTTTGTGATCCGGACAGGATTCAAACCTGTGACCTACTGCTTAGAAGGCAGTTGCTCTATTCAACTGAGCTACCGGACCATTTATTTTTAAGAACGAGAGGCAAAGATAATTTTTTTTAGCTTGCACACAAACCAACTCGTCGCAATGGATGTAAAAATTGAAGCTTCCTGGAAAGAGGTATTAAAAGAGGAATTTAGTAAGCCTTATTTTCATCAAATTGTTCTGCACCTGAAAACAGAAAAGCAACAGGGCAAAGTGATCTATCCGCCCGGCAGCCTGATTTTTAATGCCTTTGAAAAAACAGCTTTTCAACGCGTAAAAGTGGTCATTTTAGGACAGGACCCCTACCATGGTGCCGGCCAGGCACACGGCCTTTGCTTTTCCGTGCCGGATGGCGTACCACCACCGCCATCGTTGATCAATATCTTTAAAGAACTGCATGCTGACACTGGGGTGCCGATCCCCCGCAGCGGTAACCTGACGCATTGGGCAGAACAGGGCGTATTCCTGCTCAACGCTTCACTAACGGTTCGGGCCGGCGAGCCAATGAGCCATGCAAAAATCGGCTGGGCTCAATTCACAGATACTGTAATCCGTAAAATTTCAGCAATGCGCCATCATGTGGTTTTTTTATTGTGGGGAAAATTTGCACAGGATAAACAAGTTTTGATTGACCAAGCCAAACATCTTGTGTTAAAAGCAGCGCATCCTTCGCCTCTTTCCGCAAATAATGGATTTTTGGGTTGTCGTCATTTTTCTAAAACCAATGATTATCTCGTAAAAAACGGAATTGATCCGATTGACTGGAAATTATAAACCGGTCCGTCAATCGCTGCAATTCCTGTAGGTTTGTACAAAAATTCATTTCAGATGATTTCAATGATACCTGCCGGACTGGAACTGGAGACAAATAAAGTAGCATTACGGCCAGTGAGGGCATCGGATTATGAACCCTTTTTGCACCTAACCCGTCAGGATGAGCGCATGTGGGAGTACTTCACATTAAATCTTGCTGATCCTGTACAACTGCAGCAATGGATGGAGACCGCCCTCGCTGATCAGTCGGCCAACCGGCGCCGGCCATTTACGATTATCGAGAAAGCCAGCAATCAGATTTGCGGCAGTATGAGCATGGGGAATATTTCGATGTATGATCTGCGGCTGGAGATTGGCTGGAGCTGGCTGGGCAAAGACTTCAGGAGCACAGGTATTAACCGCCATGCAAAATTTGCCATGATGCGGTATGCATTTGACGAACTGCATTTTGAACGGGTGGAATTTAAAACCGATGTGTTAAATGCAAGAGCGAGAAAAGGATTGCAAAATATCGGTGGTGTGGAAGAAGGTATCCTGCGCAGTCATATGACGATGTGGAATAACCGAAGAAGAACCTCAATCTATTACAGCGTAGTAAAAGCGGAATGGCCGGGTTTAAAACAAACGATTTTTAAAGACATTGCATGACCATACTAAAAAATATACTGGGTCGCCTTTTTGCTTGCTGGGCCATGTTACTTTTTGTGATAACGATGCTGCTTTTCATGATCCCGTTCCTGCTATTCAGTTACTTTCGAAAAGACCCGGTAAAGACTATTCGTTTCCTGCAGTTGTCCCGCGTGTGGATGAAAATTTATCTTACCCTTATTGGTTGCCCGCTGCGGGTAAAAGGAAAGGAACAGTTTAAAAAAGGACAAACCTACATCGTAGTATGTAATCACAACTCACTGATGGATGTGCCGGTTTCATCTCCCTCCATTCCCGGGGGCAATAAAACGATTGCGAAAATAGAAATGGCACGGATTCCCCTTTTTGGCATGCTGTACAAAACAGGCAGTGTGCTGGTCGACCGGAAAGATGAAACCAGCCGCCGGGAAAGTTTTTCGCAGATGAAAAAAGTGTTGGACATGGGGCTGCATATGTGTATTTACCCGGAAGGCACCCGCAACAAAACTGATCAGCCATTGAAATCCTTTCATGACGGCGCTTTCCGGCTGGCCGTCGAAACAGGCAAAGCCATCATCCCGGCGATCATTTTTCATACCAAAGCGATTTTGCCCGCCAACCGTTTATTTTATCTATGGCCTCACCGGATGGAGATGCATTTTTTACCCCCTGTTGAAATCGACAAGAGCCTGACGGCCGCTGCGCTGAAGGAAAAAATCTTTAGCCTGATGAGCGATTACTATACTCGGCACACCACTTAGTACGAGGAGAACGAACGGTTTCGGTTGATCCGTAAATCCTGCAACACACCAGCCTTGGGGTTGATTGTAAAACTATAAAAACGGAAATACCCAATCGGGGTTACATTGATCGACATTTGCCAGCAGTGCATATCACGTGAAATGCTCATACTGAATGTTTGCATTTTATGTGTTGTAAAATCATAATACCCGTTGGTAGAAAAATTCCATTTGGGGGTAAGATTAAAGCTACCGCTAAAATTAAGATTGGAATTAATGGAAGTCTGGTATCCGCTGTAATCGGGTTTTTGCTGCCGTACAAAGTTGAGCGAAAAGCCCATATTAATAGACCAGGGAATATTAAAATCCACAAACTCTGCAGGGTTTTGCCGCATGTAATCCAGCAGCCGCTGCTGATCACCTGCCAAAGTTGGATCATTCATCTGCTGCTGCATCATTTGTTTTCGCTCCTGCGCCTTCTTCTCATCTTTGGGTTTACTTTGAAACGAGGTGGACATCGAAATACTACCGTAACTGATGCTGCCTAAATTGAATTTTCCATCTTGCCAGGTGTACTTGTTAATGCGGTTGCCATGATCGTCTTTCTTGTAAGGATCAAGTGTGGCATTGGCAGTTATATTAATTTTTTCAAACAGGTTGGTACGAAAGTAAAACTGGAAAGGAGCCAGTTTGAGTGAATCCGCAAAAAAATTGTAGCTGGTAGAAAACCCGTAGCCGTCAATGAGTTTAACTTTTTTAATCGCATTTTCCCCGGTATCTTTTTTCGACCGCACTTTCATCTCCAGGTTATTATCCAACTGGAAACTAACGCCGCCATATCGTCCCTCCTGGTAATAGCCATACATGCTTTTTTCAAATTCAGAATAGCGTTGTTTATAACCGGTAGAATCAATCTGAGTTGTATAAAAATGACTCTTCGATAAATCGGGCCTGTAACTTACACTGAAAGTGGGCCTGATAACGTGACGGATGGCTACGATTTTTTTGCTTTTGAACTGGTAGGTTCCAAAAAGCGCTGTACTTATACCGATACCAAAGGAAGCCTGCTGATCCGTAAACAATCCCCGTGAAAAAGTCGTATCCAGTTTTTTAGCAGTGCTGTCCCAGCGCCTGTGCATTTTTTGCGAAATCAGAATCTGGTTAAATGATACATTGGGGGCAATCATGATTGCTCCTCCAAAAATAGGCGGCAGCGATAAACTGATGGGAATACTTTGCTGGCCACCCCACTGCAATGTGTCGAGCAAATGTTTAAAAAACGTTTGACCGGACTGTTGTTTGTAATTAACCGAATCGTAGAAAGAAACCTGGTTACGGAAGTTGCCATTATATCCAATTCCCAGTTTTTCATACCACTTGGGTGCGCCTACCGATTCTTTCTTCTGCAGCGGATAGATGGTATTGACCGTAAATCCAAGATTGGGTAAACTCAGGTTTATCAGGTGCTGTGAGTTGTTTTGGCTGTGATTAGCTGTCAGGGTTAAATTATACGGCTTGCCGGCCCACATTTTTGAAAAAGCAATGGAAGAACTTTGGGTATTGGTATAGTTCAGGGCAGGGCTGTTGGGCACATACCGTCCATACTTGGTAGATCCGGCATTGACGCTGGCAGAAAAAGAGGTTCCCGGATGCGCCTTGCTATCTACCGCATGTGTCCAGGTAATATTATAGCTCCGGTTTTTTGAATAATCAGGATCTCCTTTGAAATTATACTTTGTGTTTTGAATGGCCAGGTTAAAAGAGCCGCTGTACCGGTAGCGTTTCCGGTACGTAGGGCGTATATTCAGTGTCCAGCCGCCGTATGAATACACATTGGCCCGGGTCTCCACATCCCAGTAATCGCTCAACACTTTATAATACCCGATGCCTTCCAATCCAAGGCCAAATTGCTGGTTGCTGGTAAATTGCACTGGCAGCAAACCCGAGTGCCGTCCCTGGCTGAGCGGGTAAAAACCGAAGGGCAAATAAATGGGAATGGGCACGCCTTCAAACTCAGGGTGCGCAGGCCCGGATACCGCAAGTTTTTTATTGATCACCTTCATCTTATTTGCCTTAAAGGCAAAGTGCGGCACATCATAATCACAGGTGGTAAAAATGCCCTCTTTGATGTAAACCGTATTTTCATCCACCTTTTTAATATCCCTGCCCTGCACAAACAACTCACCCTGCTGTGTATACGTATTTTTTGTTAATCCCTTTTTAGTTTTAAAATTAAACCGGATACTGTCACTCTGAAATTCCTGGTCACCATCTTTGAAATGTGCTCTTTCAAGTATTTCGCCCGAACTGTCAAAACTGCCAATCGCTGTCATGATCTGCGTTTGCTGGTTCAACTCCACTTTCGGCGCAGTAAGGGTTACATTCTGGTAATCGGTTTGCGTTTTCCCGTAGAGTAAGATTTTTTTATCCTGTATCATCACCACTGCGGAATCCTGTGCCTCATATTTAACCGGGGCCTCTAAACTGTCGTTCGACATTTTCAGGGAAAATGTATCAATTCGTTGGGTAGAATCAGTTTTTAACCTGACTGGAATTGTATCGGCCGGGTTCTTTGCCGGCAGCAACAGGCTATCGTTTTTTTTAACCGGAACTGTATCCTGCGCTGTTAAAGGGATGTAAAACTTTTCCGTATGTACATAACGTGCCGCTGATTTCCACGTTATTGTGAATAAGAATGCTGCAGTTAGTATCCCGGCAAAAAGGTATTTTAAACTAAATTTGCGGAGTCTGATCATACGGGTTGGGGGCAAAAATAGTCCTTTCGCCCCTAAACAATTTGTGAAGATTAAAATTACCCATTAAATAAAAGTGTAAATGCTTAAGCAGGTACGTTTCATTGGTTTATTCCTGATATTGGTTTTTCCTCAATTGTCTTTTCTGCCTGTAACAAAACCTGTTCCACCATCCAGGATGCCGATTCGCACTGTTGTCATCGATCCCGGACATGGGGGTGATTTTACCGGTGCCAGAGGACTTTTTTCGCTGGAAAAAGATGTAAGCCTGGCCGTTGCTTTAAAATTTGGTAAGGCCCTTGAGGCAGCTTTTCCCGATATTAAAGTTGTGTACACAAGAACAACCGATGCCAATGCCGGCAATAAACCTACCCTGCGGGAAGATCTGAACTACCGGGCCGACTTTGCCAATGCATCCGGTGGTGATCTGTTTATTTCCTTTCACTGCAACTCGGCCGGTAAAGCGCCAGGCGGATGGTATGAAAAAAGAGTGATCAAAAAAATACCGCATTACAGAACAGTGAAAAAAGGGAAAAAATCCATTCGGCATAAGTATTATACCTACCAGTATCAATCATATTGGGTGGAAAATGAGGCGAAAGGCACAGAAACCTATATTTGGGCCGTGGATAAAAATGACGCCAAGGTCAATTCGGTGTCGCAAAACAATGAGTATTATGGCGAAATTGATTCCACTTCCAATATCACCCTGCCCGATCCAAACGATCCGGCAGAAAAGGCAAGGATGCTGGTATATGCCCAGCACTATTTTCGTAAAAGCCTGAACCTGGCCAGCCTGATTGAACAACAGTTTGTTTCCGCAGGCCGTACCAGCCGCGGAGTGAAACAACGAAATGATAAAGGCATCTGGGTATTGCAGGCTACCGGTATGCCCAGTGTGCTGGTAGAAATTGGATTTATATCCAACCGTGATGAAGAAAAATACATCAATAGTGAGAAGGGCCAAAACGAAATAGTCCAGAATGTACTGGACGCCTTTGCTGCCTACGCAGGCCGGCAGGATGCCAAAACAACACCGAATTCTTCTAAATAACTGATTAAATAGTTGCAGGCATGATGAAGCGTTTGTTATTACTGGTTGTATCTATCTCTTTCACTCCTTTTCTCTTTTCCTTCTTACCTGCCGGGGGTAACCAAAAAGTACTCAAAACTATCATCGTTGATGCAGGTCATGGCATCATGCCCAATGGCCGGCACAACGGCGCCAAAGGAAGCTATTCTTACGAAGATGACATTTGCCTGGACATCACCAAAAAGCTGGTGGCCGACTTGCGTGAACAAATTCCTGACGTAAAAATCATAGAAACCCGGCCGGATAAAAATATTGTGGATCTGCACCGCCGTGCGGAAATCGCCAATGAAAACCATGGCGATCTCTTCATTTCTATCCATTGCAATGCCATGCCGCCGATACAACATAAGCAACGGATTGGTACCCGCACAATAGCCTCTTACGTTGGCAAGGGCAAAAGCAGGCGAAAAGTGTACAAAAAAGTACCCAAATATCGTTACTGGACCACCCCCAACCCCACCCGGGGAACGGAAACCTATATCTGGGGAGCACACAAAAACGAAGATAAAGAAGTGGCTGTGCGGGAAAATGCCCCAATGCTGGAAGAAGAAAACTATAAACAAAACTATGGGGATGTTGATCCCAACTCCCCAGAATTCATTGCCCTTTCGCTTTTAAAAACAAAACAGTTTTTCAAGCGAAGCGCCACCCTGGCAGGCTTTGTGGAAGATGAATTTTTTAAAGTTGGCCGCACCAGTCGCGGACAACAGCAACGGCAGGTTGGCATTTGGGTACTGCAGGCTACAGCCATGCCCAGCGTACTGGTAGAAACCGGCTACCTGACCAATAAAGACGAAGAAAATTATCTCAACAGCAAAAACGGCCAGGAAGAAATTGCCCAATGTGTTACCAACGCCGTAAAAACATATATTGACTGGCTGGAAAAAAACCAGGTTGGCGGCAATAATGAAAATGGCGACAATAGCCAGAAAAAACCATCAGGCACCAAGAATGCAAAAGCCTTCCTGCAAATGATTGAGAATAAAGAGCGAAAGGCAAAGGCCCGCTAACTGCAACAAACACAAAACCCGTTTATCTCCCTCATTCCTGCACTGGGTACAACCTGCACAGGGACAGTTCAAAATATTTACTAATTTGCCGTTTTATAATCGCAACAACAGGTACGTGCAGCGGAATTATTTTCCCGTAAATGATTTTACATGAAGCTTAGCAATGAACTTAAAGTAGGTGTATTGGCTGTTGTGGCCCTTGCCCTGTTAATCATCGGTTTTAATTTTCTGAAAGGAAAAGATGTATTTGGACATGGCAAAAAAATATATGCCGTTTTTACAGATCTTGGTTCGCTGGAAAAATCAAACCAGGTAAAAATAAAAGGATTGCCAGTAGGCACAGTGTATAACCTGAGCCCCAAGGACAAAGATGTCAGCGGCGTCATTGTAACCATTAACCTGACCCGCGACGTGAACATACCCAAAAATTCTGTGGCCTACATATCGGCGGGTCTTGTTGGATCTTCCTTTATTGTGATAGAAAAAGGAGATGCAAAAGATTATGCACAAGATGGAGATACGATTCAAACCCGCATTGATAACGGCTTCCTGGGCGATGTAAAATCACAGGTAAATCCCACCCTTGTAAAAGTGAGAGATGCGATCGACTCATTAAAAATTGTGCTGGGAGGTGTCAACCGGTTATTTGACCCCGCCACCAAAAACAATATACAGGGAATGATCGCAAACCTGAACGATGCAACAGCTTCCCTGAAAACTATGCTGGATACCACAAACGGTCCGCTGGCCCGCACTCTCAGCAATACCGCATCTATTACCGGCAACCTGAAGAAAAATAATGATAGTATCACAGCCACAATAAATAATGCAAAAAGGCTGACAGAAAAATTTGCAAACCTGAACCTGCAGCAAACCGTGGATTCTGCAAAAGCCGCTTTAACAGAACTAAAGACCACACTGGCAAAAGTGAACAGCACCAACGGAACGATTGGCGCCTTACTCAACGATAAAAAATTATATAATAAACTCAACGATGCCATCCTTAGTGCGGAACTGCTGATGGATGATTTGCGGGTACATCCAAAACGGTATGTTAATCTTTCCGTATTCGGGAAAAAAGATAAAACAGGCCCGTTAAATTCGCCCACGAGAAAAGATACCAGTGCAAGCGAAAGCCACTAAAGCTTTCTTATCCTTTTAATATGAACGGGGTGAAATATCTACTTTTTAGTTGCACATTGATGATGGCCTGCCTGCTGGCAGCACCTTCACCTATGCTGGCACAGCTGCCTTACCAGGCCCCCAGAACAAGCACCACCACGGCCAGGGATACCATGCGGGAAGTGGAAATCTTACCCGGCGCCAGTAAACTGGAAATACGCAAACCCGACGACAGCACGCAGTTACAAATACTGGTGGGTAATGTAAAACTCAGACAGGGTAATACGCTTTTCTTTTGCGATAGTTGTGTCATCAATAACCGGATGAATATTTTCGAAGCATTTGGGCATGTACATATCAATGATTCCGACACAACAGATGTTTATTCCGATTACCTGAAATACCTCACCGATAAAAAACTGGCTTACCTCACAGGCAATGTAAAACTTACGGATGGTAAGGGTACCTTAACCACTCCTGAACTGGAATACGATGTTACTACCAAAATTGGTATTTATACAAAAGGCGGAAAAGTAGTAAATAAAAAATCGGTTTTAACAAGCCAGGAAGGCTACTATTATGCTGACCTAAAAGATGTTTATTTTAAAAAAAATGTGGTACTGAAAGATCCCGCCTATAACCTGAAGGCGGATTCTTTATTGTACAACACCGCTACGGAAACTACCCGCTTCATTGCCGAAACATTTATAGTGGACAGCAGCAAGCGAACCATTGTCACCAGAGATGGCTATTACGATTTAAAAAGAGGTAAGGCCGAATTTGGTCAGCATCCCGTTATCAATGATGGCAAAACCAGGATAACGGCCATGCGCATTGCCATTGATGACAGCAGCGGCCTGTCGCAGGCAGAAGGTAATGCCGTGGTTATTGATACAGCGCAGGGAACCACCATCATTGCGGGGCAAATTTTCCGCAACAGTAAAAAAGACGCTATCCTGGCAACTAAAAAACCGCTGATGATTGTAAAACAAGATCAGGACTCCATCTACATCGCAGCAGATACATTCTTCTCTGCTCGGCTAACGGATTTATATGCGGCAACAGATTCGCTACACAAAGACACCCTTAGCACTGCAAATACATTAAATGGAAAAGAGAAAGACAGCACCAACCGCTACTTTGAAGCTTACAGCCATGTACGGATTTTTTCCGACTCACTACAGGGCATTTGCGACAGCCTGTTTTATTCTTTTCAGGATTCTGTTTTTCGTCTGTTTCAAAGCCCGGTGGTTTGGGCAAGAGGCAGCCAGATAACAGGCGATACCATGTACCTGTACACCAAAAATAAAAAAGCCGACAAACTGAAAGTCTTTGAGCATAGTTTTCTTGTGAACCAACTGGAGCCGCATGTCTTTAACCAGATCAAAGCAACCCGGATGGATGGTTATTTTATCAATGGAGATATCGACTCCGTGCGGGCAAGAGGATTTGCAGAATGCATTTATTACATACAGGATGAAGATAGTGCCTACACAGGAGTGAACAAGTCGCAATCTGATATCATTGACATTTATTTCCAAAACCAGGAATTAAAAAAAGTCGTACTCCGCAGCTCTGTAAAGGGCGAGGTCATTCCCATCCGGCAGGTAAACCCGAAGGAAATGCGGTTCGAAGACTTCAAATGGCTCGAGATGATGCGGCCCAAAACAAAATATGAGTTGTTTGAATAGACCTTTCCCATGCTTTCTGAAAGCGATGTTAAATACCTCCTGTCACCTCAACAATGGATCAGCTTTTACATTTTATTTAAAATTTGATGGCACCATTTTCGTTAAACGGATAGCAAACAAACAACATGAAACAAGACAGCCCGGGATTTTTATGTTGCACAACTGGCAATCAATATCCCGCCCGCCATGTTCCGGTTGTCCACATTAACAACTAAACTCATACAGATGAAAAAACTACTGATTGCAGCAATCCTTGTAACAGGTTTAGGATTCATGACTACAGCAAGGGCACAAGATTATAAAATGGGATTGGGTGTGCGGCTGAGCAGTGCACAGGCTGTTGTAAACAATTCTGTATCGTTCAAATATTTTTTAAATGAAAAAGCGGCGGTGGAGGGGTTATTATGCTTTAGCGACCCGGTAGCATTCGGCGCCCTGTTTGAATTACATAACCCTACCGGCACACCGGGTTTAAAATGGTATTATGGCGGTGGAGGGTATGTAGGTTTTGGCGGAAACACCAATCTTGGTGCTCAGGGTGTTGTGGGGCTTGATTATAAATTCACGAATGTACCTTTAAACCTCTCTCTCGACTGGAAGCCGGAACTTAACATTATATCCGATATCAACTTCGAACCGGCAGCCATTGGTTTTACTGCACGGTTTACATTCCATTAACAACTTCTTTGTTACACATATTTTTTAAAAAAGGTTGCCGCAGCAGCCTTTTTTTATGCTACCGATCCAAAAAAGATATAAGCCACTGTTATAGCAGTAATCACTCCTACAAGGTCGGCCAGCAACATGGCGCCAATGGCATACCGTGTGTTTTTAATATTCACCGCGCCAAAATATACCGCCACCACATAAAAGGTAGTATCTGATGAACTTTGTAAAATACAGGACAGCCTGCCGGCAAATGAATCGGGACCGAAATTTTTCATTGTATCGATCATCATGCCACGACCACCGGCACCGCTCAGCGGCCTGATCAATGCCGTGGGTAATCCATCTACAAATCGTGTATCGGTGCCAAGTGCCAGGAAAAGTTGTTTGAGCCCGTTAATGATCATATCAAAAGTGCCGCTGGTGCGCAGCATACTGATAGCCACCAGCAACCCAACTAGATACGGAATAATTCGGATAGCTGTTTCAAATCCGCCTTTGGCACCATCGATAAATGCATCAAAAATGTTGATCTTTTTATACAAGCCGCCGGCTACAATAAAAAGTAAAATGAGTAGCAATAACCCATTGCCT
>DASTSN010000047.1:0-16942 GCA_035760665.1 Chitinophagaceae bacterium | reverse complement strand
GTGCTGGCCGTTGGTGCCCGGCTCGCCCCAGATAACAGGACCGGAAGAATAGGAGAGCGGTTCTCCGGATCGGCTAACGCTTTTACCGTTGCTTTCCATATTCCCCTGCTGGAAATATGCCGGGAAACGGTGCATATACTGGTCATAAGGTAAAATGGCTTCTGTCTGCGCTCCAAAAAAATTAGTGTACCACAAACCAATCAGTGCCATCAGAACCGGAATGTTTTGATCGAATGCAGATGTGCGGAAATGCAGATCGGTTTCGTGTGCCCCTTTCAGCAGTTGTTCAAAATTTTTATACCCGATGGTTAACGCAATGGATAATCCGATGGCGCTCCAGAGTGAATAGCGGCCACCTACCCAGTCCCAGAATTCGAACATATTGTTCTTATCAATTCCAAACTTCACTACCTCTTTTTCGTTGGTGGAAAGTGCCACAAAGTGCCGGGCGATATATTTTTCGTTTTTTGCTTTTTTCAGGAACCATTCCCGTGCCGTATGGGCATTTGTCATGGTTTCCTGGGTAGTAAATGTTTTGGATGCAATTAAAAAAAGTGTCCGTTCCGGGTTTAGTTTTTTCAGTGTTTCGGCAATATGGGTTCCATCAACATTCGAAACAAAATACGTTTCAATATCGTCAATCCAATACGGCTTGAGGGCTTCCGTAACCATCAGCGGGCCCAGGTCGCTGCCGCCAATGCCAATATTGACAATGTACTTTATCTTTTTCCCGCTGTAACCGCGCCATTTCCCGCTATGCAGGTTATCGCAAAAGTTTTTCATGTTGCGCAGCACTTTTTTAACCTCCGGCATTACATCACGGCCTTCAGAAAAAAACGGTTCTTTCGAAAAGTTGCGAAGTGCCACATGTAAAACAGAGCGGCCTTCTGTTTCATTGATTTTTTCACCGGTAAACATTGCTTCAATAGCAGCCTTCACCTGGCACTCATCGGCCAGTTGCAGCAGCAATGCCAGGGTTTTCTCGTTGATAAGATTTTTTGAATAATCAAACAGGATATCACCCGTCCGCAGGGAGAATTTTGAAAACCTGCCTGCATCGTTCTTGAACAGCTCACGTAAATGAACTGTCTTCATATCTTCAAAATGCTGCTGTAAAGCTTTCCAAGCAGCTGTACCTGTGGGGTTAATCCTGGGAAACATATATGGGTATTTTTAAAATGAATTTATAAGTGCCTGATCACATCGATAGTCTTTTGTACCATTTCCGGTCGTATGTCCAGGTGCACAACCAATCGTACCCTGTCAGGTGAAATAGCATATCCAAGGATATTATTTTCTTTCAATTTTTCTACGACAGCTTTTGAAGTAACAGGAGGCGTGACGCTAAAAATGATAATATTGGTTTCAACCGGAAACACTTCGGCTACAAACGACTTCTGTTCCAGCGCTTCCCCAATCATCCGTGCATGTGCATGATCTTCAGCCAGCCGGCTAACATGGTTATCGAGCGCATAAATGCCGGCCGCAGCCAGGTAGCCCGCCTGTCGCATACCGCCTCCAAATACTTTTCGGATTCGACGTGCCTGTTGGATGAATGCTTTATTTCCAATCAGTAAACTGCCTACCGGGCAGCCAAGGCTTTTACTCAGGCATACGGATATGCTGTCAAATACCTGCCCGTATTGCAAAGGGGTTTCTTTCTTTGCCACCAGCGCATTAAACAGCCGGGCACCGTCGAGGTGCAACTTTAACTGGTGCTGTGTGCAAACGGCTTTTATTTGCTGTATTTCCTGAAAATCATAGCAGCTACCGCCTCCCCGGTTTGAAGTGTTCTCGAGGCATACCAGTGTTGTCCGGGGTTTGTGCACATCATCAGGATTAATGGCTCCAGCAACCTGCTCTGCTGTTACCCTTCCGCGGTTGCCGGGCAGCAACCTGACGGATGCTCCTGCATTGAAAGCAATACCGCCGCCTTCGTATTGATAGATGTGAGCGTTTTCGTCGCAAATCACTTCATCGCCGGGCTGCGTATGACATTTGATGGCAATCTGGTTTGTCATGGTGCCCGAAGGACAAAAGAGAGCGGATTCCATACCAAATAAATCGGCCGCTATTTTTTCCAGTGCATTAATAGAAGGATCTTCTCCAAAAACATCATCACCTACGGGAGCTTTCATCATGGCATCCAGCATACCTTTCGTGGGACGGGTTACTGTATCTGAACGAAAATCAATGAGCATGAATAAAATTTGCCGCAATTTAGGTATACCCGCTCATTTTATCGGAGCTTTCTGTTAACTGCTACCTAATCAACTGGACTTTCCGCTTATCCATCCATATTGCCGGTAATCGATCTGGCGGGAAAAGCTGTAACCATCCTCAGCTCTTTGCGTCCAAATAGCAAATACCGGTAAGCGGCCGATCATCAATAAATAAGGCCGTTTAATTTAAAACATTGTTCTATGCAATGCAAAGTACCTATTTTTGAAATGTAATTTATTAAATCAAGTACTACCATTAAACGTTGAATCATGAGAAATTTATCTAAACTGCTAACAATCATTTTATTATCAATTTCTGTTGTTGGTTTTGCCCAGGAAAAAAGGGGTAAAATAAGCGGAACAGTCATTGATGGTTCTCAAAAAACGATTGAATCAGCAACTATCACGTTGTTAAGAGCCAAGGATTCTACCGTAGCAAAAATTGCTGTTGCGGATAAATCCGGCCATTACTCTTTTGAAGATATTCCTGCCGGAAAATATATGGTATCCATTACCGCTGTGGGCCACGAAAAAGGACTTTCCAACAGCTTTGAAATCAACGATGCCAATCCATCAGTAACACTAAAAACCATAGAACTGGTACCCGTGAGTAAAACACTGGGCAGTGTAGTGGTAACATCAAAAAAGCCCTTAATTGAGCAAAAAGTAGACAGAACAATTGTGAATGTGGAAGCATCCACGACAAATGTGGGCAGCAGCGCTTTGGATGTACTGGAAAAATCACCCGGTGTGACAGTGGATAAGGATGGCAATATCAGCCTGAAAGGCAAAAGCGGTGTGCAGGTGTATATCGACGGCAGGCCAGCCTATCTGTCCGGCCAGGATCTTGCGAATATGCTGCGCAACATGAACTCGAACCAGCTGGAGCAAATCGAGATTATGACCAATCCGCCTGCCAAATACGACGCTGCCGGCAACTCTGGAATTATCAATATCAAAACCAAAAAAACGAAACAGTTTGGTTATAACGGTAGCGTAACACTGGGCTATGGACAAGGACGTTATCCGAAAGTCAATGAGGGATTCAATTTTAATTACCGCACCGGTAAAATCAACCTGTTTACTAACCTGAACCATAGTTTTAATCAACGCTTTCAAGAGCTTAATATTCAACGAAAATTCAGAAATGAATCAACAAAGGAAGTTACCTCTGATTTTATACAGGAAGCGCACATGATTAATAAAAGCCAGTTTTATAGCGGCAAACTTGGTTTGGATTATGATGTTTCCAAAAAAACAACGCTGGGTGTTGTATTTAGTGGGTTTTCCAACAATTTTTCGTTCAACAACAAAAACCTGACGGATATCTATTTTCAAAACGGGGATGAGCCCAATCAAACAAGGGCTCTCAGCCTGAATGATCTGAGCTGGAAAAACTATAGCGGTAACTTTAACTTCCGGCACAGCTTTGATTCCACCGGACGTGAAATAACAGCAGACCTTGATTATATAAAATACGATGCAGGCGGCGATCAGACGCTGATCAATTCTTACTATGACATGAATGGCGCATCTTCAAAACCGTCTGATACCTTATTGGGCAATTTACCACAAACGATAACCATTTACAGTGGAAAAATGGATTATACCCATCCTTTGAAAAAAGGCGCCAAGTTCGAAGCGGGCATCAAATCAAGCTATGTAAAAACAGATAATAATGCCCAGTATGACAGCCTGATCAATGGCCAGCTTGTGCACGATTACAACCGCAGCAATTATTTCATCTATGAAGAAAATATCAATGCCGTGTATGCAAACTACAGCCGTCCATTGAGTAAAAAATTCAGTGGCCAGTTAGGGTTGCGGTTGGAAAATACCCACGCCAGGGGCCGCCAGGTAACCAGCCAGGAAGATTTTGACCGGAACTATACGCAATTGTTCCCGACCGCTTACTTACAATATAGTATGAATGAGAAGAACCAGTTTGTGTTGAACTATGGCAGGCGAATTGACCGCCCGGATTATGAAGATTTGAATCCATTTATTCATTTTCTTGACAAATACACGTACGAGAAAGGAAACCCGGATCTGAAACCACAGTTTAGTCACAACATAGAATTAAGCCATACGTATGCAGGTTTTCTTACCACCACACTGAATTACAGCCGTACAACCGATATCATTCAGCAGGTATTTGAACAGCACGAGGCTACCAACGAAACCTATATCACTAAAGGTAATATTGCCAAATTACGGCAGTATGGAATTGCAGTAAGTGCTTACAAGCAATGGACAAAATGGTGGAGCGGAAATATTTATGCAAACCTGTTCGACAACCGTTTTAAAGGTGTGGTTAACGGAGCGCCGGTCACTATTGGTACTACAACACTCGTCCTGCAATCGCAGCAACAGTTTAAATTCAACAAAGGTTGGGGTGCCGAGATCAGTGGTTTCTACCGTACAAAAGGCCTGGAAGGGGTAATAGTTGCTCAACCGATTGGCCAGATCAGCTTTGGCGGCAGTAAACAGATTTTGAAAAATAAAGGCATGATCAGGCTGAATATCCGTGATGCCTTCCGCCTGCAGCATATTGAGGGGTATAGCCGTTATGGCAATATTGATATCGCTTTTCAAAACTACTGGGAAACCAGGGTTGTAAACCTGAGCTTTACCTACCGCTTCAGCAAAGGCAAATTAAAAGCCGGCAGTAACAGTAAAAAAGGCGGTGCGGATGACGAACAAAACCGCGTAAAGATCGGGGGCTGATTCATTTGAAAATTCATTAACCATTATACCTTAAATCCGGGAACAATTTTTAGCAGTTAGTTTCATTGTTCTCATGTTAGCAAAAGGTCCCGTTTTCAATAAGCGGGACCTTATTTTAATATGGTTAAAAATTTCATACCCAATAACAGTTGTGCCATAATGTACGCATCGTTATTTGTCAATAATCACCAATTCACTGGTAAGCCTATAGAACCCTTCAGCATTTTCTTAGCCGCTTTATCCAAATCCGGATCCAGCTTCACGGCAGATTGTGCATCTTTGGTTATATAATAGCTCACAGAAGCAGTAATAGGCATAAAACCCAACTTTTTTAGTTTTCTCATATGAACGTAACGTCCTTCCTTTCCAGGAGGGACTCTTTTTTTATACTTTTACAACTGGTAAATTCTGTATTACTTTGAAGCTGCAAAGCCAATGAATTCCTGATCTCAAAAGTTATACTATGCCTTCATTTGATATCGTCAGTAAAGTAGATGCGCAGGCCCTGGATAATGCTGTGAATGTCACAAGTAAAGAAATCACCAACCGGTTTGATTTCAAGGGCTCGCATGTAGTGATAGACCTGAATAAAAAAGAATTTAAAATCAATATCGAAGCCGAAGACGAAATGAAAATGCGCCAGCTGGTTGAAGTACTCATCAGCAGGGCACATAAGCAGGGAATTGCACCGGAGGCCTTTGACCTGTCGAAAGAAGCTCATCAAAGCGGCAAATTCGTGAAAAAAGAAGTGATCGTACGTAATGGTCTAAAACCGGAAGATGCTAAAAAAATAGTCAAGCACATAAAGGATGCCGGACTAAAAGTGCAGGCGGCCATTATGGATGATATTGTACGGGTGACGGGTAAAAAGATTGACGATCTGCAGGCTGTGATCCAGGCTTCAAAAGCATGGGGACTGGGTATTCCGTTGCAATACGAAAACATGCGCAGCTGAGATGCTGGGCTGTGGATAAACCTGTGCTAAACAAGTGCATAAGAACAAGCGATAAAATTTGGAAAAGGGTATTTCAGTAATGTAAATTCATACCACATTGTTACAGGGAATCCGGAAACGGAAAACTTGTAACAGGAACTGCGGAAATCAGTAACATGATGGAAGCATTTCCGGGAAGCATCGGGTTAGTAAGTAAGAATGCGAAAGCAGGAATATGAACATAACTTGATGCTTTCTTTTTTGCCGGCCTGGCAAAAAAGTTAGTTTCCTACTTGAGTTTCCTGGGTTAATTAGATTTGGCACTAAGAAGGCAGAGTTTTACCTTTGCGCTTCTAAAAAAAATATTCAGTACGGCAAAATCCGTACTGCCTTTAAATCAAGAAGTTATGAAAAAAGGTATCCACCCCGATAGTTATCGGTTAGTAGTATTTAAGGACATGAGTAATGGTTATTCGTTTCTGAGCCGCTCCACGGCTGCTTCCAAAGAAACAGTTAAATGGGAGGATGGAAATGAGTACCCCCTGATAAAACTTGAAATTTCTAACACTTCCCATCCTTTCTTTACCGGTAAAAATATACTGGTTGATACGGCTGGACGTATCGATAAGTTCAAAAAGAAATATGAGAAGAAAAAATAATTTCTTAGTTTAGAACAGAAATATTTTTTGTTTTTCATGGCTATACTTTAACCTCCCGATTCCTCGGGAGGTTTTTTATTGCCCTGTAAATTCCCCGCATTTCTACCGCTGCGGGCCTGCAGTAAAAGCTGGTCAGAAGCTTCTCAACAAATAGTACCTTCATATTCTAAAGCTCTTGTAATATGAAAGAACAAATGATCTCCCGCATTGCGGTGGTAATACTGGCCATCGTAATGATCACTTTTGGGGTTTATCATTTTGTTAATCCCCAACTGATGATTGTCTTCGTGCCCAATTTTCTACCCGGTGGAATTGTATGGGTGTATGTGGTGGGGGTGGCGTTCATCATTGCCGGCCTGGCATTTTTAATGCACAAATGGGTGAAACTGGCCGGCTACCTGCTCGCTTTGTTGTTATTTATTTTTATTCTCACGATTCATTTGCCCAACTATTTACACTCTGGTGAAAAAGACATGCAACAGGTATCATTAATAAACCTGTTAAAAGATGCCGCCATTGCTGCATTTGCGATGTATGTAGCCAGTAATGCACAAAAAAATGAACGGCAGTCGTGAGGCTTTTTCCCTAGAATGATTATTGCTACCGAGATTACGGAAATGATTACCGGCGTTCATTACTAACAGGCCTTTGTGTGGCATTGGCCAGCAGGCTCTTTTTTTCTTTGGCAATCTTTACCGGGCTGCCAAACACATACCAAAATTTCTTACGTAAGCTGGAGGCATTTTTTACGTCCTGGTAAATGTCTTTGTATTCATGAAAGTTCAGGTAAAGCGGGTTTAAAGATGTTTCAATCTTAGTGGTTAGCCCATATGTTGGTCGTTCTTCCTCTCTTTGATACGTCCCGAACAGACGATCCCAGACAACAAAAATGACCCCAAAATTTTTATCAATGTATTTTTCATCTGATCCATGATGTACACGGTGATTGGATGGAGTAACAATAAAATATTCAATCAACGGATGCAATTTTTTTATGTATTCCGTATGCTGCCAAAACTGGAATAAAACCCCGATTTGATTCACGAGGAAAAATACGACGGGATGAAACCCCATCAGGGCAACAGGAAAGAAAAAAATCAATTTGAAATGCTGCACCCAGCTGAGGCGGAATGAAACAGTGAGATTATAATGCTCTCCGGAATGATGCACTACATGTGTTGCCCAGAAAAAACGCTGTGAATGAGAAACACGATGCGCCCAGTAACTGCAAACATCATACACCAGCAGGCAAGGAATAATCGTCCACCAGTTTAATACCATTCTCCACGGAACAAGATTGTACATAAAGACCGCCCAGTAGATAAGCCCTACCTTAAAAAATAAATTGATTCCCACATTCCCCAGTCCAACGAACAAAGATCCAAATGCTTCCTTTGTATTATAGCTTTTATGTTCGTGATGCCACGAATACCAGACTTCCCATAACGTAAAAAACGCCATGGCAGGTATTGCATAAATAATCAAATCAGTAGAGCCCTTTTCAAGATAGATGATATGGCTGTATGGAATGGGAGGAGCGCCAAAAAGCGAAGGGATTTTTAAAATGAACATCAGCTAATATTTGTCGGGTTTTGCAAGCGATTGATTCGTTAAAATATCCGTAAATATATAGATTCGTATGGTAACAATTTGTTCTGAGAAACCTGTATGTTTACTAATTACACACAAAAAAAGTTTAGAAATTTTCAGCAGGAGTTAAACAGGTTATTTTCAAATATAATAGCAAAAAATGTAAAAACAGTACAAATTATCTAGTTGAGTCAATCCAAGTTTTCCCCAGTCAACGGCAAATGTTGATATCTGCAACGTTACTCGTATAACAGTTTAGTTTTTACAAGAGTATACCGGCCTCTTATTAAACATTTCACTTCTTGGAAACCGCTGTAACAGGAATGAAAAACCGGGCCAAGTTTATAGAAATGCCTGATGATTATCAGGCCCGGTACTGCACAATGTCATTTTTACTAACCGGTGAGGATGATAGCTTCGGAGATCAAATAAAATCTTTATGAAAAAGATATTACTGGTGTTTGATGGCACACATTTTTCCGAAGGTGCTTTTGCATTCGCCCGGGAATTGAATGAGCGGAATCCCATTTTGCTCACCGCCGCTTTTTTACCACAGGTGGATTATGCCAACCTGTGGAGCTTTAGTGGTGGCGGAGCAGCCGGTCCCATTTACCTGCCGCTGGTGGAAGAAGCCGATGCAGCAGTGCTGGCGAAGAATATCGCCCGCTTCGAATCTCTTTGCCAAAAAAATGATATCGAATACCGCGTGCATAAAGATTTCTACGATTTTGCCTTGCCGGAACTCAAAAATGAAAGCCGCTTTGCCGATTTGCTGATTGTGGGCAGCGAAATATTTTATGAAAACCTCGAAGGTCCCGGGCTGAATGAATCGATGGGAGAGATGCTGCATGATGTGCAATGCCCTGTCGTGATTGTACCGGAAAAATTTGAGTTTCCACAAAGCAATATCCTGGCTTATGATGGCAGTGAATCAGCTGTCTTTGCTATCAAACAGTTCGCCTATCTGTTTCCCGAGTTTTCCGCAAATAAAACAATACTGGTGCACATCCAGGCGAACGAAAAAGAAGAGTTGCCTAACCAGGTTTTGGTGGAAGAGCTGGTGGCACGCCATTTCCCTGACCTTACTTTATGCGGACTGGATATTGATCTAAAAAAATATTTAAGTACCTGGTTAAGTGAACAAAAAGGCGCTATCCTGGTTAGCGGTGCTTTTGGCCGGTCATTTATCTCACGGCTCTTCAGGCATAGTTTTATTGCTAAAGTAATCAGTGACCATAAATTGCCAGTTTTTATTGCTCACCCGTAACAGGGTATCAATCTTTATTAACCAGATAGTATGGAGAAAATTCTCATAGCTCTTGATGCTACAAACCCTTCCGCCAATACACTCGAGTTGGGCTGTTACCTGGCCAGGCTAACCCACTCCAGGGCAACAGTTGTACTGCTTGAAAATGAAGTAGCCGAGGAACAAATGGTGTTGAAAAAAGAACAGGGAATGCATTATGTAGACTGGGAGGTGAAGCGTGATTCACCTGCACATCTGGCAAAACAAAAAATCATTACCCAAAATATTGAACGCCTAAAAGAATCCTGCAGCAATCGCGGGGTGAATTTTTTTATTCACCATGATCGGGGAGAGCCGGCGGAAGAAGTGATTAGTGAAAGCCGCTATGCAGACCTGCTGGTGATGGATCCGGAACTGACATTTACACAATCGGCGGAAGATATTCCAACGTCATTTACAAAAAAAGTTTTATCGCATGCCGAATGCCCGGTAATACTGTCGGCCAGCGAAACGGAAGGAGTTGATGAGATAATCGTCACCTATACCGACAGTCGTTCTTCTGTTTATGCTCTTAAACAATTTGCCTATCTTTTTCCTGCACTTAAGGATAAAAAATTGACGGTTTTGCATATAAATGAAAAAGAGCCGGTGCAATTGGAAGACAGAACCCGCCTGATGGAATGGGTAAAAAATCATTTCGGCAATAGTCATTATGAGGAACTGCCTGGAAATTCGTCAGAAGAATTATTGAATTACTGCATTGGCCGGAAAAACATCATGATAGTAATGGGCGCCTACGGCAGGGGTGTACTTTCCAGCCTGTTCAAACAAAGCCATGCCAACACGATGTTGAAAATGATTTCTCAACCTATCTTTATTACACATATTTAAAAGAATACCATGATAAAAATTGTTGCGGCATTCGATGGACTGAAATTTTCTGAAAGTGCGAGAGATTATGCCATTTACCTGGCGAGTCAAAGCAAGGCGCACCTGGTAGGTGCTTTTCTTGATGATTTTAGCTATCATAGTTACAAGATTTATGAATTGGTAGACAAAGAAGGATTCTCAGCTGAAAAGCTAAAACGGCTGGAAGAAAAAGATAAAACTGCACGAAAAGCTGCAGTTCAAAGTTTTGAAGCCGCCTGCCAACGGGAATCGCTCAGTTACGCGGTACATTCTGACAAAAGCATAGCGCTGCAGGAATTGCTGCACGAAAGTATTTATGCAGACTTGTTAGTCATAGACAGCAAAGAAACGTTAACTCATTACGAGGAAAAACTGCCCACCGAATTTATCCGCGACCTTTTGGTGAATGTGGAATGTCCCGTCATTTTAACCCCGAAAAAATTCAAAACTCCGGACAAAATAGTAATGTTGTATGACGGCGGTCCATCATCGGTGTATGCGATTAAAATGTTTAGTTATCTTTTGCCGCTGTCTGATATACCCGTAGAAGTATTGTCGGTAAAAACTACTGAGCAGACTTCGCATCTGCCGGACAATAAACTGATGAAAGAACTTATGAAGCGGCATTTCACTAACGTTACCTATACCGTTATGAAGGGCCAAGCAGAGGAGCAAATCGTTACGTATCTTCGGGATATGAAAGGTAGTCCTTTCATTGTATTGGGCGCTTACAGGAGGAGCATGGTTTCGAGATGGTTTAAACCCAGTATGGCAGATGCGCTGATGAAAGAAATGAAGTTGCCGCTTTTTGTGGCACATACAAAATAATAAGCGGTATTTCAAAACAACAGTTTACGATCTTCATTGGATGCTGTACACCGTTAAATACCACGGGAAATGGATCTTGCCAAAAACTTATATTTTCTCCGGCGTTCTTTTATTACTTTCCTATTCCCGGCCATTCTCATTATCTCCAATTACATCGCGGTTCATTTTTTTACCCGTATATCAGGGACTGCCAACGGCTACCTGGGGGGAATGATTTTTTACTGGCTGCTGTGGTGCATATTGCCGGTAATGTTGTGGACCAGTAAAACCAACAGGCTGCTCTTGTTGAAAGTGAAGCGGCTTAACTGGTGGCAGATCCTCCTGTTGATTGTACCTGTAGTCCTTGTTGCAGGTTTTCAAACGATGGCCTCGCCGGTTCAGGAAGTGCCTGCCGGCATTATTGTAGTTTCCGCATTGCCGGCGATTGTGAATGCTGTTTGTGAAGAAGCGCTATGGCGTGGCTTATTTTACGATCATCACCAGGCAAATTTTTTTTATGCTGTGATAGTTCCAGCCATTTGGTATGGCATATGGTATTACGTGCCTTTGTCCATACACCCTGTGCCTGCAGGAGATTTTTATTATATTACCGGGGCAGTAATTGCCGGCTGTTGCTGGGGCATTGTTACGTATACAACCCGGTCAGTATTCTGGGGGATTGTATCACATTTTGTGGCAGATTGGATAAGGTTGAGCGCTATATATTTTATTCAATAACAGCATGGATTCATTAACTCATATTGCACTGGGCGCCTGCAGCGGAGCCGCATTGTTTGGCAAACAGCTGGGAAAAAAAGCTATCTGGATAGGTGCTTTGGCAAATTCCATTCCTGATTTTGATTTTATGGCTTCTGCCTGGACAACCACTGATGAAGGTTTACTGGCCCATCGCGGTTTCACGCATTCATTTCTGTTTTGTCTTATTTGTGCAGTAGTCATGGCCCTGTTTTTTCAACGGTTATTTCCGTCGGTTCAAATGAAACTGCGAACGTGGGTTGCGTTTTTCGCACTGGAGTTATTTCTGCATATATTCATCGATGCCTTTAATGCATACGGTACCGGCTGGTTTGAACCATTCAGTCACTACCGCGTTTCCTTCAACAGCATTTTTGTAGCTGATCCGTTTTATTCCCTCTGGCTGGGTGTGGCATTTGTCGTATTGCCCTTTGTCTGGAAAAATGAGTCCAGGCGTCGTTTCTGGCTGCATGCAGGTCTTGGGATCAGCACACTGTACTTTATGTATTGCATCGTCAATAAAATCAAAACCGATACTGATATCCGGGACATGCTGAACCGGCAGGCAGTTCCTTACAACCGCTATTTTACCACACCTACACCACTGAACAACTGGCTTTGGTATATTGTGGCGGAAACGGACAGCAGCTATGCGATTGGATACTATTCGGTATTTGACAGCAAGCAGCAGATTGCTCTTCATTATTTCCCCAAAAATGAGCAGTTACTGGCACCGGTTGCTAATCATGAAGAAACAAATCACCTGATCAGGTTTTCAAAAGGCTATTATACTGTGGAGAGAAAAAGCGATACAATTGTATTCAACGATCTTCGGTTTGGCCAGATGGTAGGATGGTATCAGCCCAACGAGGAATTTGTTTTTCACTACTATTTGCAAAAAAAAGCAGATAATAAACTTGTTGTGCAGCGGGGCCGGTTTGCTCACTGGACTATGGCGACAACCGCTTCGCTCATCAGGCGCATACGGGGAAACTAGCTTTTTTGGCGGAAGTAGAATGTAAACAGGTAAAAAATCAACCGGATCAACTGGTAACAACTCCAGCGTATAAATCGTTTGAAAATATTACTTGTCCTATAATAGTTCTCTTCCGTTATCCGGATACAGCTATCACGTATGATGGCATCGAGGTTTTCCCTGACAGATTTTGTAAAGACAGCATTGTATACGTCAAGGTTCAGCTCAATGCTTGCATAAGCGCTAATATTATTGACGTTGTAGGAGCCAAGGGTCATCCAGGTGTCATCACAAACCGCTACTTTACCATGTAAAATATTACCCTGGTATTCGAAAATTTCAATACCATTTTTCAATAGCTTCCCATAGATATGCCGCTCGGCATGTTTGGCAATCATCACGTCTGAAAGTCCACCAAGAATGAGTTTTATTTTTACTCCTCGTTTTGCTGCACGCAACAGGTTTCGCATAATGATGCGGCCAGGTAAAAAATAACTGCAAAGAATGCTGATTTGGCCGTTGGCTGTTCGGAATAATTCTACGTAAGTGCGGGAAATTTGATTTTTTCTTCTTACCCAGTCGTTTCGGCGCATCCGCACCAGCATTGACTCATTGGATAAAATATGCAGTTCGCCGGTATTTTCATTGCAGGGTGCCTGATTTAGTTTGGCGGGAAATCCCCGCCAGGTCTTCCAGCACAAAATACAAAGTTCTTTTGCAATGTCTCCTTCCACAAAAAGAGCAAAATCAAGCCAACCGGGATGGCCTGCCATATCATTATACCTGTTGGTAATATTGATACCGCCAACAATAGCCGACTGATTATCCACGACCACCACTTTGTGGTGAAGCCGACGCCCAAAATAGAATTGTTTACTCCTGAAAACAGGTTCAAAAAAACGGAAATGCACACCGGCAGCTTTCAGCTCATGAATAAAATGCCGTGACATAACCTGCGATGCATAGCCATCCACCAGCAGGTAAACCCGTACCCCGCGGGAGGCAGCTGCTTTCAGGGCATTGGCCACAGCTTTGCCGGTATCATCATCGTCGAAAATATAGGTTTGCAGCTGGATGGTCGTTTTCGCTTCAATGAGTAGTTTTAGCAGGCAGGCAAAATATTCTTTGCCGCCATGCACCAATTGCACCCGGTTATGACTGGTATAGCCTTGATTATTTTTTATTGGGGCGCCGGCACTCATGTATAATCAGGTTGGCTTTTGTATAGAATGTACGAGTGATCCGAAATAAAGCCTGCAGGTTTTACAGCCTCAAGTAATGATCACATGCAATCTGTTTTGTTAACTAATTTCTGCATATATTATTTGATGGCAAAGAAAAATCAGTTCCCCATCACAGAATTTACGGATTTCCCGTATGATGGTCAGCAGCATGCCTACTGAGTAAAATGTGGATGCTTTGCCAGCCCGGGAGATAGCTGCTTATGATCTTAAGAATACCTGTAAAAGGAATAAACAGGATCATACCCGATACGCCCCAGAGAATGCCACCGGCCAGGATGGCCACCAGCGTGGCCCAGGTACTTACATTTAATTGCGAACCCACCACTTTGGGAAAAATCACATTGGCCTCGAGGTATTGTACAAATGCAAATACAGCGATAACACCCAGCGGATAAAGAATTGAGTCTTTCGTAATCCAGGCAACCGTAATCGGCAGTAAGGCACTCACAAAAATCCCGATGTAAGGAATGATGGTCATAATGGCTGTTAAAAAGCCAAAAAGAATCGCATGCCGGATACCCAGTGCCAGCAGCCCGGCACTGTTCAGTGCGCCGACAATGATGTAAACCATAATCATTCCTTTGATAAAATTGAAATACGTGTGAATACTATCGTTGAGAATTTCCCGAAGGCTATCCTGGTGAGAACGGCCTGTAAGTGCTTGCAGAAAGCGTACAAAGTCTTCACGGTTATAAAGAAATAATGCCGAAAAAACCGGTACCAGAAAGAGTATAAAAATACTGTTCAGCAGGGTGGTGAAAATGTTTCGAAGCATGCTGCCGGTACTGCTGCTCAGGTTGGCGGTATTCTTTTCCCACCATTCATTTTGAGCAGTGGCAGCAATATGAAAATTAGTTGCAACCCATTTTTGTAGTTGCTCAAAAGCCGGTGTAAGTTTTGTTTGCAATTCAGGCAGGTCTTTGCTGAATGCATCGATTTGCAAAATCATCAACCAGATTAGCAAAACAAAAAGCAATACTACAATCAGTAGTCCTGCTGTAATCGCCAGGCTCCTCGGCCAACCTTTTTTTTCGAGGTATTTACATACCGGAAATAAAACTATGGCGATAAACAAACCATACGACATGGGGATAAAGAGCATCCTTCCAAAATATAACAAAATCAGGGCAAGAAAAATGAATAACACAAATTTTTGAAACCGGTCAACCGGGTTTGAAGGCAAATGCATGAATATTCAATTTTAGTATATGCAAATACGTTTTCTTGCTTGTTCTATTTTATGAGTCTGGTGCCCAGCCGAGCTGATATCTGTCAGCCTTCGACCAAAACAAATCGAGCATCTTTATTTATATTTTATGCAGTATGGTTTTATCGGTTGACATCTGGAGACTTTTAGCAGGAGTAGCAGTTTTCATGATTGGTATGCGGTTTATTGAGCAGTCGCTTCAGCGATTGGCAGGCAGACCTTTTAAACTATTTTTAAAAAAACAGACCGCACATAAACTCCGGGCCGTGTTAGGCGGCGCTGCAGTTACGGCTTTATTGCAAAGCAGCTCCGTAGTGAACCTGATGATATTAGCCTTTGTAGGTGCCGGCGTTATCAGCATGCAAAATGCCCTTGCCGTGATGCTGGGCGCCAACCTGGGAACCACAATGAGCAGTTGGTTGATTGTTTTTCTTGGCTTTCGTATTAATGTAGACATCATTGCTTTACCTATAACAGCCATTGCCGGCATCACGATGGTTTTGTCAGCTGCCGACAGCCGTTTAGCAAACTGGAGCCGGTTTTTTGCCGGAATCGGTTTTTTATTCATTGGGCTGGGTATGATGAAAAGCGGGATGGAAGTGATGATGAAAATCATTGATCTGCAATCCTATAATTATTTACCTGTTATCGTATTCTTTGCTGCCGGATTGCTGATCACAACACTGATTCAATCCAGCTCAGCAACCGTTGCGCTCACACTTAGTGCCCTGTTCATGAATGCGGTTTCGTTTTACCAGGCCACGGCCATTGTACTGGGCTCCGAAATTGGAACAGCTTTGAAACTTCCCATTGCCAGCATTAAAGGATCCGCTGTTAAAAAAAGGACGGCAGCCGGTAACCTGCTGTTCAACAGCACAACGGCTATTGTTGTCTTTCTTTTTCTGCAGCCGGTCAATTATTTTATTACTGATATCCTGTCGGTTACTGATAAGTTGATTGGCCTCGTACTGTTTCAAAGCCTGGTGAATATCTTCAGCATTCTGCTGTTTTTCCCAATTCTAAACAGGCTGGGGCGTTTCCTGGAAAAACAGTTTCGCCAAGAGGCAGCGGATACTTTGTTTATACACAAGATCATTCCAGAAGAAACTGACCTGGCCTTGGATGCTCTTCGACGCGAAACGAAAAACTTTTTTCAGTGTGTGATTGATTTTTGCCTGAACAGCTTTGGACAAGCAGCCACAATGGCCCCGCGGGAATTTCAATTCAAAACACCAAATGAAAAATATAGGTATATAAAATACCTGTACGGGCAAATGCATGAGTATTATATCAATATTCAGAAAAATGCGGGTGAAAAGACTCTAGTTGAAAAACTCGAACGCCTTATAGCAGCAGTCAGGAATGGCATGTATGCCGCAAAAAGTGTACAGGATGCCCGTCCTGATATTGAACAATTACGGAACTCATCCAATGATGTAAAGTATAATTTTTACAGGCAAACGGCGAAAAACAGCAATTGGTTCTATCAAAACCTGGTACCACTGTTAGATGAAACAACAACAACCGGCCAGGTTTCTGTTATTACACAACTGTACCGGTCAGTTTCAGGGCACTACAATGCAACACTGCGGGAATTATACCAGGAATCCATTACACAAAAAGTGAGCGAAACGGAGATCACTACCATGTTAAATTTCAACCGGG
>DASTSN010000046.1:0-29622 GCA_035760665.1 Chitinophagaceae bacterium | reverse complement strand
TTGTCAGTAACCGGCAGCGGCAGGCTGTATTATTTCTGGCAGGCTGAAGGTATCAGCAGCAGCGGCGCCTATAAAGAGGAGGATAATTACATTAAAGTACGCAGGCGTTTTTATGATCGTTTTGGAAATCTACTTACGGGTAATAGTTTCAGGCAAAACGATCTTATAATTGTAGGTATCACACTGGAACGTTCTTTCTCAACGAATATCGATAATATCGTTATTACAGATTTGTTACCGGCCGGTTTTGAAATTGAAAATCCCCGGACAAAGGAAATCCCGGGGATGGACTGGATTAAAGATGCGTCTACGCCCACGGCCATTGATGTGCGGGATGACCGTATTCATTTTTTTGTGGATGCTTATCACAATAAACAAACCTATTATTATGCTGTGCGTGCGGTATCTCCTGGTCAATACAAAATGGGGCCCGTGAGCGCAGATGCTATGTATAATGGCGAATATCATTCTTATAACGGTGCGGGGATTATAAAAGTGGTACCATAAAAATTTGTAGATTTATTTCCCGCTCTGAAATTTGTCAGAGCGGGATTTTTATGCTTTTAGCCAGCATACACTACATAGCCATTATTTACAACCCTTCTGCCGGCGCCGGGAAAGCAATTGCCCTGGCAGAAAGGATTGCAGCTCTTTTACGGGAAAAGGGGATTTCTTTTTTGCTATTTACATCAGGCTGGCCCCGAAATTTCAGCACTTTTACAGCCGTTTGGATTATTGGTGGCGATGGAACCCTGAATTATTTTATCAATCAGTATCCTGCCATTCAGTTGCCATTAGCCATTTTTCCAGGGGGAACAGGTAATGATATGCACTGGTTGCTGTACGGCGAAAAAACCATTGAGATGCAGGTAGACACCTGCTTGTCAGTTGTACCCAAACCTGTAGATGCTGGCATCTGTAATGACCGGTTATTTATGAATGGTGTAGGTATAGGTTTTGAAGGTTTGGTGGCACAAAGCCTGGCAGGTAAAAAGAAACGACCCGGGAAAACCTCTTTTCTGCTCGCTATTCTAAAGAAAATATTTTTCTATCGATCCAGGGAGTACAGTATTGTATTTGCTGAGTATAACCGTATCCAAAAACAATTAATGATTAGTGTAAGTAATGGGAAAAGGGCCGGCGGCGGTTTTCGGATAGCCCCGGCAGCTGCTGCTGATGATGGCTTGCTGGATATTACGTTGATTGACCCGTTGCACCCGTTGTGGCGTATCAGGTACCTTCCTGTGATTGAAAAGGGTAAGCATTTGCAACTTCCTTTTGTGCATCATTTCCGTACAACATCAATCTGCATCGTAAGTGATGAACTTATTTCGGCGCATCTTGATGGTGAGCCGTACAGTCATCAGGAATTGGATATTCGTATTTTGCCTGGCCGGTTTTTATTTCTCTGGTAAAAAAAGCCCGTGATCAGATCACAGGCTTTTTAATAGAAGAAAATGCTATTGCTGCTCTGGCGTTTTTTGATTTAACGTAATCACCGGAATTTTGGATGCATACGAAAGCAGTTTGTTGGTAATCTTATTCCAGAATCCCGGCAGGCGAAATTCTTTTACAGGATTCACCAAAATCAGGTCTGCATTGATCTTTTTTGAAAACTCAAGCGTGCTTTTTGCAAGGTTTTTACCCTCCATAAAAATGCATTGAACGGGTATAGTCGACAGGCTCTGCACAATCTCGAGGGCGTTGTTCAGGATGTCTTTCGCCTGGTTATGATCATTTTGATTGCGTAAGGAAACAAGATAGACAGTTGACTTGAACGACCGAGCCAGGATAGTGGCTAATTTAATACTGCGCATAGGAATATCCTGGTGCAGTGGTAAAACAATTTTCTTAAAATGACTAACCAATCCACTGGATCTGACGGCAAGAACCGGAACGTTGGTTTTACGGGCCAGCCGGCTGATTGAGATGGATGAAATGATGCGTTGCAACAAATTAAATTTCGACAGCCCCACCACTACAAGGTCCATATCATACTGGCGTATGTAACTGGCAAGCATTTTTCGCGGATTGCCCTGCAGGATGCTAATTTCAATTTTACCCTCCCCACAAAGCTGGTTGCTGTAGGCTGCTTTCAAAGCTTCCAGTTTACGCCTGCTTGCGTGCAGGTCGGCAGAGGATTCATATGGTGTGATAACAGACCGGTCAACCGGCAAGAATGGCAACAACGGCTTATACACTACATGTACCAGATGAATATTGCAGTGAAAATTGTTTGCCAGCTCTATGGCTTTGGTAATGGCCCACTTATTTTTCCCGGAAAAATCAACCGGTACCAATATGTTGTACAATTTGTTTGGCATAGGCAGGTTTTTAGTTGTTTAATTATGTTGGTTCACCTGCTGGCTTTTACGCCAGTTCCAGGATAGATTCAAATTTTTTTTCCTTGATCGATGTAAAAGCAACTTGTTTCAAAAGTTCGTCAGTGGTACAAAATGCGATACCTTTTCCGGCATGTCCTATCATACACCTGTCGTCCCGGCTGTCACCAATAGCGATGCAGTTTTTCATAAGCACACTGTATTGTTCACAGGCATATTGCAGTGCATTGGTTTTACAAAATGGATGGCCGCAGACGCTATCCGGCGAGCTAAAAAAATAATAAGGTAAATTCACTTGCCCGGAGGCTCTGCCCTGAATAAACTCCAATTGATATGCCAAAGAAAAGTCGGCACCGATATTTTGCCGCACATAATTTGTGATTAGTGTATAACTACTGCTGATAATTCCGACGATATAATTCTTTTCCTTCAGGGACTGTACTACCTGTTTAATGTCTTCTACCATGTCCATTTTACTGACCACATCCAGCAGGTCGTCCATTGTCCGGCCTTTTAGCAACACGCCAATCCGTTTGGTCAGGATGATCGGGTCTGTTTCTGCTTCCCGCAGATCTTCCAGTTGCGGATAAAATCCAAATTTCCTTGCACAGGCATCAATAAATCGGCCTTTCAGGATAGTGTTATCCATATCAAAAATGGCCATTTTGTGATAGCTGGAAAGATTTTCTTTCAGCACGCTGTTCATTTCACGGTTGATCGTTTCCATGGAATGCACTTCTTCCTCCGACAGCAGGGAATGCTGACGCTGGGCTTTGCTAATGATGGCGCGGGAAACTTCCTTGCTCATTTTGCCCAGTGCTTCCCAGGGTTTGCTTTTATTTTCAATGTAACCTATGTTGACCTCCTGCACTCTTGCTTTCATCAGGTACATGTCGATCAATATGCCAATATCCACACCGTAATCGTTGAAGAAATCGATTTTATTGAAAAACGACTTTTTCCCGGCAATCATGCCGCTAAGGGGTTGGGAGAAATGAGCCAATCCCGGAAATAAAATATTCAGCAGGGGTTTTGCCACCAGTTCAGTGACCCTGCCAGCATTTCTCGCAAAAGCTCCTTTCACAAAGTCTGCTTCGTCATGAATAAGAGGAGCGGTGAGTTTGTTAATTGTACCATCGGGATAGGGGTCAATATCTGCATCGAGAAAAATGATAATTTCCTGGGTTGCCTGCAGTATACCATCTTTCATAGAAATACCTTTTCCACGCACCTGACTGATCATCACTTTGGCGCCGGCCTCGCGGGCAATGGTTACTGTTTGATCTTCAGATTTATCATCTACAACGATGACTTCGGAAATAACAGGATCGGCCAGGCAGAATTTTACCACTTTGGCGATTGTTTTCTCTTCATTTAGTGCCGGTATGACCGCAGTAACCATGGTTTCACATTTGTCGTTACGATTGTAAGATGCCTGTGCTGGTTAAGGTGTGGCAGGCATGCCTACAATTCAATGAAAAATATTGTTTCAGTTGACCGCACTTTTATGCGGGTCCGGATCAGCAATTCCGTTATCAAAGGATAGAAAGGACAGGTGATTTGACAGAGTACAAAGGTACGATTAACCGTTTGTACAGGTATTAAAACCGGATTAAAATAGGAGCGTAAGGAGATTAATTCAGCATTAATTTTTTTGCACAAAAAAAGTCTGGTTGATGAAACCAGACTTTTTGAATACAGTGAATATATTTTAAACTTAATACTCGTCTCTGTATCCGCGATCGCGGTTGTAACCACCGCCACCTTTGTTGTAACCGCCGCCGCCGTTACCGCCTTTTTTAAAGCCGCCACCGCCGCCGCCAAAGCTTCTTTTTTTGAAGCCACCGCCGCCGCCTTCTTGTTTCGGACGGCTTTCATTCACCACCAGGTTGCGACCCTCAACTTCTGAGCCGTTGAGTTGTGCAATGGCTGCTTGCGCTTCAGCGTCATTTGGCATTTCAACAAAGCCAAAGCCTTTGCTGCGCTGTGTGAATTTGTCGGTTACAATTTTGGCAGATGCTACTTCGCCAAAGGGAGTAAACAAGTTGGCTAAGTCCTGATCTTTAAGACCCCAACTCAGGTTTCCTACGTAAATGTTCATTTTGAGAAATTTTTAAAAACAATAAGTGCTAACAGTAAACAGTAACCAATGAACATTTTACGGAAAACGAAACGTTCAGGACTTGTGAAACTGTAAAGAACACCAGAACATCACAAATAACGGATTTTTCCCGGACTTATTGTGAAAATTCAGGATATAAAATATTACGCCGGAAAATTACGGATGAGTTCTAAATTTTGTTAAGGGAAAGGGCAGAGGATACATTACCCAGGCTGAACTTCATTGTATTCTAAAACCAACTCATTTGTGCAAATAAAAAAGTCTCCTGGGGGACAGGAGACTTTTACTGTTATTTTAAAACCGATTATTCTGCAACTACTTCAAAATCAACATCTGCGCTGTGTCCGCTGCCAAAATCGATATGTGCTTTATAAGTACCTACTTCCTTTACTTCTTCAGGAATCGATATTTTTTTGCGATCGATTTCGTAGCCTTTTTGTTCGCGAATGGCGCGGCTGATTTGCAATGAAGTTACACTGCCAAAAATCTTTCCGCTGGTGCCTGTTTTTGCACCAATTTTCAGTGCTGATTCGCTTAGCTTGGCAATGACGCTGTTGATTTCCGCCAGCATTTTCTCTTCTTTCTTTCTTTGCTGCTTCAGGCGCTCTTCCAGTTGTTTCATATTAGAAGGGCTGGCTTCCACTGCAAACTGCTGAGGAATGAGAAAATTGCGGGCATACCCGTTACGCACCTTTACAACTTCGTTGGTTGCACCCAGGTTATCTACATCTTTTATTAATATTACTTCCATGGCGTCCTCCTTATTTTAAAAGATCGGTTACATACGGCAATAACGCCATTTGACGGGCTTTCTTAATGGCATCGGCTACTTTGCGCTGGTATTTCAGGCTGTTGCCGGTGATGCGGCGGGGCAATAATTTGCCCTGCTCGTTCAGAAATTTTTTCAGAAACTCCACGTCTTTATAATCAATATACTTTATACCGTATTTTTTGAAACGGCAGTATTTCTTAACCCTTTTATCGCTTTTAATCGCGGTCAGGTATTTTATTTCATTTGACTTTGCCATTGCTTACGCCTCCACTGCTTTTTCGGTTCCGGTAGGTACGCCACTTCTCTTTTTCTCATTATACTCGACGGCGTATTTATCGAGTTTGGTAACGAGGTGACGAAGCACAGCTTCATCGCGCAGTAACTGAATCTTCAGTTTTTCGTTGAAATCGCTCGGCGCAGTGAATTCCAGCACCCAGTACAATCCAGTTGTCTTTTTCTGGATGGGATAAGCAAGTGATTTAAGGCCCCATGCATTTTCTGCTACTACCTGACCTCCGTTTTCGTTCAGGAATGCAACATACTTTTTTTGCTCAGCTTTAAATTCTTCATCGCTGAGTACAGGGGTAAAAATCACCATCAGTTCATAATTGTTCATTTTACCTTTTTTTGTCCCGTTTTAGCGGGATGGTTTAAAAATCGATTTTTCTCCAATGGATCTCCCGCCGGGGCGGAAGAAATCTGCGATTTACAGATTTGGGGCGGCAAAGGTAAGTAAATGACGTTAAAAGTACAGACAGTCGGCAAGATTTTTATAGGGTAGCTGGCCGGGCAAAATCAAATCAGTGCCCATCTTTATGCCGGTAATTGTTGCCATATAACTTTAAATAGGTGAAATCTGACATTTTTGCCGGATTTTCCGGGAAGCATCTCCTTGGCATTGTGTTTGAAAACCAAGGTACTAAATTGATTTTTATGCAAAAAGGTCAAATCAGGGTTCAAACCGAAAATATTTTCCCTATCATTAAGAAGTTTCTGTATAGCGAACATGACATTTTTTTGCGAGAACTGATCAGCAACGCGGTAGATGCGAGTAACAAATTAAAGGTGCTGGCAGCAAGCGGGGAAGCCAAAGGTGAAATTGGCGAATTGCGGATTGACATTGAACTGGATAAGGAAAAGGGTACCATTGCCATTGTGGACCGTGGTATTGGCATGACAGAAGAAGAGGTAGATAAATATATTAACCAGGTGGCTTTTTCCAGCGCGGAAGAATTTTTGCAGCAATATAAAGGGCAGGACGAGGCAACGATAATTGGCCATTTCGGGCTTGGCTTTTATTCGGCCTTTATGGTGAGCAGTAAGGTAGAGCTCTTTACAAAAAGTTATAAAGAAGGCAGTAAAGCGGTAAAATGGGAATGCGACGGCAGCCCGGAATATCGTATCGAAGAAACAGAAAAGGAGGACCGTGGTACCAGGATTGTATTACATGTGAATGATGATAGCAAAGAATTCCTGGAAGCTGAACGAATCAAAACTGTACTGGAAAGATTTTGCCGGTTTTTGCCCGTGCCTATATTTTTTGAAGAAAAACAAATCAATAACACCCGGCCGGCCTGGACCAGGAAACCGGCGGAGTTAACTGCACAGGATTACCAGGATTTTTACAAAGAATTGTATCCTTTTTCAGAACAGCCTCTTTTTTGGATTCACCTGAATGTGGATTATCCTTTCAACCTGACCGGTATTCTTTATTTCCCTAAAATCAAAAACAGCTACGAGATTCAGAAGGATAAAATACAGCTTTACAGCAACCAGGTATTTGTAACAGACGAGGTAAAAGATATTGTTCCGGAATTCCTGATGTTGTTGCACGGTGTGATAGACAGCCCGGATATTCCGCTGAATGTAAGCCGCAGTTACCTGCAGGGCGATCCTAACGTTAAAAAGATTAATGCACACATTACCCGCAAGGTGGCCGACAAGCTGGATGAAATCTTCCGCAATGACCGGAAAGATTTTGAAGAGAAATGGGAATCTATCGGCTTATTTGTAAAATACGGGATGATCACGGATGATAAGTTCCTGGAAAAGGCAGATAACTTCCTGCTGATGGAAGACGCAGCCGGCGGAAAATTTTATACCCGGGAAGAATACCGGCAGGTAGCCGAAACCCTGCAAAAAAATAAAGATGGTAAACTTATCATTTTATATACAACCAATCCGGTTCAGCAACACAGCTATGTAAAGGCAGCCCGCGATAAAGGGTATATGGTTGTAAAGATGGATACCCTGGTGGATGCTGCATTTATCAGTAATGTGGAAATGAAATGGGAAAACATGCAGTTCAAGCGGGTAGATGCCGATATTGCTGACAACCTGATAGACCCGGCTGAAACCATTGAAACGGCTTTGACTAAAGAGGAGGAAAAGAAGTTGCAGGAACTGTTTGCCGTCAAGGTGGATGGTGTAACCCTGCAGGTGGAAATAAAAGGCCTGAGCCCGGAATCAGCGCCGGTAACGGCTACCCGTTCCGAGCTAATGCGCAGGATGAAGGATATGGCAGCTGTAAATGGCGGAATGCAGTGGTACGGGAATATGCCGGATGAGGTAACCCTGACGGTGAATGGAAATCACCCGGTTTTCAGGACAATACTTTCTGAGGATGCGGAAAAACAAGCTGTAATGGTACACAACCTGGCGGATTTGGCGTTACTGTCACAGGGATTGCTAAAAGGAAATGATCTTACCGATTTTATCAACCGGAGTGTTGGGCTGATGCAGGGGGAAGCGAAAAGTAAAATCATCCTGTAAATAAAAGCTCCGGGAAGAAAATAGGGTGAAGCATATGTGCATTTATTCCCGGATATTTTATTCGCTTACACGGAAATCAATCATTCGTAATTGCAGGTTTTTCTGGCCGTTCCATTCGTTTTCATCTATTTTGAAAACAATATCAAGGGGTTTGTTCATTTCCAATAACGGAAATTTTTCTGCCATGCCAAAGCCAATGCCTGTGAGCGTGATATCGTTTTGCCTTACTACAAAACGGATATGCTCCTCTTTCACAATTTTTGAATAACCATTATTCCAGACATTTTTTACGAGAAATTGCGGGCGGAGATTTTCCGGTCCAAAGGGTTCCATCTGGCAGATGATCTTGTAAAAAGAATCTTTTATATCTCTGAAACTTATTGCTGCATCAATGATGATTTCCGGCGTCAGCAATTCGGGTGTGATGGTGGAGGCAACCACTTCTTCGAACCGTGTGCGAAAGGCTTCAATTTTATCTATTTCCAGCGTCATGCCTGCAGCTGCAAAATGTCCGCCGTATCCCAGCAGGTATTCGTGGCAGGCATGCACAGCTTCATAGAGGTTAAAGCCGGGAACGCTGCGGGCACTGCCCGCTGCATAATTACCCGATTTTGTAAGGACAACTGTCGGACGGTAATAATGTTCGATCAGCCTTGATGCAACGATGCCAACAACGCCTTTATGCCAGTGTGGCTGGAATACAACCGTCGTTTTTCGCTTCATGGCTGCTTCATCGGCGTTTAAGAGCGCCAGCGCCTCTTCTGTAATAGTGTGGTCGGCTTCTTTTCGTTCGGTATTATCACTATGGAGCATTTCTGCATAGTGCATTGCTTCCTCGTAGGTTTCTGCAATGAACAGGTGCACTGCTTTTCTTGCGTCATCCATTCTGCCGGCAGCATTTACGCGTGGGGCAATCATAAAAACAAGATTGTTAATGTGCAGTTCTTTCGTCAGGCTGCTTAAAGAGGCCAGGGCTTTAATACCATTGTTAGGGTTTGTGTTTGCCTTTTGCAGACCATAATAGGCCATTACTCTGTTTTCCCCATTCATGGGAACAATATCCGCAGCAATGGCAGTGGCCAGCAGGTCCAGGTATTCAAACACACTACTCTCGGGTATATGCAGTTGTTGTGCCAGCGCTGTCATTAATTTAAAGCCTACACCACATCCGCATAGTTCTTTAAAAGGATAAGTACAATCTTTTTGTTTGGGATTCAAAATGGCTACGGCGTTGGGTAAATTATTATCGGGTAAATGGTGGTCGCATATGATGAAATCAATGCCCATTGTTTTTGCATAGGCTACCAGGTCGGCTGATTTAATTCCACAGTCAAGTGAAATGATCAGGGTAAACCCATTTTCTTTTGCAAAATCGATACCGGCCTTACTGACGCCATAACCTTCGTTGTAACGATGCGGTATGTAAAAGTCGAGGTGAGGATGAATTTTTTTTAAGAACTGGTACATGCAGGCCACAGCGGTTGTTCCATCCACGTCATAATCGCCAAAGACCAATATCTTTTCCCGGGCATTAACTGCGGTAACAATACGGTTGACGGCTTTTTGCATGTCTTTCATCAGCCAGGGATCGTGCAGGTCGCTGAGTTGCGGGCGGAAAAAGCTTTTTGCCTGTTCAAATGTTTCAATACCGCGCTGCACTAATATTTTACAAATGGCTGGATGAATTTTCAAGGCTTCCTGAAGCCGGTTAATTTTCTGGCTGTCGCCTTCCAGTATGTTCCAGCGTTTGTTCATGATTGTATTAAAAAAGGTTGCAGGTTAATATTTGCGGTCTGTAACAAAGCGAACCAATTCCTCCAATCCTGCCCTGATTGGCCCTTCGGGAAACTCAGCAAGGGTGTTTAATGCATCCATTTTAAAGGTATTCATTTTTTCCACTGCGTAAGCAATGCCACCTGCAGCAATAACCTGCTGTGTAACGTACTGAACCTTTTTGGTGTTTTTGTTTTGATTCTTGATAATGTAAATCAGTTTTTTGCGGGTGTTTTTGTCTACTGTGTTGAGGGTATATATTAATGGGAGTGTCAGTTTTTTTTCTTTGATGTCATTGCCGGTAGGTTTTCCTACATTATCGGAGAAATAATCGAAGAGATCATCTTTAATCTGAAAGGCCATTCCCACGTTCTCCCCAAAGCTTCTCATTTTTTCAGTGGTTGTTTCATTACCGCTGGTAGACCAAGCGCCGGCAGCACAGGCAGAGGCCAGCAGTGAGGCCGTTTTGTTCCGGATAATTTCATAATAGACGTTTTCGTCCAGGTTCAGCGAACGGGATTTTTCGATTTGCAACAGCTCGCCTTCACTCATTTTCCGCACGGCATCGGACAGGATGTGCAGCACCCGGTAATCATTATGATCCAGTGACAGCAATAATCCTTTTGCCAGCAAATAATCACCCACCAGAACCGATACTTTATTCTTCCATAAAGCATATACGGAAAAAAAACCTCTGCGTTCCAGGGAGTCATCCACTACATCATCGTGAACTAAGGTAGCTGTATGCAGGAGTTCTACCAGTGAGGCGGCCCGGTAGGTCGTTTCATTTACCTCCCCACAAAGCTTGGCTGACAGGAAAACGAACATAGGGCGGAGTTGCTTGCCTTTTCGTTTCACCACATAACGCATTATCCGGTCCAGCATGGGAACATTGCTGCGGGTGGCGTCTTTGAATTTGTCTTCAAAGATTTTTAATTCACTTTCGATGAGGTCAACGGGTAAATTCATTCAAAAAATGAATGCAATTTACAGGCAAAATATGATTGGCGTACTATCCTTATGAACTGTTTTTATGCGGTTAAGTTGTTGAAAATAACGGGGAAGCATCGGTAAATAAATACGCTAAAAATTTGGTTTTTAAGCTTCAAGCTTTATTTTTGCGCTAATTTTAGGACAACGTTTTCATAAAATTCAATACTTAGTTATGGCAAGCAAAAAGTTTATTCTATTGGCAGGTTTGCTTTACCTGCTTACATCATCGGTTTATTCCCAGATGGGATCGAGCTATGATGTAAAAGACAGCTCTGTTATCCCTGCGAAGAGAATGCCTCAGCATACAGAGTTTCTGAACGGGACGTATAATTTCCCGGCTAAACCCCGTAATCAATGGGAAATCGGTATTAAGGGGGGATTGTCGGCGGTTTCCGGCGACGTTCGTTCCTGGCTTCCGACTTTTGGCGGTGGTTTACACGTTCGTAAAGCTTTTGGATACATTTTCTCTGCAAGGTTGGAGTATGACTATCTTACAGCCAAGGGATTAAATTTCTCTGCTTCTCAGGGATATGGCCGTAACCCGGTATTACGTGGTATTTATGGTACTGGTACCACTCCCATCTATTATAACTATAAAACCAACATGCAAGAGTTGAGCTTGCAGGGCGTTTTCACATTGAACAATATTCGTTTTCATAAATCCAAAACCGGTATCAACTTCTATGGTTTTGCTGGTTTGGGAGGTATGATATATAATACCAAGTACAATGCACTGGACGGAAATACACCCTACAATTACGCCAGCATTGTATCAGCAGATTATAAAAACCGCAAGTCCACATTAAAGGCACTGAAAAATTTGCTTGATGGCAGTTTTGAAACCAAAGCTGAAGTTGACAAATTGCAGCCGAAATTGTTTGGCAGCCCATTCAAACCGGTTCTCGTATTGGGTGCAGGAACCCAGATCAAATTGTCTGACAGGCTGAACCTGGCCATTGAAGATAAATTTACTTCTTCCAAAACTGATTTGTTGGATGGTCAGCAATGGCAGGAAAACTACACTGGTGATCCCCAGGGTATTGCGCAGTCACGTGATTATGACTCTTACAACTTCTTGTCAGTTGGTTTGAATATTAATCTGGGAGCAAAATCAGTACAGCCTTTGTGGTGGCTGAATCCGCTGGATTACGCATACAGCGAAATCCGCAACCCCCGCCTGATGCGTCTGCCGAAGCCGGTGCTGCCTGATAGCGATGGCGATGGTGTTACAGACCAGTTTGACCAGGAACAAACGCCACAAGGTTGTCCGGTAGATACCCACGGTGTAAGCCGCGATACTGATGGTGACGGTGTTCCTGATTGTAAGGATAAAGAACTGGTGACCCCAACATATTGCCAGCCTGTAGATGCTGATGGTATCGGTAAATGTCCTTGTCCAGATTCTACCTGCTTTGAAGGTTTCATCAAGAAAGGAAATGATTGTGCTGTAACGCTTGGTGCCTTACCCAGCATTACCTTTAAAGAGGGATCTGTAAAAATTTCAGACGATGCTAAGAGCCTGCTGGCTACAGTAGGATCACGTATGCGTAACAATCCTGAGTGTAAAGTGGTGGTAGTAGGTTACTGCTCTTCTAATAAAAGGCAACAACAGCTGAGCTGGGATCGCGTAAATGCAATTATCAACTACCTGGTAGAAAAAGAAGGAGTAAGCAACGAACGCTTTATCTTCTCTTATGCTCAGGAAGGTGGCGATTGTAATACAGTGGATATCCGCGCAGCTGCCGAAGGTGAGGAAGGACCCAATACAGTGCCTGCTCCGCACCCGAACCTGAGAAAAAGCAAATAATAATTGGCATAACTGCTTATTGAATAATAAAAGCCTTCCCAATCCGGGAGGGCTTTTTTGTAACCAGGGAAAATCTTGTCTAAATAATTCTTTATCAAAACCTTAACGAAGTCAGTTTGGTACAGTATCTTTTTTAGGCAAGATTTGCCTGAATCTATTAATTTTGCACGCCTTATGCGCCTTTTCCCATTACTGATATTACTGGTTTTTTTAGGCAGTTGCCACGGGATTAATAAAATTCTGAAAAGCACCGATCCCAATTATAAGCTGCGGGTGGCCGAGCAGTATTATGTGAAAAAGAAATATAATTACGCCCAGCAGTTGTTTGAAGACGTCATGCCGTTTTTTAAAACCGGGAAAGAATTTGAAGACATATATTATAAATACGCTTATTGTGCGTATTACCAGGGTGATTACACCAATGCTGAAAATCTCTTCAAAACCTTCCTGGAAATATTTCCGAACAGCACCAAGTCGGAAGAGGTGGATTATATGCGGGCCTATTGTTTTTATAAACAATCGCCAAAACCAGAGTTGGACCAGACAAATACAATCAAAGCAATGGGTATGATGCAAACGTTCATTAATACCCACCCTGGATCGGAAAGAAATAAAGATGCCACACAAATTATCGATATTTGCAGGGCCAAGCTGGAAAAGAAAGATTACATGAGTGCCCAGTTATATTATAATCTTGGACAGTTTCGGGCTGCGGGTGTTGCTTTTACCAGTTTACTGAATTCGTATCCGGAATCGAACAAAGCTGATGAGTACAAACTGATGATTATTAAATCTTATTTCCGCTTTGCCGAGATGAGTGTGGAAGGAAAGAAAACAGAGCGCTTTCAGCAGGTGATTACAGAGTGTAACGATTTTATGGATCGTTACCCGCAAAGTAAACTGGCGAAAGAAGTAGAAAATTATCTAAGCTTATCTCAAAATAACATTAAAAATTTATCAAATGAGCAGACTAAGACGTCAACTTAGTTCCAGTACCAGCAACACTGTGGAGACCCGCAACCTGCAAGATATCAAAAAGAAAACGGGTAATCTTTACGAGTCTATTGCTGTTATTGCAAAAAGAGCTAATCAGATCAACATTTCTTTGAAAGAAGAACTGCATAATAAACTGGATGAATTTGCCAGCCATACTGATAGCCTCGAAGAAATTCATGAGAATAAAGAACAAATTGAAATTTCCCGTGCCTACGAGCGGATGCCAAATCCCTCTCTGCTGGCTACGCAGGAGTTTATGGAAGATAAAGTTTACTTCCGTAAAGGCGAGGATGAATTGTTTAGCTAATAACCGGCGATTTATTTCCTGAAAAAATATATGCTGGCGATTCGTTGAAAAACGGATCGCTTTTGCTTTTTAGTAGTAAATGCTATTTTTGGAAAAAGATGCATGCTTAAAGGGAAAAAGATATTACTTGGCATCACAGGCAGTATAGCGGCATACAAATCCATATACCTGGTACGGCTTCTGGTAAAACAAGGGGCCGAGGTGAAAGTCATCATGACGCCTTCATCGGCTGATTTTGTATCCAAACTGACTCTCTCCACATTGTCGAAAAATCCTGTTTTAACAGACCTGTTTGATGAGCATTCCTGGGCAAATCATGTTATGCTGGGCCGCTGGGCCGATGTGATGCTGATTGCTCCCCTAAGTTGCAATACGCTGGCAAAAATGGCAAACGGGCTTTGCGACAATTTATTATTGGCCACATATCTTTCCGCCACCTGCCCCGTTGTGGTTGCACCAGCTATGGATGAAGACATGTGGCATCACAGCGCTACAAAAGCAAATTTGCAAAAGCTAAAAGATTTTGGAAATACAATCATTCCTGTGGATTCCGGAGAACTTGCCAGTGGATTACAGGGCGAAGGACGCATGGCAGAGCCAGAGGCGATCTGCAGCTTTCTGGTTGATCATTTTTTTACGACTAAAGATTTAAAGGGTAAAAAAGCACTGGTCACTGCCGGCCCCACATACGAACCTATAGACCCGGTTCGTTTTATTGGTAATCATTCGTCTGGTAAAATGGGCGTAGCCATTGCAGAAGAATTATACCAGAGAGGTGCCAACGTTACTTTGGTGATGGGACCCTCTTCAATACAGCCATCGGTAAAAGACATTTCGATCATTTCTGTAAACACAGCCAGCGAAATGTACGAAGCCTGTGATGATTTATTTGATCAGTCAGATATTACCGTTATGGCAGCAGCCATTGCAGACTATACGCCTTCAAAAACAGCAAGTGAAAAGATAAAAAAACAGGAAGATACATTGCTGCTGGAACTGAAGAAAACAAAAGATGTATTGAAAAGCCTAGGTAGTCAAAAAAGAGATAACCAGGTTTTGGTAGGATTTGCGCTGGAAACCAGAGATGAAAAAAAGTATGCCCGGGAAAAACTGGACAAAAAGAATGCTGACCTGATTGTCCTGAATTCACTGCGTGATAAGGATGCCGGTTTTGGAAAAGATACCAATAAGATTACCATTTTCAGTAAAGACGGTCAGGAGTTTCAATTTGGCGCAAAATCAAAAAAGGAAGTGGCAAAAGATATAGTGGATACCATTATCAAGCTCTATTATGCGTAAATATATTTTTATAGCAAGTTTGTTTCTCCTCGTTTCTCTTCAGGGGAAAACCCAGGAGTTGCAGGCACGAGTTTCTGTTTTATCCAATCGTATCAGCAGTACTGTCGATAAAAAAGTATTTCAAACCCTGCAGACTGCGCTATATAATTTTTTGAACAACCGTAAATGGACAAACGATAATTTCCAGACAGCCGAAAAAATTCAATGCAGCTTTTTATTAAACCTTGAAAAAGAACAAGGGGATAATGTGTACAAAGCGTCACTGACAGTGCAAGCTGCTAGGCCTATTTATAATGCCACTTATCAATCGCCGCTCGTGAATTATCTGGATGAGAATGTTACGTTTCGTTATGTAGAATTTCAGCCCCTTGAATTTAACGAAAACCGGGTACAGGGTACTGACCCGGTGGCTTCCAACCTGACGGCTGTTTTTGCCTACTATGTCTATATGATTCTCGGTTTTGATTACGATTCGTTTGCTCTGCGTGGTGGTGATACCTATTTTAAAAAGGCCTGGAACATTGTAAACAATGCCCCCGAAGGAAGCGGCATCAGTGGGTGGAAACCGTTTGACGGACTTCGAAACAGGTACCAACTGGCAGAAAATTTGAATAATAACCGTTTTGCGCTTTTTCACGATGCAATTTATTCCTATTACCGAAGCGGTTTTGATATGCTTTATCAAAACCAGGAGGATGGTAGAAATGGTATTATGAATTGCCTGAATTACCTGAATACGCTGAATACCGAAAATCCGAACTCGATGCTGGTTCAGTTTTTTTTCCTGGGAAAAAGCAATGAACTGGTAAAAGTGTTCAGCAAGGCAGACCAGGGATTTAAGACAAGAGCACGGGATATTTTACTTAAACTGGATGTTACCAATACAGCTGCATATAACGAACTAAAATGAAGCTAACAGTTATCGGTTTTACAATATTTGGACTGATCATTATTTCCTGCACTCATAAAGAGCGGGTACCTGCTGATGTGCTGTCCAGATCTGAAATGCAACAAGTATTGTGGGATATGCTCCGGGCTGATGAATACCTTACCCTTTATGCTCCCATCGATTCATTACAAGGCAAAAAAACAGAAAGCCTGCAGATGTACGAAGAGGTATTTAAGCTCCATCATACCAATCAAGAACAATTCAAAAAAAGCATCGATTTTTATAAAGCCAATCCCGATCTTTTTAAGGTTGTGCTGGATTCTATGGAAAGTCAGAAAAGACGCATCCTTGAGCGTATTTACCGGCCAACCAACATTGACACCAGCATGCGCAGGAAGCATCCTGTACTGCAGATAAAATAACAGAGCACGGTTTTCCATAGAGGCAAAAGATGCCTAAATTTATTTCCGGATTTATTTGTCATAAATGACTAGCTGATTCGCGTATCACACTTGGTGATTATTTCATTTTCTGGCTTGCTGGCGTGCAGCTAAAAAAATATTGACAAGTAAAGCCAACGATCTAAAATGTAATCAGATGAATAAAGTATTTGCAAATGCGTCCCTGGCCATAAACGATATTCATGACGGGGCAACCATTATGCTGGGAGGCTTTGGTCTTTGCGGCATACCCGAAAATTGTATTAGTGCGCTGGTAAAAAAAGGGGTAAAGAATCTTACCTGTATTTCGAACAACGCAGGCGTGGATGATTTCGGACTGGGGCTTCTTTTAAAAACAAGGCAAATTAAAAAAATGATGAGCTCTTACGTGGGTGAAAATGCCGAGTTCGAACGACAATTGCTGAGTGGAGAGCTGGAAGTGGAGTTGATACCACAGGGAACACTGGCCACCCGCATACAAATGGCTGGAATGGGTATCCCGGCTTTTTTTACGCCGGCCGGTTACGGAACAGAGGTGGCTGAGGGAAAAGAGGTTCGGGAATTTCATGGAAAAAAATATTTAATGGAATATGCACTGCATGCAGATTTTGCCCTTGTAAAAGCCTGGAAAGGCGATAAGTTTGGCAACCTGGTATTTCGTAAAACAACCCGCAATTTTTCCACTTCAATGGCAAGGGCGGGCAATATAACAATTGCAGAAGTGGAACATCTTGAAGAGCCCGGCGAATTGGATCCCGATCAAATTCATATCCCGGGTATTTATGTTCACAGAATTTTCCAGGGCGTTAATTATGAAAAACGTATTGAACGAAAAACCGTGAAGATAGCAGATCAGTAGTGCTATTTCAAAAGTGACTTTATTCATTCATTTACTAAATATTTTCTTATGGCATTGGATAAATATGGAATAGCTAAGCGAATAGCGCAGGAGTTACAGGACGGTATGTATGTCAACCTTGGAATCGGTATCCCCACATTAGTTGCCAACTTTATACCCGAAGGAATGATGATAATGCTACAAAGCGAAAACGGCCTGCTGGGTATGGGGCCTTATCCCACAGCCGAACAAATTGATGCCGACCTGATCAATGCCGGAAAAGAAACGGTCACCGTTTTACCAGGTGGTGCATTTTTCGATAGTGCCGAAAGTTTTGGTATGATCCGGGCAGGAAAAGTGGACCTGACTGTTTTGGGAGCAATGGAGGTAAGTGAGAAAGGCGATATTGCCAACTGGAAAATTCCTGGGAAAATGGTGAAAGGTATGGGAGGCGCGATGGATTTGGTGGCCAGTGCTAAAAATATCATCGTGGCAATGATGCATACTAATCCAAAAGGTGAATCCAAATTGCTGCCGGCCTGTACGTTGCCACTAACGGGGGTAGGGTGTGTCAAAAAAATTGTTACTGAATTGGCCGTAATTGATGTTACCCCCAATGGCTTTTTATTAAGGGAAAGGGCCCCGGGTGTCAGTGTTGATGAAATTAAAACGAAAACGGCCGGAAAATTAATTGTTGAAGAGTCAGTACCGGAAATGCAACTTTAATCAATCAGGTTATTTTTTACTGCAAAGAATACCAGTCCGGCGGTGTTTTTACTGCCAAAGCGTTCCATCAGGCGGTCCTTGATTGCTTCAACTGTCCTTGGACTAATTTCCATTTTTTGGGCAATTTCCTGGGCAGTAAATTCCATGCAGATATAGCGCAGGACATCTTTTTCTTTATCGCTCAGTGTGATTTCTTTATTGAGCGACGGAATTACTTTTTGGCGGGCATGCGAACGCTTGAGTAAAACGCGGTTCACAAAATTGTTCAGGTAGTAACCCTTTTCGTATACTTCCATAATCGCCCTGCGAATTTCCTGGGGTTCGGCATTTTTAAGCAGGTAACCGTTGGCGCCATTTTCCATAAGGTGGTATACAAACCGCTCATCCTCGTACATGCTTAAGACAATTACATAAATATTGGGGTAAAGCTTACTGATTGCTTTGGTGGTTTCAATACCATCTTTTTGTGGCATGCGCAAATCCATCAGCACAACATCAGGCTGAGATTCCGGGAGCCCTTGCAGCAATTCTTCTCCATTGTCTGCTTCCTGCACAAATTTGATATTAGTGAATGGTCGCAGGGAGAGAATCACTCCTTTCCGGAAAATTTTATGATCGTCAGCAATAGCTACCTTAATGATTCCCATAGTTATCAGATGTTGGGCAAATTTAGGACTTTAATTTGTTTAAGCTTCATCAGCATCTTCCCGGGGTAATTCCAGCGTAACTTTATAGTAAGTTTGGGAGATATCTTTTTCAAAATAAATGGTTCCCTGGAGTACTTTCATCCTGCTGCTGATATTTTTGATACCCAATCCACCGGAACTTTTATTCAGTTTATCAAAATCTGCCTGAACCAGCCCTTTCCCATCATGATGCAGGCGCAGGTAAAATGTTTCGCCATGGACGTTTTGGGTAAGGTGGATAAAACTGGCGTTACTGTGTTTCAGGATATTGTTAACCAGCTCCTGGATAATCCGGAAGATAATCAGTTCTTTTTCTGTTTTCAGGCGGTCACGATATTCGTGAAAGCGGCTGCTGGCATTGATCGTGCCGGATCCGCTTATTTTTTGAAATAAGTCATTAACAGCCGATTCGAGACCAAAATTTTTAAGGGTAGGCGGCATCAGGCTGTGGCTGATATTGCGGATCAGTTGAATGCTGTCGTCAATAATCTGCCTGGCCTGGTAAATGGCCTGAAGTTGCGTCACCTTATCCTGGTTTACCAGGTTTTCATTAAGGTAAAGCCGCGCGGTGGCAAGCAGGGGGCCGGCATCATCGTGCAGGTCGGCAGCAAGCCGCTGGCGTTCCTCTTCCTGAAGTTTGATGGAGGCGTTTAATAATAATTTTTGTTGCTCCTGTTCCATCTCCTGCAGGCGCATTTGGTAGCGGATCACCTTGCGCTGATGAAAAATGATAAACAGGATCAGTCCGATGGTGAGCACCAACATGCCCAGTGTACCGAGGAACAGTACCAGCGAAACGGGCGATGTAGTGGCTTGCAGTAAGTACATAATGGGTTAGTGGCTGATTAAAAATCTAAATAGGGAATATTTTTCTTGTTTGATTTTAGTTTATTGTTTTTGGCATACACCACAATCGCTACTGAAAAAAGAATGTTTTTGATTATTTCTGAGATATATGTGATATACCAAACATTATCATGAATTTCTTTACTAATGTTATTGGCTAATATGTATATGAAAAACGAAGTGCCTAAATACACTAAAGCCCCAATGGCGATCCAAAAGCAATGATGGTTGTATACGTAATCGGTATTTGTGGATATAAAAAATTCGTACAGAAAATAAAAAATAAAAATAAAGACAAGGATTGTTTCAATACCAATTGGTATTGTATCAATACCAATTGGATTTTTTACAGTATAGAAGAAATTAATAGTTTGGAAAATGACGAATAAAAGGTAGCAGAGTACCATCATTTTTCTGGCCCTTACATTGCGAATGTTCAGCCAAAAAACTAATGTGAAAGCTGTGAATTCACAAAATGTATAAAAGGTGTTATAAAGCTTTTGATAAAAGAGAGGAATCCTGCCCAAGTAGCGATCTCCAAATAATAATAATCCGAAAAATATAACTCCGTAAAGAGCAATAACTAGTATATCCGATTTTTTTCTTCTATGAACAAGAAAGAAAATGGGAGGAAGCAGGTAAGAATAAATTAATATAAAAACAAAAAGTTTTTCTATGTATTTGGATTTTACCCAAATATAGAAAAACTTTTAACGAATTCTAAATCAAACTAATCAAAAGATTAGTCTTGCTCCCACCAGATGCCTTCTACGCCACCTTGCCAGAATCTTTTTACAGCGTTAACCTTTTTCATAACAGACGAAATTTTAGGTTTGTCCAGAAATATTTCTTAATTCAAATATTGCCCTAAACGTCTGTCTTATCCATAGGGGTTTTCTCTATACGAATTAATTATTATTCTAATAATTCAGTATTATCAATGCTTACAGCCGATTTTATAGGAAAGCTTCTAATAAAAAATGGGTAATATCCCTAATTGAAATTAGTATTTTTACTATCGTAAAAACTGGTAAATTTCCGAAGTGATTTATCGTTTTGGCTAAGTTATCAACAAGTGTGAATAAATGTGAAGCGGCAGGAATTTCAAATTTCAGGATCTACCTGAACGACTTTTAAAAAAAAGAAAGTTGATTGACATTGGATTTTGCTTCGGCATTCAAAGGATTATTGGAAATGCTATTTCTGGACGGTATAGGACATTGGACGGTATAGGTTAGCGCATCCTCGTCAATCAACTTGTGGATCAAAAGTAGTTTGCTCCTGTATACTGTACAAGAGCAAATACACCTGATTTTGAGCATATGGCTTTTACAGTTTTGCTGGTAAAAAAACGATTAATTTTATCGGTAATATACGATCTGTGAAAACGGGTTTTTACAACCACATGTTGTAATACATCACGCAGGGAGCCGTGTGCCGGTCAATAAAAAATTCGTGGCAAACCGATATTTAAAAAAGAGTAGATTTGCTATTGTTGCACACAACCCATTAAATGATTTGTAAACCAATAGTCCATGACCACTGAACAGTTGATTAAAGTAGCTATTGCTGATGATCACAAGATTTTCAGGGATGGTATTAAAATGGCCTTGAAGGATAAGGAATACCTGAAGATATTGTGGGAGGCCGAAGATGGTAAAGATGTCATGCATAAGCTGAAGATCAAGCAGCCCGATGTATTGCTGATGGATATTCGTATGCCGGAAGTGGACGGTATCAACGCCATCAGCCTGATCCGAAAGGAATATGAGAACATCAAGATCATTGTACTCACCATGTATGATGACCAGGAGATGATTACCAAAATGATGGAAATGGGCGCTAACGCTTATCTTACTAAAACCACTGATCCGGAGGAGATTTACCAGGCTATTCTCACCTGCATGAATGATGACTTCTATTTCAACGACCTGGTGAATAAAGCCGTATTACTGAAGCTACAACACAAAAAAACAGTCCGCCAGTTTTATCCGAACCCGGTTAAATTTTCTGAAAAGGAACTGAAAATACTGAAACTCATTGCCGAGGATAAAACCACGGAAGAAATTTCCAAGGAAGTTTTCCTGAGCCCCCGCACGATCGAAACGATCCGGCAAAACATGAAGCAAAAAGTAGGTGCAAAAACTATCGCTGGACTTGTGATGTACGGAATGCGTAATAAACTCCTGGAATAAAAAGATTCCTTATACATAATTTTTTTCAATGCCGGCACACGTAACAAAAGAGAACGTCAATAGCATTTTCTTTGATGGATTTTATAAAGAAATGTGGCGTACGGCTATACCTGCCGGACTCACAGAGCATGAAGTAAATTTTATGCTCCAGTATTTTAACCTGCAGCCTGGCAGTAAAGTGCTGGATATTATGTGTGGTTATGGTCGCCATACGCTTGGGCTTGCCCGCAAAGCTGTGCATGTTACGGCTGTGGATAATCTTTCAGAATATATCAGTGATTTGCAAAAAATTGTGGAGGAGGAAAAACTGCCCGTAAAATATATGGCAGCCGATATTATGAGTTTTAAAGCGGAAGAACCTGTAGACCTGGCTATCTGCATGGGTAACAGTCTGAATTTTTTTGACGAGACTGATGCCAAACATATCATGTCAGTAGTGGCAGAGGCTTTGAAACCGGGCGGAAATTTCCTGATCAATAGCTGGTCACTTGCAGAAATTGTTATTAAAGACTTCAGGGAAAAAAACTGGTCTTACGTAGGCGATTATAAATTTCTGACCGACAGCCGATACTTATTTAATCCTACACGCATTGAAACTGAATCTTTCATTATCAACAAGGATGGACACACCGAGCAAAAAAAAGGTGTGGATTATATATTCAGCCTTGCCGAAATGGAAAAGATGCTGACCGGTGCAGGTCTTTTCATAAAAGAAGTGTTTAGCATACCCGGAAAGAAAAAATTTGCATTGGGCGAACCCCGCGCCTACATTATTGCAGAAAAAAATAATTCATCTATTAAATGATTATTTGTCACCCCGCCGGAAACAGCTTCTCAAATAAAGCAGCGGATAACTATTTTTTACCAGGGAAATATGTACAAAAATTGAAGAGAACTCTTACAATCGAGGTATAAGCAATAGAACTCGGATTTAAAAACGGGGATATAAATTCGGCAAAGAAAAAGAGAAAGTTGATTGAGGGAATAGATCGTGCTGGTTTTTCATAAGATAGTGAATAAGAACTTTCTGGACGGTATAGGACATTGGACGGTCGGAATTACTACGATTGTTTCCGTGTCAATCAACTTTCGAATACAAAAATATATCCACATCGTAATGTGGACAAGAGCAATACTGCCCGATTTTCCGGCTTCGGTATTTACCACATTCATCGTAAAATCTTCATTTTGGTTGTCGAAAATTTTCTAAGTGATTCCAATATTTGCCAACAGATAAATTGCTTTCGTAGTTTCTGCACGCAAGAAATCAAGTATTTCTACTATGGTATATGTTGCGGGATTTTTCCAATTTGCGTGCGGAAACTGACTATTTTATAATAATATTGATTCATCTTTTACTAATTTAATTTCCAATGAAAAATCACGATCCTAACGCAGTTATTAAAGTTGCCATTGCTGACGATCATGCCCTTTTCCGTACAGGTGTGAAAACCTCACTCTCCAGCCGGAAAGATATTCAAATGGTAGCCGAAGCCGAAAATGGGATGCAGTTGCTGAACCTGCTAAAGCACGTGCAGCCCGATGTCGTTTTACTCGACATTCAGATGCCGATCATGGATGGGCTGACTACCTTACCAGAAATCAAAAAATTATATCCCGATGTTAAGGTCATTATGCTATCCATGCACAATGATCATTCCATGATTTCTAAAATGATGGAAATCGGTGCCAACTCTTATCTCACAAAAGAGTCCGGGTCTGATATGATTTATGATGCTATTCGTGCAGTGTATGAGCAGGATTTCTTTTTCAATGATCTTACCAATAAAGCCTTATTGAGCGGTCTGCGTACCAAACGCACAGCAGAAGCGTCGATGCCGGCGGATGTGCAACTCACAGAAAAAGAAATCACCATTCTTAAATTAATGTGCGAAGAAAAGAGCACGAAAGAAATTGCCGACATCGTAGACCTGAGTCCTCGGACCGTGGAAGCTATCCGTGATAAATTAAAAACCAAAACAGGCACCAAATCAATGGCGGGTCTTGTTATGTATGCAGTAAAAGCAGGAATCGTTAGTCAGTAAATCGTTCAGTATTTATAAATGCATGTGCCAGTCTGCTGCCATTTTCCATGGCAGGCAGATTGGCATTTTTATTTTTACTTTCACGGTATGAACCAATTCATTTGCCTTGATGGGAAAATCCGAAATGCTGCGGAACCCGTGTTGATGGCCAACAACCGTGGCTTTCGCTACGGGGATGCCTTGTTTGAAACGATGCGAATGGTGGCTGGTAACATTCCGCTGCTTTCACTTCATTTGGAGCGGCTGTTTACAAGTCTTCGATTATTTAGCTACACCATACCAAAACACTTTACGCCGGAGCTGCTCCTCACATACATTGAAACGCTTTGCCGGAAAAACCGGTGCGAGCAGGCTGCCCGTATCCGGTTAACGGTGTTTCGCGGGCATGGCGGGATTTTTGAAAATATTGATGCCTTCAATTACCTCATTGAATGCTGGCCGCTCAATGCTGCTGCTCAAGCGTTTAATGAAAACGGACTTGTTACAGCTGTTTTTCCTGATGCGCACAAAAGCTGTGATTTATTTTCGAACAGCAAAACTGCGAATTACCTGCCTTACGTGATGGCTGCACTTTATGCAAAAAGGCATCAGCTGAATGAATGTTTTATCCTGAACGAAAAAGGCCATATTGCTGATGGAACCATTTCTAACTTGTTTTTTATTCATCAAAATATCATCTACACACCTGCCTTAACAGAAGGATGTGTGGCAGGCGTGATGCGTAAATTTTTGATAAATAAATTACAACAATCCGGGTTGGTAGTTAAAGAAACGGCTGTGAAACTGCAGGACCTTGAAAATGCAGATGAGTTATTTCTCACCAATGCTGTTGCTGGTATCAAATGGGTGAAATTATGCGTCAATACTGTCTATCGCAATGAACAAACGGCTGCTTTTTACAAGAAATTTATTCAGCCGGTTTTTCAGTAAACCTATTTTGCATTCAGCCGTTAATGGCTGAAAGGGAATTTGTATGAAAGAAGCAGTCAATATTTTTTGGTTTCGGAGAGATCTCCGGCTGCATGACAATGCCGGCCTATACCATGCCTTGAAGGCCGGCTTGCCCGTGGTTCCGGTTTTTATATTCGACCGGCATATCCTGGACGAACTAACTGACCGTGATGACGCCAGGGTAACATTCATACATCAGCAACTGGCAGAAATGCAAGCCAGCTTGCAGGCAAAATGCCGTACTACCCTGGATGTACGCTATGGCTTTCCCGAAGAAGTTTTTTTAAACCTCCTTGAGGTCTACAACATACAACAGGTTTTTACCAATCACGACTACGAACCCTATGCAAAAAAACGGGATACGGAAATTGCTGCCTTATTAGGTAGAAGAAAAATTAAACTGCATACATTCAAAGATCAGGTGATTTTTGAGAAAGATGAAGTTCTAAAAGATGACGGCAAGCCCTATACAGTGTTTACTCCATTCTCCCGGCGCTGGAAAGCACAGCTGAATAATTTTTATCTAAAATCTTACCCGGTAGAAAAATATGGCGTTAATTTTTACAAACAATCAGTAAGGGAAATTCCTTCCCTCGCGTCCATGAACTTTATACCTGTTAACCGTTCTTTTCCTCTTAAAGACTCGCGGCCAGATGTGATGGCACATTACAAAGAGCAACGGGATTTTCCGGCTGTCGATGGTACTTCGCGACTGAGTGTGCACCTGCGGTTTGGTACTATCAGTATTCGTCAACTGGCGCGTGAAGGCAGCCGCTTGAGTGAGTCATTTCTAAACGAATTGATCTGGCGCGATTTTTATCATATGATTTTGTGGCATTTTCCGTTTGTTGTCACCCGGTCATTTAAGCCCGAATACGACCGGATTAGCTGGCGCAATAACGAAACTGAATTTCATGCCTGGTGTGAAGGCAGAACCGGTTATCCTATTGTAGACGCAGGTATGCGCCAGCTGAACGAAACGGGGTACATGCATAATCGTGTACGCATGATCGTTGCCAGTTTCCTGACAAAGCATTTACTGATTGACTGGCGCTGGGGAGAGGCATACTTTGCAAAAAAATTACTTGACTTTGACCTGGCAGCCAACAATGGGGGATGGCAATGGGCGGCAGGAAGTGGCTGTGATGCTGCACCGTATTTCAGAGTGTTTAACCCTTACCTGCAAACGAAAAAGTTTGATCCGCAGCTCACCTATGTGCGCAGGTGGGTACCGGAATTTGAAGAACTCACTTATCCCAAACCGATTGTGGAACACGAGTTTGCCCGCAAAAGATGCCTGGACGCTTATGCAACTGCGTTAAAGAAATAGCGTATCAGCGGCTGCGGTTTCGACGGTCTTCCGCATATTGCGGTAAACTCCAAATAAAATTTTAATTGCATTACGTCCGTCTTCACCCAGGTCCAGCGAATAATTATTTACGTACAGTTCGATATGCTGGCGCATCACGTTTTCATCCATTTCCTGGGCATGTTGTTGGGTGTATGCAGATATCTTGGGATAAAGAGCAAACGAATAATCAAGGCTTTTCCGGATCAGTTCATTGACATGGCTTGCCAAATCTTTGCCAAGTTTTCGTTTGATGGCAATGCCCCCCAACGGAATCGGCACATTCATCTTACTTTCCCAATGTTCGCCCAGGTCAACGATTTTGGTTAATCCCTTTTGTGCATAGGTGAACCTGTTTTCATGGATTATCACACCAAGATCTTTTTTGCCGGTTAACACAGCATCTTCAATAGACGAAAAAACCATGGGCGTTTTATTGAGAGCTTCCGGGAAGGCAAATCCCAAAAGCAGGTTAGCCGTCGTATTTTCCCCGGGGATTGCAATGCTGCAGCCGGGCACCTCTTCGGTTGTTTTGGGTTCATTGGCAATTAATAAAGGACCAACTCCTTTTCCCAGCGCACTGCCGGCATTCAGCAATACATATTGGTTGGCCACATTGAAAAAGGCAGGAAAACTGAGTTTTGTAATATCCAGTTCTCCAAGAGCGGCTTTTTGGTTAAGGGTTTCAACATCTTCCAGTACTGCTTCAAATTCCAGTCCTTCGGTATCAATTTTTTTATTTATGAGTGCGTCGAAGATGAATGTATCGTTCGGGCACGGACTAAATCCAATTGTCAGTTTCATTTTTCATTTAAATTAAGTGATGCTGTAAACCGGATCAGTTCAGCATTCAGGTTGATAATCGATTCACGCATGTTCCATTTCTGCTTATTGCGTTCACCCACATAGTTCGAAATGCTTCTGAATTGTATAAACGGAACCTGTTCCATCAGGCAGCTGTAGTGCAGGGCGGCACCTTCCATGGATTCCACCACCGGCGCAAAGGCCTGCCGGTAAAATTTAATCTTTTGAACGGCAGTGGTGATTTCATTTACAGAAACACCGTTGACTGCTTTTAGTTTTGTTCGCTTAATAAAATCTTTATGCGGATTTACCAACCAGCCTTTCCGGTATGGAAATTGATTTTGCGGTACCAGTTTCAGGTCAAATAAGCTTTTTAACGCTTTCAATTCTACTACGCTTTCGTCGGCAATTGTTTCCTGTTTTACCACAACAACAGAGGCCAGGGAAAGTTGCCGGTCGAACCCGCCGGCCACACCGGCCTGGATCACCAGGTCAGGCCGCTTCAACCCAAGGTACTTGGTTAGCCGGTACATAGTGGCGGTTAAGCCTATGCCGGTAATCAGGACGTCAATTTTTTTTGCTTGCTGCTCGTTCAGATGGTGGTCAAGGAACGGTTTTATTTCCCGTATAGTAGCTGCACAAACTAGTATTTGCATAATGTGCAAAATTACAGCATACTGCTGTTTCTGCCGCTTCCAGACGGCTGGAAAGCCTGCTTTTAAACTGTAGCATTTGTATACCTTTGCAGCGTTTTTAAAGCGGATCAAAGCAAGAATAAACTATGGTGTACCTGACGCGACTTGAGCATTTTAATGCTGCACATAAATTGTATAACCCCAGCTGGAGCCGGGAAAAAAACGACGAAGTTTTTGGTAAATGTGCCAATGATAACTGGCATGGCCACAATTATGAATTATATGTTACCATAAAAGGGCAGCCCGATCCGGATACCGGTTTTTTATTCGATGTAAAAAAACTTAGTGTACTGATCAAAGAGCATGTGATAGAAAAAATTGATCACCGGAATCTGAACCTTGATGTGGATTTTATGCAGGGGAAAATGTGCAGCACGGAAAACCTGGCAGTCGGTATCTGGCAGCAACTGGAACCGCATTTACCTGCCGGCGTTCAGCTACACTGCATAAAACTATATGAAACACCGCGTATTTATGTGGAATATTTTGGCGAAAAATAGCCACTTATTTTCGAACAAATACGTCAGCTCCCTGTTATTTCCTCTTTTGTACGGATAGGTCCAAACAAAGTATTTAAAAGTGCCGGGTTGCTGAGTGGAATCAGCGGCACCCAAATCTGGTATTTAATTCGTACTTTCCTTGTATGAGTAAGAAGGTAGCTGTTTTCCGGAAGGAACATTTTAATGCGGCACATCGCCTCTTTAACCCAAAATGGGACGATGCAAAAAACGAAAAAGTTTTTGGTAAATGCGCTCTCCCGCACTACCATGGCCATAATTATGAGCTGGAAGTGAAAGTGGTGGGGATGCCTGATGAAAATACCGGCTATGTCATGGACATGAAAGTACTTTCTGACCTGATCAAAAGGGAGGTGCTGGAGCGGTTTGATCATAAAAATCTTAACCTCGATACCGAAGAGTTCAGAGAACTCAACCCTACTGCCGAAAATATAGCTGTCGTCATTTATCAATTATTACGGCCGCATATTGATGAAAATATGGATATGCAAATTCGTTTGTATGAAACGCCGCGAAACTTTGTAGAATACCCGGCCGATTAATTATTAAAATCAGAATTTAAATATAATGGCATATAAAAAAACAGAGCAATACGAAGAAAACATAACATCAGGGCTTATTAAAAATTATAAAGAAATACTGGATTTGCTGGGCGAAGACTCCGGCCGGGAAGGGTTGCTGAAAACACCGGAGCGGCTGGCCAAGGCAATGCAGTACCTGACGCAGGGTTATCAAATTGATGCAAAAGATATTTTAAACTCAGCTAAGTTTCATGAAGATGTAAGCGAGATGGTGATCGTAAAAGACATTGAACTGTATTCGATGTGTGAACACCATATGCTGCCATTTTTTGGAAAGGCGCATATTGCCTATATTCCTAATGGCTGGATAACTGGCCTCAGTAAGCTGGCCCGTGTGGTGGATGTGTATTCACGTCGCCTGCAGGTGCAGGAACGGCTCACCACGCAGATATTGCAGGCGATTAAAGAGTCGCTGAATCCCTTGGGTGTGGCTGTAGTGATTGAGGCACAACACCTCTGTATGATGATGCGGGGTGTACAAAAACAAAATTCTGTTACCACTACTTCAGCATTTGACGGAGAGTTTCATAAAAACTCTACCCGCAGCGAATTTTTAAAGCTGATTTCCGCCACACTGAGCTGATCAGGCATGCATATATAAAATGCCATAAAGATTTTTTTAGTTAAAGTCTTTGTGGCATTTTTGTTTGTTCGAATTGCGGTAAAGGGTACCGGCTTTGCAAAGCTGGTGAATATACTGTTCCATTTTACAGACCATAAAATTTTTTGGATGAAACACGCATTTGTTTTTCCCGGCCAGGGTTCACAATTTCCCGGAATGGCAAAAGATCATTATGAGAACAGCGCTTTTGTAAAAAAGCTTTTTGAACAGGCCAATGAAATTCTGGGCTTTCGAATCTCGGATATTATGTTTAAT
>DASTSN010000045.1:0-7532 GCA_035760665.1 Chitinophagaceae bacterium | reverse complement strand
GCATGACAGTTGCAAAAAGACATTTGGATACGGCTAAAGGAATGCAAACAGTTCATCCATTTCCAGCAACTTTTTAAAAGGGAATTGGAGACAGCAAAACAGGCAGGTTTTAATTGACCTCCCGGTAAATAATATGGTGGTTTTTATACTATCTTTTGTTTCCGAACGTTTAGATATTCAGCACATTTTGTGTAAACCCGTAAAATTCAATCCGGTCCGTTTTTGAAAGCTTTAAGATCCAATCTATGAAAAATGGAATATCACTGGTCATACTTTCCATTCTGTCTTTTATACAAATCAATGCGCAGAGCCTGTACCGGGTATCCCTTGATGAAAAAACAGCACAATCTTCGCTGATCGTTGAAGGCAAAGTAATTGATCAGTCCTGTTACTGGAACAGTGCCCATACCCTGATTTACACTACCAACAAAATTGAAATTTTCAAAATATTCAAAGGTGCAGTACAAAGTGCAACCGTAGACATAATAACCGAAGGCGGCAGCGTGGACGGCCAGGCCATGCAGGTGAGTGATTTATTATCTCTTTCTGTAAACCAGGTTGGTATGTTTTTTCTGAACCCTGCCCGGAACGACTTACAGGAGCGGAGTTCTGCAGAAAAGACCTGGGAAGTTTACAGCAGTGCCCAGGGATTTATCAAATACGATCTTCATAATGGTACAGCCAGCGCACCATTTGCACGCTATAAAAACATCAGCCGGGAATTTTATGGTGAACTGAAAGCCAGAACGGGGCAAAATTTTGAGAACCGTAAACCCTCATTTTCTGCAGACAGCCGCCAGCACCAGGAGGCAAAAATAGCTGCGCCGGTCATTACCTCCTTTTCGCCAACTACCGTTCATGCCGGTGCCACACTGGATCCTGTCAATAATGTGCTGACCATTAATGGGTCAGGTTTTGGTACGCCTTCGGGAACTGCGGCCGTGCTTTTTGATGACGCTGATGACGGCAGTGGAGGAACCCCTTACCAGGTCCCTTACAACAGTCCGTTAATTATTTCATGGACTGATACCCAAATACAATTGCAGGTTCCCACAAATGCCGGAACAGGAGCCTTGCAGGTTCAGGATGCCTCGGGCACATTGGCTACGGCTCCTACTAACCTTGAGGTGCTCTATAGCATTCTTAGTGTAACCTACAGCATTTCCGGCACGGTCTACGTAAGAGAATCAAATCTTATGGATTTTAATGGAACGGGCGGGTATGATGTTGTCTATTCCACTAGCACGGCAGGCTCGGGTGTTGACATAAATGCCAGTACGGCAAAACAAACTTTTCAGCGTGCATTAACCACCTGGCAGGAAGTGGCTGGTTTTCATGTAACCGAAGCCGGCACCACAACCAACCAGGCTATTAGCAATGACGGGATCAATACTATAATGTTTGACAATACCAATACAGGTTCTTCTCCACTGCCGGCCGGTGTACTGGCCGTTTGTTATTCTTTTTACGGCGTCTGCCCGTCAAATCCCAGCGTGAATCAAGTTCAAAAAACAGGCTTCGATATCGTTATCAGGAATAATGCGGTTTCTTCCGGCTCTACTTCTTTTAATACCGGTCCTTGCCCGCCCAACAGCGTTGATTTCAACCTGGTGGACCTGGAAAGTGTAATCCTTCACGAACTGGGGCATGCAATCAGCCTTGGCCATGTGAATGATGATTTACAGGGAGCATTAATCGTTGGACAGGTAAATCCAGCGAAACTAATGAACTGGGCCACCACCAATAGTGTGCGGCGCATCAGTCCTGATTATTCAGCTCTGGCCGGAGCCTTGTACGCCATTCAGCAGCAGGGAAATACCTACGGAACCTGCGGCGCCAGTGCTGAAATGACTCCTTTATCCACTATTTCGGAGGCGAAAGATGAATGCCCGGCTTCCTTTCCCCTTACGCCTACACCGTATAATACCTCAGTCAACTTTGACCTGGTGCATGCCACCAGTAATAAATACACTGATCCTGCTTATAACCAGGTTCGTTGTGATGGTAAAGGAACTGCTATCACCAATAACGCGTATTATGCTTTCAGAACTAACCCTGCCGGTGGAATATTATCGCTGACAGTCAGCGGCTACAGCACCACGCCTGCTGCTATAGCTTCCTGTACACAAATCTATTCGGGTGTACCGGTCAGTGGTGTACGACTGGCCATTTACCAGGCAAGTTCATGCCCGTCAGCCGGGTCGTACCCTGCGCCGGTGGCGTGTACAACCTTTAATGGAAACGGAACACTACCCGATATAACGGGGCTTTCTGCCAATACCAACTACCTGCTTTATGTTGATGGCATAGAGAATACCAAAGCATCATTTTCCATTCGGTTTGGCGGTAGCATATTGCCTGTAAAATTTCAGCGGTTCTCGGGAAAAGTTTTTACTGACTACAACCAATTGGATTGGCAGGTGGAAACTGCAGCCGGATTCACAGAGATTGTGTTAGAAAAAAGTAGCGACGGTGTCAATTATGCAGCATTGTATTCCAGTTTTCTGCATGGCGATCCCAGTTCATCCGGCGGATATAATGATTACCATCCGCTAAGCGGGAAAAACTTTTACCGGTTAGCAGCCATTCACCAGGATGGTCACCGGGAATATTCAAATGTTGTTTTATTAGAAAGAAATAATCAGGAGTTCTCGGCGGCTGTTTATCCCAATCCTGCCGGCACCTTTATTAAGGTTCAAATCAGAACCACGAAAAGCGGAACATATATTTTTGAATTGTATAACAATTTTGGGCAACTCATTAAATCGCAACATAGGACTGTTGCGGGAACATCCCAGGAAGTACAGATCCCGGTTGCCAATATTGCGGCAGGCAGTTACCTGGTTCGGATTGTGGACAGTCAACGGCAGACAATCAAAAATATTCCCGTGATTATTTCAGGACAGCAATAAAAAAAGCCTCTTCGCAGAGGCCTTAAAGTATAAGCAGTTGGTTTGATTACCATTTATCTACTTCTTCGCTGGCGCCGTTATCGGACGGCACATCGTTGGTGGTTTCCACTTCTTCTGCAGAGGCTGTATCAACAACGGTTTCTTCACCCTCATGCTCTGCCACCACATCATCATGATTAAATGCATCAAAGTCAAAGTCAGGCATTAATTCAGTTTTTACATAATCAACAGCCTCATTTAATGCTTTGATAAATTTATTGAAATCTTCTTTGTAAAGGAATATTTTATGCCGGTCGTACCCGTTATCATTAAAACGCTTACGGCTCTCGGTAATGGTTAGGTAGTAATCATTTCCCCGGGTAGCCCTTACATCAAAAAAATAGGTTCTTCTTTTTCCAGCACGAATCCGTTTGCTGTAAATGCTTTCCATTTTCTTGTCGTTGTTTTCGTACGCCACAGTTGTAGATTTTTGCAGTTAGAAAATTCCTTTTGGTTTACTGAAGGCACAAATATAATTATGTTTTTGAAACAGCCAAATTCAATCGCTACGGGCTTTTTCAGGGGTATTTTCTGCTAAAAGGGCCTTCAGTCGCCATTTCCGGTGTCCTGTTCCTGCTGGCGGGCATATAATTCTGCATAGTACCCGTTTCGGGATAGTAACTCATCATGCATTCCTACCTCGGCTATTTCACCATCTTCCAGCACCACTATTTTATCAAATTGAAAAAGTGAAAAGATTCTGTGGGTGATGATAATGGCGGTTTTGTCCTGCAGGTAGTCATATAAATTTGTAATGATTGTCTTTTCTGTACGTGCATCAACAGCGCTTAAGCAATCATCGAAGACTACAAGGTTTGGATTTTTAATCAGGCCACGGGCAATCGAAATCCGCTGCTTTTGTCCACCGGAAAGTGTAACGCCCCGTTCACCCACCATCGTGTTGTATTGTTCGGGAAAGCTGGCAATATCCACGTGAATACTGGCGTATTCGGCTGCTTTTTTCACTTGTGCAGGATCGTCTTTCTTTAATCCAAAACGAATATTATTTTCGATGCTGTCGCTGAATAAAAACACATCCTGCGGCACATAGCTGATCTGTTCCCGTAATGTCTTCAGGTCTATCTCGCGGATATTTTTTCCATCGATTTCAATAGTCCCGCCGGTTGTATCATACATCCGCAACAGCAATTGTGCGACGGTTGATTTCCCGCTGCCCGTCCGGCCAACAATTGCGACTTTTTGTCCTTTTTTTATTTCGAGATCAAAATTTTTAAGTGCATGAATACCTGTATGCGGGTAAATAAAATTGACACTGTTGAAACGGATATTACCCTCAATGGTAATTTTTTCAGCAACCGGGCTATTATGAATATCTGGCTTCGTTTGCAAAAATTCGTTTAACCGTTTCTGTGATGCGGCTGCCCGCTGGATCATACTGGCTGTCCATCCGATTGCACTTACAGGAAACATCAGCATATTTATATAAATCACAAACTCTACAATGGTGGCAATGGGCGTTTGTTCAGGATTGTGGATATACGACAACCCGCCAATCATAATGGTGAGCAGTGTGCTGAGCCCGATGATCAAAGTCATAGAAGGGAAATAAACCGCTTCAACTTTCGCTAAGCCTATTGCGTTAACCTTGTATTCTTCGCTGTTTTTTTCAAAAAACCGGTACATGGCTTTTTCCTGCACGAAAGATTTGATAACACGAATACCGGAATACGATTCCTGTGCATTGGTGGTAAGATCTGATAATAAAGACTGGATCCGTTCGCTCTTTTTGTGAATAATTGTATTGACATAATAAATGGCTACCGCCAGTAAAGGCAGGGGCGCCAGTACGTAGAGTGTTAATGTAGTATCCCGCTTAAGCATGTAAAATATGCTGAGTGAAATCAAGGTCGCCAGGTTAACAAGGTACATAATTGCAGGCCCGGTAAACATACGCACCCGGCTCACGTCTTCCGCAATTCGGTTCATCAGATCACCCGTGCTGTGTGTTTTATAAAAAGCCGTATCTAGTTGCTGGTAATGGTTATACACTTCGTTTTTCTGATCAAATTCAATATGGCGGCTCATCACGATAATGGTTTGCCGCATCAGAAACATAAAAAAGCCCCTGAGCAGCGCCAATACCAGGATGGTAATCCCACTCAATGCCACTACCGAGCTAATACTCAGGTCAGCATGACTTAGTTTGTCTATGAATTTATTGACGAGAATATCATAATGTGCAGCTGGGCCCGAAGTGGATTTGCCGGATAAATGTTTTTGTACAAAACCAACTATGAAACCGGTTACCTGCGGCGATAACACACCGAAATAGTTTGATACAATCACGAAAACAATACCGATGCCCAGCCTGATGCGATATTTCCAGAAATATTTGTTAAGCGCCTTTAAATGCTTCAAATGATTAGCGTTTGTGCAAAGATAAGCCGTTGCGAAGGATTTTTTGATCAGCGTTCAGGAGTAAGAAACAGATACAGCTATCATGTCATGCACAGAACAAAAAAGCCAGTGTGCAGGTAAACATATCCGGTATAATTTTGTTGCCTTATTTCGATATCGACATAAACAGTAAATTCATTCAAATGGGTACTAAAATAGCACTGGTAACCGGCGGCAGCCGCGGATTGGGAAAAAATATGGCCTTACGGCTTGCCGAATATGGAAATGACGTAATCCTCACGTATCATTCTCAGCAGGAAGCTGCGGATACTGTAGTAAAAGAAATCACTGCCAGGGGCCAAAAAGCTGTGGCACTTCGGTATACCGCAGAGGATATCGGATCTCTTGAGGCATTTGTCGAAGATGTCAGCAACTGTTTACAAAAACATTGGGGTGCCAGCCAATTTGATTTCCTGGTTAACAATGCCGGTATTGGGGCTACCATTCCTTTTGCAGAGGTAACCGAAAATGATTTCGACCGGTTTCTCAACATTCATTTTAAAAGTGTGTATTTTCTGACGCAAAAATTGCTGCCAATGATTAATGATGGAGGACGAATCATTAATATTTCTACCGGAACTACGCGGTTCTGTGTACCGGGTTATTCAGTATATGCATCCATGAAAGGGGCAATTGAAACATTCACCCGCTACCTTGCCAAGGAAGCAGGCGCCAGGGGCATCACCGCGAACGTAGTAGCACCCGGTCCGGTGGAAACCGATTTCAACAATGCTGCCATCAGAAATAATCCCGACCGCAAAGCCTTTATGGCAAAGCAAACAGCTCTTGGCAGGGTTGGCGAAGCAAATGACATTGGTGGCATCATTGCCTTTTTATGCACGGCGGATGCCGGCTGGATCAATGCACAGCGCATTGAAGCCTCCGGAGGTATTAATTTATAATTTGCTTTTTCGGCTATCATTTTTAAGACTTATAAAGTTTCATTGATATTTAAGGATGCAGGAACAATTTTTCATCTCAACTGCTCAAAAAGACGATTGTACACAAATAGCTGCCCTGGTGAACAGTGCTTACCGCGGAGAGTATTCAAAAAAAGGGTGGACAACGGAAGCAGACCTTATTGCCGGTTCACTGCGTATCGATGAGACTTCCCTGCTTGAAATGATGGAACGGCCCGATGCAGTTATTTTAAAATGCGCAGACAATGATAAAAACATCTGCGGTTGCGTATTTCTGCAAAAGTCAGGCGATCAGTTATACCTGGGCATGCTGGCTGTTTCTCCGTTAGTTCAGGGCAGAGGAACAGGCAAGCAATTATTGAAAGCTGCTGAAGAACACGCCGGACGTACGCATTGCCGCTCAATTATTATGAATGTAATATCGCTGAGGCATGAATTGCTGGCATGGTATAAGCGGCGTGGTTATATTCCAACTGGTGAAACAAAGCCCTTCCCGAGGGATGAACGCTTTGGGACACCCCGCCGGCCCCTGGAGTTTTCTGTATTAAAGAAAGATGTTTACCCCAGCGAGAATAACATTTCGTAAGCACTGTGCTGGCTTATGCAAAAGAGAAAAAGGGTAAATGCCACATGTCGAATAAGACTTTTTCTCTTTATCCCCCCCCTCCTACTCCTTCAGTGCTCTCTCAATATTTCGGTCAGGGATCCACCAAAGAATGGCGATCAATACAAAGATCAGCACAGAAATCAGGCTGTTCACAAAGGCAGCCGGAATAGCAAGAAGATAGCCAATCAAGGATATAAATCCTTTGCGGGACTGCTTTTCCAGCGGCAGCTTCAGGCTGGTATTGTGGGGATGACTGGCAACTATGTTTCTGAGCAAGATGTAATAAGCAATGGCGCAAATGGCCAGCACAGTGGCATACACAGCAACAGATATTGTATCAAAATTATTTTCTCCCACCCAGCCGGTGGCAAAAGGAATCAAGGAAAGCCAAAAGAGCAGGTGCATATTAGCCCAGATAATCCGGCTGTTGATATGACTGACGGTATGCAATAAGTGATGATGGTTGCCCCAGTAAATTGCCACCATGATAAAACTGAGCAGGTAACTGGTAAACACAGGAATCAGTGGCTTGATAGCCTCCCAATGGGTACTGTGCGGCGTTTTAAGTTCCAGTACCATTATGGTAATAATAATTGCCAGCACACCATCGCTAAATGCTTCCAGTCTTGTTTTTGT
>DASTSN010000044.1:0-15925 GCA_035760665.1 Chitinophagaceae bacterium | reverse complement strand
TCCAACAAATCAAGGTATGCTAAGGCAGCTTGGCTTTCAATCAACCACGGTTTCCGGTAAATGCTACTTGCTACTTTGAAATCCACGATACAAACATATTTTTTGAAAAACAGGAGTGAAAGGACAGGGGTAATATGCCAGTGAAGAAGGGCTTCTGCACCGGCATATTATGAGGTAAATTTTGTTACCCGCCCGTGTATCTAAGTGTGTACACTTTAGGCTTGACTGAAGTAGTGCCAGATGTAATAAACCGAAGTCGGTAGGCCTTATACGTTCGCGGGTTGGGCACAGCGAATAACTTGTACTGGGACGCGACGTTGGTGAGCGTAAGTGCGTCAATGTCTGCCCATGTGCCGCCATCCAATGTTTGCCCCTGAAAAGTAACGCTGCCGGCAACCGTGCCACTGACCTTTTCGACCAGGCCTTCCACCGACTTGAAGGAACCGTCAAAGGTCAGACTCACATCGGCCGTATCAGCATTGACCAGCGTATCATCCGCATCGGCAATGGTTACCGATCGTACAATTTGAGAGTGCCCTTCCTTAGTGGGCAGCATCGTGGCTACGAACAACATGCAAGTTGCGAGCATAAAGGCGAAAAATCTTTTCATGACTTTCTGTTTCGTTTTTTAATGTCAAATACAAACATATTTTGATGCAGCGGCGAGTGAAAGGACAGGGGTGCGCAGAAACAATTATCCTCCTGTGGAAACAGGAGGATTAGAGTAAAACCAAAACTAACTGCTTATGAGAAAGCTCAAACCTCCTGAATATTTAAGCCGGTTGAAAGGACAGGGCCGGTTATATTTGACGCCATGGACGAAATACCTGTAAGCTTCGAATACGAGGGCATTGGTTTGAAGGATATTTTTCAAAAGTATCAGGCGCTGCCACGGGTGGCCTGTATCACCTAATGATCAACGGCTGTTTTTGGGGGCAGCTATGGAAAACAGAAACGTTTGGATGGCGCTTCGGGAGCAACAGGGGGATGTTTGAAGAGCAGTATATGGTGGACTATTTTGCCGGAGTTGCTGAAGCTTTTACTGATGAGGGTTATGCAACTGGCACACCGATTGCATAACTTATCTAAACAACTACAATAATAAAACAATGAGGTAAAGCTCCGTGGCCTTCGGGATAGGGGCTTTTCTCTTTTAAGGCCGTTGCAATTCCTTTCAAATTTTCGTAACTTAAAGTTATGGCCACCACCAGAGAGACCATAATGCTTTTGCAAAAGCAAATCCTGCTAAATAAGATGCTTCTGGAGCGGACCAATCAGAACCGTAACTATTATAGCAACAGTATTATCCACTTTAAAGTTGAGATCGGGAAATTGAAGGCTGCTTCAGTTGCCAGGGAAGGCACGATTTGTGAATAAACTATTATATGGTGGGGAAGTCATAAACAAATAAAAAAAGGGAGGCACCGTCGCAATCCAGTGTTATTCCTCCCCGGTTTCAGGTGTTGCCACACCTTACTCCACTTCGGTAATAGATATTACCTTAATGCTTTCCTGTGCAATCACAGACCGGAATTGGGAACGGTCTGGACCAAGCGCGTATCTTCTCCCCAGTCTCCGGGTGGATGTAACTCCACCTAAAAATCAAGGAACAAGTACGGCCGCACTTTTTACAAATAGTAGTGTTCACAATGATACCATTTGATTACCCCAGTTTACGATCAGGCAGGGGTATTTCCTGTTGGCTAAAAGCCAACGAGTTTATAAAACAAAAATCCCAGCTGTGGCAACAACTGGGATTACTAAGATTAAACCAAGAAGGTGTGTTTGATAACCTTACCCGTCTCGGTATCATTGTGATTTACACCGCAAATATAGGCGCAGTTTGAATCCTGACAAACGTAAAACTACGTGAGTGGTCAGTAAAACCCGCAAAAGGCCTAGAAATCGGTGTTCCCAGAGTGTTTGCTGCAACTGTGAATTGCATAATTAACAACGTGTGGAAAAACGAAATTCGTGAATAACAGAGCAGGAGTGTAATATTGTGTGGTAGTTTTGTCGCTTCTGTTATCCAGCGAATTTCTTAAAGCCTCAGTTCCCCAACTGGGGCTTATTCCTTCAAAGAACTTAGTGACTTGCGCTAAAGTATTGCTGTCCGCCCAAAATATGAAGCCAGAGATATACACAACTGTGTATAAAACCGCGTGAAAAAAATGCTACGTCAAGCCTGTACTATATTTGACGTTTTTTTCATATAAAAAAATCTTTTTTATCCACGCCCACAAAGGCATTGATCTTTTTTCACTTGCCAATTATTTGCTTTATCATTTAATCTAAGTTGACAACTTTTACTTCATTAGTATTGTAAATATATTTCGGTTATCAACGCGAATAGAATTTGAACTGAAAACCACATTTAATCAATTAGTCAAAGGCATAAAAAAAAGCCCGGAGTAGAAACTCCAGGCCGCTGCTTAAAATCCATACACATGAAAAAACAGGCTTTCAGGGATAGACTTTTATCGTATCGTTACCCAATCCTTTTGTTTGAACGAATTGAATTTGCAAATAACTGGGTGCTGTAATTCCCAATTGTTCGTGTCAATTGCTTCCAGAAGGCAATCTGTCCTATAATCTGTGGGAGGTAAAATTTCGTTTGTATGATTCTCCAGCCATTTATCTCTTACGGAAGTGTAAGCCTTAATCCACCGCCTTTCATTGCCGCTATTGATGGGAGTCCTTTCTCCGAATCTTCTGCGTAGAAAATCAAGTATTCCTCCGGAATGAACGTAGCTGTCATAGATCACCAGCATAGAAAGGGGCAACGAAAAGTTGTTTTGCTGAAAAAACTTAAAGGCGGGATCCCAATAATATTGATCAAAGAACTTATCCTGGACTTCATGCATAGTATAATCGGTACCTGCCAGCTTTAACAAGTGTTTAAAGCTTTCATTTTTTGCCAGCGGTGTATCAGGCCTGCCAATATAAGCCAGGTAGCTTCGAAGGTCAGAGGCGTAGCGGCCATAGCTGTCGCAATACATTTTAATCAGTGCCTTCAGGTTGCCATATTCTGTCGTTTGGTGCTTGCCGTAGGTGATCTGGAGGCATTTACCCGGCCCATCATGCAGGGTGACCAATATATCGTACCTAGGTTTTACGGATGATGTTTCAAAAACTGAAATCACATCCTGTATTTTTTTTTTGATGGGCGGCGTGATCATAGAATTTTATTTAGGGTGCTGGACTTCTTTCGGAATAACAATATAATAAGCAGCAGGTTGAGTACCGCAGATGCAATGAACATCCAAAGCCTGGTATTAGCCTGCCCTTGTTTGGTCATGAGTTCTTTTTCAGCCTTCTGTCTTCCTGCCTGTTCTTTGTCCAATGCCAGGCGAAGAGCGGTAAGAGGAGCGCTGTCAATGTAAGGAACATATACAGAGTCGGTTATGACTATAGGTGGGATATTTCGCAACTGGTACTTAAGAGATGCAATCTCCTGCGCCTGTTTTTTTATCACCGGGGCATATTTGGTGCAACCGCTATCCTGGTGTTTTGCGGTGTCTTTTGCGATTACGTCCAGTAATGAATCGTTGACCTGGTTAAGCCAAAGGACACTTGACTCCAAATCTTGTATACTTTGTAGGTAGCCTGTGGAATCAACTGTGGAAATAATGGTGGTATCTCCCGGCTGGCAGGGATATTTGGCTGCGCAGTTGGCCGCTTCTTCCTCGGGGTGCTCATTATTCCACCGGGCCACCTTTTTTGGGGTAAGGCAGCCGGTGAGGATAATGATTAGGAGGAGGATGGCAGGTCGCACGATAGTTATTCTAAGTACGTTAATGATAAAATTGATTGGGTTGCTGTTGTGGCGCAGGTTGTAACGACTGGCTGACGGCCATTAAAATGGCAACGATCGCAGATAATATGAACTCGTTCCAGGTAAAGCTTCCGGTTGTCCATATGGTGTGAAACACCCCTGCCAGCGTTCCCAGGATCCCCAACACGGTCACGCCGCCGCCTTTCCATTGGTTGGCAATTACGCCGATGATGGCAATGAGACAGGCAAAACCGATCGCTTTCCAGTCGATACTGCCGGACGATAAAGCCTGCTGTAATGTCAGGATCAGCGCCGATACGATCGCTGAAACCAGAACCTTGTTTTTAAGGATAAACTCTTTCATGATTTATTTTTTTTGGTGACAAGTCTTTTTGCAAAAGCATATAGATCCTTTCCAGCCACACCCGCTACTCCGCCGGCGAGACCTATAATAAGAGTAGCGGTAATCTTCCAGCCCAAATGCATCATTTCGTCAGGTATCTTTAAAAAGGTGAAGCCCATAACGGACACATCGCCGCAGATGAATGCGACCACTCTTTCTTTTACATTTTCGGGCATGGCTTGAACATTGGTTTTCATCACGAATGATGGGTTATAATTTGTTTTGACCGAAAGTAGTTTGCCCGGACGGCGGTTGAAAGGACTGCTATTTTTTCTTTGTTGTGTCTTTTAATTGCACCTGCACCTGTTGTACGATTTCCATCTGCAGGCTGTCAATGGAGCTTACGATAAACACTACCTGTTGATGAGGAAGGTTACTCTCGTTAACTATTTTTTTTGTCATTTCCAGCTTGTTGTAATGCTTATTCAAGTCTGCTTCATTGAACTTCAGGGTAAAAAACTTTTCCGAAGTGAATGCCACCAATGTTGCGGCAACTGCCAAAACTGCGATTGTCTTTTTCATGTATTATGGTTTATTGATTAAATGAAATTTTTTATCGTAAAAGAGAATGTAGATCCTTTGGGGTTGCAGCTGCCGGATCACCTCATCGACATAAACCTGTTTTCTTTCTCCCATCAACTGGTATATATTATTGTAAATAGTAACGTCCTTTCGCTGCCTGGTTTCAGGCTTTGGTTTTGGCGCTTCTGGAATGGGAAGGGAAATACAGCCCCATATATCTTTTTTGTTTAACACGGTTTGAGGCGGTTCGACACCTATGTTCGAGCAAAAGATGCTGCCGGAGGTGAGGCTATCCGGAGTGGCATTATAAATCAGCTTTCGATCGGTGCGACAGTTCAAAAAAGTGCTTAGGGAAAAGTCAATAAAAAAATCTCCCGATCGGGCTCGTATGTAAACCACATCTTCATTCACCAATCCTGAGAGATCAATATTCCTGAAGGTTGCTCTTTTTAAAGAATTACGTCCTGTGCCCAGGAATTGAAAAGCCTGGCCACGGCCGGAATCAAATAATACGTCTTGAATATTGGCGTTGGCTTCATTTCCGATCAATATGCCATAGCGTTGCTCTTTTAGTTGCGCCTGGCCCCATTTGATTATTGTAATGTTTCGCAAATCAAAATCGGATCCCTGGCACAGCTGTATGCCGTCTCCGGAAACATCATAGATATATATGTTTGCCAGCCGACACCTGCGGAACTTGCCGGGGCTTGTTTGCTTGGTATTCCCTAAATAAAAGCATTCAGTGCGCCCGCCATTTGCAGGGTTCCGGAAATTGACGAATACAAGGTCATGGAAATAATTATTCTCCATGTCCCTGCTGGCAATGGGATTTTGAACAATGCCTGCCTGCAATTGGTAGAACAGGCAGTTTCTTACCTCAATATTGGAGCTTTCAAAAATCCCAAGGCCTGTGGCGGTAAATACAGTGTCAAAGCCAGTGAATTTTAATCCGTCGATGATAAAGTACTCACCGTTAATAAGCATGCAGTAAGGGCCATAGCCGCTGATTGATGCAGAATCAATGGGATCAGACTTTATGACGATCTTTTTAGAAGGGCTCCCCCAAATACCATAGTAAGCCAGCTCCACGTTTTTATACTTGCCCTTTAAAACAATGGTGTCAACACCGTTCATATCCAGCATGGGACGGTAAGCCCCACCGGCAGCATCCTTGGGCAGGGTGATAGATCTTGCATGTGCAAGGGTGGAAATAAAAATAAGGATGGTGGCAATTGCTTTCATTTTTAAAACTTGGATACTTGAATAGTTGTTTTAGGTGATTCGCCGATATTATTAACGGCAGCTACTTCATAGGTGGCCTGCTTAAAACCTTTATAGATATTGTCGGAAAACGAGTTTGTTGTTGGCTGCCCGATCAGTACCCCTTCTTTGTATACCAAAAATTTATCGGCTTCGCTTTGCCATTGCAGTGTGATGTTCTTATCCCTTCCCTTTAAAGTTTTCGTTGCCGTTAAGTTCTCGACGGGCTTAGGTTTATTCAGCTCAATATTGGATTCATCCATTGTGAGCACGCCAGCTTCGTCGATAGTGAATCCTATCAGGGTTGTATTGTTGGTGTAATCGCTTTCCGGCCAGTAGTGATCACCATTGATGGTGATAGCCAATACGTACCGCCCTGGCTTCGGTCTTCCGTTTATCTCAGGCACAGGGAAGGGATTGTTATAAACATCCGCATATCCTGCGCTGATCCACATGTATTTTGAATCGAACCACGACGTCGGGCCGGCTGTTAAGAGTTTGGGACCATCGGAAAAACTAAATGATACCTTCTTTTTTGCGCTGTCGACTTTTTTACCGTTCTCATAGCCTTGCAGCGAAATCATGGAAGGGTAAATAGTAAAGGTAGATCGGGCAAATGTTACCGTTTGGCCTGTTGCTTTTTCAATAACAAATGGAGCGCTGCCCTTGTTGGCGATATAACAATCATATTTACCGTACCACTGCAAGGAGCCCACCGGCAGGTTAAACTGATAGCCCCACCTCGGAGTTACGGTTTCCTGTACGAGGCTCATGCCGTAACGAAGAACACCGATCGGGGATAGATCCCATGTCCCCACTTCGTATTTGATAACGCAAAGATCAGGCAACGCCACACCTGCCGTTTCTGCCGTGATTTTTGCGGTTTTCTGATTTGTCGCGGTAAGAGCCTGTTGTGCCGCCTCGTCCGGGCCTATATCCGGAGAGCAGGAAAATAGCAAGGATGCAGCAATGATTGGTAAGAGTTTTTTCATATAATTTGGTTTAATTATCCATGATTACGTACCGGCCATTATTCCGCCTTCGCACATAATCGGCTGCTAACGCATCATCAAAGGCTGTTATGAAACTTGAAAGATTTGTTTTAGCCGCAATGGCACTTGTAATAGCGGTGTACCGGGCTGCGATCTCTCCTGCATTCGCCGTCTTTGTTTTTTGATAGAAATACATGACCACTTTGCCCGCCAATGAATCTACAGTGACATTTGTTGTCCATGAGGCGGGATTATCAGCCCGTACCTTATCTCTTATTCGTCTGAAATTCGCGGCACTACTGCTATCTGCATAAATGGGCGCATCACCTACAAGCCATGCCCAATCCTGGGCCTGCAGCTGGAGGTTACGAACCAATACAGTATCAAGATTCTGTGATCTTGAGGCCATTGAAATAAGGAGGACAAAAATCAATACAATGCTTTTCATAATTAGTCTGTTAAAACTTTAAAGAACCTTCCCTTTTGCGTTGGTGCAGGCCCGGTTTGGAAATTGAGTGTCTGAGAAAATATTATGACTGGGTTGTTCGTGCTGGTAGTGGTGTTATCGTTTGGCAGGTCGCTAGCATTATCCGCCCCAAATGACTGTGTGCCGGTTCTTGTTGTATTTGATCCGGATGAGTAGTGCCATCCGATTTCCACAATTAACCGGTCACCATCGCTTAAAGTAACTTCTCCTAATGCCGTAGAAATGGTTCTATTTGTAAGCGTGGTTGTGAAGGAGTTTGTGCTGTTCGTCAGGTTTTGCAGGAATGTGACCGTTCCTCCACTGCTGACTTTCGAGAGTAAACAAAGTAGGTAGCCAACCGAGGATTGACCGGTGGAAGAAATTGAGCTTAGAACTGAAATTCTTATCGTGCTTCCGCCCGCGATCGTTTGCGCCTGGAGAGGCGCTGTGATGTATTGCCGGTTCAGAATATACCTGGTGGAGCCTCCCGAAGCACCGCTGGCTGCTGTTGTTTTAGACGTCATCGTAGAGCCGTCTTTTGTAGTAGATAGCAACATTCTATCTGCACCGGTTGTAACAACCCAATTGGCATTAAATGCAGGGGAAATCGGTGGCGTGGATGTATTGCTCAAATAAAGTGTTGTTTGCGCAATGCTCCACAGAGGCAAGATCAAAAGTATGAGCACAAGTTTTTTCATAATTAATATCCGTCACTAACAGCCACGCAATCCCATTTGCTGTCAGTTGAGTTATAAATGAATCCTATGTATAGAGTTTTATTAACTACTGTGGTTGTTGGCAGCGTAACATCTGTACCGCTCCTGTATACAGCGTTCCAGCTTAAGGATCTGGCAGTTCCGTTATCCTTTACCCGGATGATCAGGCTTTGTCCCTCTGTTGGCGTTCCTGTTGGTGCGCCAAAGGTTGCCGTGGCCGCAAGCGCGGTAACGGTATAAACATCATGACTGTCTGCGTTTGGCGTAGGTGTTGCCGAAGATGCTGTGGTACCAACTCTTTTTGTAACCCGCTTATTTGTCAGAGTTTCGGAACCGGCCAATGAAACCAGATCTGCGTCAGTTACAGCCGTATTAAATTGCGCAAGAGTGCCAGAAACTGTATTGCTTCCAAAAGCAATTGTTTTATTCGTCAGGGTAGCAGCACCGGTAGCTGTTATGTAAGTTGTTTGATCCAAAGACCAGGTATCATCAACACCTCTCGTTAATATCCCCCAGGATCCACTCGGGAATGATGCTATTTGCGCCAAATCATTATCGGCCGCAGCATAATCTACACCTGGCGTAGCAGCGCTGATAGCCGTGCCATTTCCCTTTAGCAGTCCGGTAACAGTTGTAGATAACGTAATAGCAGGTGTTGTGGTAGCTGTAGCCACACTGCCCGCAAAACCATTTGCTGAAACAACAGATACAGAAGTTACGGTTCCGGAACCGCTTCCTGTCGCTGTTAAATCGTAATCAACACCGCCATCTGTTATAAAGTGAGGTTTACTATCTGTAGATGAAACATAAAATGCACCGTAGCCAGCAGCTGGGGTGGACGGGGCGGTTATTTCCGCCATTGTCAGGCTTCCACCTCCCCACACATCACCTTCTACCTGTAGTTTAAAACTTCCCCTGTCGGTTCCGGTACTGTTCTTGCCAATCCAAACTTCATCATCTGTGGCTAGCTTGGTTCCGTCTATGAATAGTTTTTGCGAAGAAGAAAGGTCAATTGAATATGTTCCATTACCAAGGGTTGCAACACTCGTATTGTAGAATAATTTCGTTCCGGTGGCTTGAGTGATAGTTATATAAGCAATATTATCTGTGCCGGCACCTTGGATCCTACCTGTAGAAGTATAGATGTTGCCAGTAACTTGTAATTTATAATCGCCAAAATCCGACCCGCCACCGATTTTCAATTCACTATTGGTATCATCCCAAACAAGATTTGCATTGGTATTGCTAACGGCCGGCCCTGTACTAGCATAAAAGGCAATCCGTCCTGCAGTGCCGCTATTTACAGTTCCGCTTCCCGTTGGAGAGGCCCAGGTACCATCATCTTTTAAAAACAATCCAGTACTTGATCCTGGAGCCGGCACTAATCCTTTTAAGGTTGTGGTAAAAACATTCAGTAATGCAGTTGCTTGTGAGCCTGATAAAGCGACTGGTGCTGCGCTTGCACCAGTATTGTTACCAAGGAGTGTAGCATCTGCAATATTGGCCATTTTGGCTAGGGTTACGGCACTATTATCAATTGTCCAGGAAGTGCCGCTGCTACTAACAGTAATGTCTCCTTTATCTCCATCCGTTAGACTACTGCCGGATGCACCATATCCATCAAACAATGCAGTCCAGTAGCTGTTGACAGAGGTTAGCTGTACACTTTGCCCTGGCGTGAGTGTAAATGAGTTGACAGCTGCATTGGTGAAAATCTGGTCGGTGCCCGCCCTTTGAATGGTGAGGTTAGCCGTACCGGCATTTTTGATATGCAGACTTCTCGATGCTGAAGCAGTCCTGTCCGGTAATGTCCAGGTAGCAGGCGTACTTCCATTGAAGATTTGTAAAAAGGTATTTGTGTTAGATATGGTAAGAGTGCCGCTTTGCACTGCGCTGGCCGCATATAATCCGCTCCATGACGTTCCGTTAATCCAACCGACGTTCCCACCACTGATACCTAATACATAGCCATTACTCCCCATTGCCAAGCGTGTAGGCGTACCGCTGGCGCCTCCCAAAATCAAATCTCCGGCAGTAGTCATGGGGTTGGTTACAAAGCCGGAAGTGCTAGGAATGTCACTCAGCATGGCGAAAGTCTGGTTCACGCTTCCCTTGTCCGGTAATGAAGCTGTGTAACTACCGGTTAATGTAGCCGGCCGAATCTGAACGAAGTTTGTGCCGCCGTAATTAAGGTTAAGCACCCCAACCCTTGTTCCTCCGATGTCCGTTGTATTGAGCCCGCCACGCGAACCGCCACCGCTAGGGGCTAGCACCGTCCAGAAAGTCGCACTTGCTCCATTGCCTGTAGCAGTATTGCCTGCGGTTAACACATCAGTAAGTGTAGGGACAGAAGTCAGCGCACCAAGATCGCTAATCGTTTCAGCGGCACTTCTAAAACTTACAGTATTATCTGCATTTACCCTGATCCATCTTACCGCAGTCGGGTTTGTCGCGGTAAACAGGTTGGCGCCAACTGTGGTTGCTCCTAAGTTTGTTCTGGCTGTGGCTGCATTGGTCAGGTCAGAAAGGTTACTTGCTTTTAAAAGCGCATTTGGGTCGCTTTCGGTTGCTAAATAGCCCTGTGCGGATACCCATTCCTGTAAAGCCATTGTACCGGTAGCATCAGGAACATCAACATACCTTTCTGCCGTAAGGTTTCTTACCCTTAAATTAAACCAGGGTGTTAGGCTTGAAGAAAAGTTTTTCAACCGTAGTAAACCTCCAGCTTCTGTGCCGCCGGCAGAATAAGTTAACTGGGCAACGTCGAGACTCGTCGCTGTATGCCGCACTAGGAATCCAGGACTCGTTATTGAAAGTGTGGATGTAGCGCCCGCAGTAGTAACCTGTTGTAATGTAGGTGTTGTAGGAGTTCCACCTATATCACTATAATCGATCTGTTTTCTTATGTAGGCGCTGCCGTTCCAGTTAAGATATTTGTTAGTGGAAGCATCTGCGCTGACAGGAATATTTTTAATGATTGTATTTACGGTTGGATCTGTTTCGCTCCCGGCGCCACCGGCAGAATCTATAAATTGAAAAAGCCATGATCCATTTTTGAGTGCATAAACGGAATCATTACTCCTTTTTAGCGAATCAATACGGTAAGGAACAGCAAATGAATGCTCCGTTCCCACACTACTAATTGAGATGTCGCCGGTCGTTGAGAATGTTTGTATAGCCGCATTTAGCCCGTTTAAAGTGGTCATAACTCCGGTGCCCGGCCATGATATCACACCTGTTAAGGGGTCATAGTCTATACCACTGCCCGCGCTAAACAGATTTCGCACAGTATTTGTAAGATTGATTATTTGCGATCCCGTGTGCGTGTGCACTAGGGGCGCATAGCGAGGATCTCCTGTTGCCTTTACAGCACTATCAAAATTTCTTAATGATCCGTTGGCCGCCCAGTATTGTGCAGACGTGCCCGACGGAAGTAGATTCTGTTTTGCATCCAATGCTGCCTGTAGGTCGCTTTGATCTGAAAGTGTCCCGATAAGCGTTCCCCATACCGGTGTATTGGCTGTTGTTTTCCCACCATAGTATTCCACCCCGCCTTTATAATAAAATAGGCTGTCGTTGCGCATCCTGGAGGAATCAACCTTACCTGGTGCGGATATTTCCTTTGTGGCGCTATTCACATTAACACCCCCGGATCCTGTGTAGGTAATTGACGACGGGAAAGTGAAAGACTGTGTACTGTTGCCCCTTCTAAAATGAATGCCGGAAGTGTCCTGCCATACGCTGTCTATAGCATAGGCAAAACGGGTGCGGCCGTTATTCCAGTTTTGCAGAAACGCATTCGTATTCGAACGTGTGCCATTCTCAATAATCAGTTCAGCCGGTAATCCGCCTACCTGGAAAATGCGCAAACTGTCAGTTTGCACTTTTGTTGTTGACTGGCTTTGTGCTGCCAATGAGACTATAATGGCCAGAAATAAAAAAAGGTTCTTCATGATATCACTTTATTACTATGAATCCGGAAGGATTGCCTAATCCAAGTTTTACATTCAGTTCAGTCATCGCCGGCGGCGGTGCATCACATTCTATATTGGCGCCGAAGTTTAAGAATGGCTGTTGGCCTTCTTCTTCGATCCATACTTCCACCAATGGGAAGGATCCAAACTTTTCAAGCCTGGTGGCCGTCCATGGGATATTTACTGCTGCCACATCAGCGAATGGAATTATTTCAGTTTGATTTGCCATAGAACCTCCTCCGCCTCCTTCTCCAGCATTTACCGGTGCTGTTGCATCGCTATTAAATGATGGAAGGATATAAGCGTTGCTTATGTGTTCTGTTGTAAATGAAAATTCTGTTGCTGCCGTTTCACCAGGACCATTGCCGCTTTTATATTCCGGTGTGAATGTGCACCAGCTGTCCAATGTTCCAATGAGCAGGTAGGCGCCGCCGGCTCTCTGTTTGCCCACCACCAGATAGCGGTGATAGGTCATGTTTCGAATATTGATGCGGCTTTCCTCACTATCGCCGATAATTATTGAAGCAAGCTTTGTTTTGTAATATGGACCTGCTTTTGTTCGGTCGAAGTCTTCTACAAAACCAAGCTGGTTTTTTGGGACTTCGATTGGCCCGAACCATGATTTACCGGCTAACAGGGTCGGTTCAGCCACCAGGCGCTGATTGGCGCCAACTCTCGGGAACACAGCTACATCTTCCACTGGTATATACCAAAACTGACAAAAGCCTCCCTTATAAGAGGTGTTCCTGTGTAATGGTTTTATGCCGGTGAACGACGACTGAAACATTTACGCAAATGTTGCGTAGCTGTGTGAGGAGTGAAAGGACAGGGGATTAGATCTGTAAATACTGCGGTATATTAATAGGCAAATGCTGGAAAAAACAAAGATTGCAGTGGATGGTTTGGTTTAGGGACAGAAGTCACCAAAGTTTTTTGAAGTTTTTTTTCCTCCAGTCTCTTTTTATACCGAAACTCGGCCTTCTTGAGAGCTTCGAAACTAATGTCAGTTTCTACATCTATACCATAGCTCTCGGCAAAGGCATAGATGGCGTCCTTTATGCCCGGCCGCCACGATGTTTCTTTTATATGGTATTTGCAATGCCGGTGCAGATCTTCAACAAAGGAGTTTTCAATATAACGGTTAATAGCAATGATCTTGTCTTTTGAAAGGCCGGATCCCTTGTAGTGCATGGTATTGAGTGACGCCGTAAACTCCAGCTGGTCATTCATGTACTGAATGCGCATATCCTTTTTAGCCTCACTCATTTTTACAGTAAACACTTCTTTCTCTAGCATGCAAAGAATCAGTGTGCCGAGCGTGGAATTATAGTTGATTTCCAGGGGGAAACCATGCTCACAGTAGATGTATTTACGCAAATAGGTCTTGGTGGGAATGATCACCGAGTAGGTGCGGAGCAGTTTATTCATTAGGTGGTGGTTGCTTATAAGAAGGTGGTGTAACAAATTTAGTGATAAAATATCACAGTTTCAATACCTTGCAACCATATTACTAAGGATTTTCGGCGCATGGCTTGGCCCTGGTGTAGTTCGGCACCAGGGCTTTTTTATTCCTCAATTTTCTGATAGAAGTAGACTGCCATTTCTTTATCGGCATGTAGTCCTTTTTCAATGACCATTTTCTCCTGGAAGGTAACCGAGTCCATGCCATGGCTTGGGTAACTCAATACATCGCTCACTCTCCACAAAGGAAGTCTTACAAGGCTGACCATTTTTGTTTTGACAGGTGGATGGGAATTGTCCGCCGTCCGGATCTCGAACACGGTATCATTCATAACGCTTTCCGGGATGCCTTTCGCAGGTGCATCATCGATATGGGTGAAGCAGCGGCAGTTCATCTTATTATTATAGTTTGTTTGGAAGGTGATGGTTTTTTGTGCCATAACTGGTGATTTAGAGGTTGAAAAATTGAATGAAGTGGGAAATTCTGACAAACCGGTTTTCAGGGGTGCTACTGTTACAAATTTTATAAACTACTGATTTGTAAAATGTTGTACGTGTAACAGTTTGTAACAGTGAAGTGTAACAGTTTGTAACCGTTTGTAACAGTAATGTAACAGTAACCGGCCTTTCTGAAATAGCTGTTACATCACTGTTACACAAGCCGGTGGCGGTTTTTAGCTTGTTTATTTTATTGTTTGTAACAGTTGTAACAGTAAAAAGAAGAGTTGCTAAAGTACGAAAAATGAGCACCGGAGCAAACCACAGGGCTATTTTTTTGGCCGCTTGCTGACTACTGCTACTACTAAGTACTAAGTGTGATCGGCTGAAATGTAGTAGCAGCAAGGATGTAACAGTTTGTAACTGGAGCATATCAAGCGATTTTTATCCTGGAAAGAAGGTGAATGAAGTCGCTAAAGTGTTCAAGTGAGGACTGGTCCGGGGCACAATCCTGAACTTCAGGCTGATTTTGGTGAGGCTGTTCAATTATGAGCAGCCTCTTTTCTTTTAGGGACGCGGCTTTCGGAGCAAACAGTGGGAGTATCCAGGGTGTTCGATAGACACCGTCCTGTATGTACAACTCCGACTTGAACACCTGGCGAATAAAGGCCTGCTTGCCATGCAGATCCGCTTTTTCATATACATAAGCCAGGTTCTCCATCTTGCGGATGTTCTCCTCGTAAATGTTCCATAGCTCATTTAGCGGGGATGTAAAATCCGAAATATATTCCTGGACTACTGCTACTTCCCGCTGGTAGCGGTCGCGGAATTTATGGAAGGTCTGTTTGTCGAGGTCGTCATTGATATACTTTTCCTCCAGCCGGTCGATTTTGCGGTTCAACTCATACAGTTCCCGGCGCTTTTCCTGCAGGAGCAATTCTTTATCGGCCGCCTGCTGCTGCAGCTGCTGTTTTACCCGTTCTTTCAGGTACTCCAAATGTGCCGGCGGGAAAGACAACTCCTTCAGCAGCTGGTGTAGCATGTCGTGCAACTTGATCGCCGAGTGGTTGTATTTGCGGTGGTCCTCGCACTTGTAATACCAATAATAGTTCCTGCGGCCTTTGCTGTTGCCTGCCGTAAGGCTGCGGCCACAAAAGCATTTTAGAACGCTGCGTAGTGGTACGTCTTCATTCATTACAGTTTTGGTAATAGCCTTGGGTACCAGGATATCCTGCGCCTTGTACCAGGTCGCCTGGTCAACGATCGCTTCATGGATGGATTTAACCAGGTACCCGCCAGGATCATCGTTGTAAGGCGGTACCCTGATAAAGCCGGCATAGGTCGGAGACTGCAAAATGCGTTTTGTTTCGCTGTGGCCACGGTTAGGAAAACCCATACGCCTGGCTTCCAAGTAGATCTCTTTTAAAGGCGCTCCTTCCAGCAGCATTTGATACATGCGGTGAATGATCGGCGCTTTGGCCTCATCGACAATGATCAAATATTTACCGGCTTCGTCCTTGCCTTTTTTATACCCAAACGGCGGCACATTGATGTAGCGGCCGGCCTTGGCAGCATAGTGGTTGCCGAAGCGGGTCCGGTCACGGATGATCATCCACTCCACCTGCGCATTGGTTAGTATTTGAGTGCGTATCTGGAAGAAGAACGGCGACTCGGGGCTGACGTGGATCGGCTCCATCACCGAAATGCTGCGGATATTGAATTTTTCCTCTATCAGCTCCAACATTTGCAGGGCCTCTTTCGTCTTGCGGCTAAACCGGTCGTATTTAGCCATTACCAGGTAATCCACCTGACTATGGTTCTTCCGGACGAATGCCTCCAGCTTCTTCCAGTCCGGCCGGTCGAAGTTTTTAGCGCTCTTACCATCATCAATGAAAATGTTGGTCAGTTCAAACTGATT
>DASTSN010000043.1:0-23890 GCA_035760665.1 Chitinophagaceae bacterium | reverse complement strand
AAACCTGTTTTCTATCAAACTTGCATAGGTCTCATCACCGGCAAACCACTCCCGTTGTGTTTCCCGGGTTAGATTTCGTGTCATGGAAACAAGTTTGTCCCGCCGCAGGGTAGAGGCATTGGAGGAAAGCGGTTTCATCTTTACCACCAGGTAACTATCTGCTTTTGCAAAAACCGTTTGCCGCTCATACCCGTCCATCGAAAAAGAAAGGCTATCCGTACTGCGGGCTGATACAATACCAAAGGAACCGTAGGAGCCGCTCCTGTATACATACCCGGTTGAATGAAGCAAAATGGTAACATTCTGCAGCGGGTTACCAGTTTCATCCCTTACCTCGCCACGAATGTAAAATTGCTGGCTGCTGGCAATCGAGGACAACAGCAGGAATAATATGTAGCAATGTTTTTTCAACCAAAGCCTTGATGAAGAAAAATACAAAAAAAGACGAGAACCAGGTAGTTCCTATGCCAACTGGTAAATTTCTTTCAGGTTTCTGCCCAGCCCGTTATAATCCAGTCCATAGCCCACCACAAACCTGTTTTCGATGGAAAAACCGAGGTAATCAATGGTCAGGGGAAACCGCAAAGCAGCCGGTTTGTGCAGTAATGAAGCAATTTTAAGCGATGCCGGCTGCTGGTGCACCAGCTTAGGCAAAAAATCTGTCAGTGTTTTCCCGGTATCTACTATATCTTCTACAATGATGACATCCCGGCCAAAAATATCATCCACCAGGCCAATAGCAGTGATTACATCACCCGAAGATGTCATGCCACGATATGATACAAGTTTGATAAAACTGATCTCCGCATCGACTGTCAGTGATTTAAACAAATCGGCAGCGAACATAAATGCGCCGTTCAGGATGACAATGAACAGGGGCTTCTTTCCGGCATACTCACGGTTAATCGTTTCAGCAATCTCGCGGATACGTTGCTGAATGGTCGCTTCCGGTAAAAAGGTTTCAAATAGCTTATCGTGTACCTTTATGGTAGCCATTTTATAATTTATTTATTCAATTTTTGCGTACCATAAATGGTATAATCAGTTTTCAAAGCCAGTCGCGGGGTACCGGGTGAAGCCGATTTCAGGTAAAGCGTTTCTCCAATTGCAGGCTGCTGCCCTGCCTGTAATTTATTATACTGCAAAAGACTTTGCAGCCGCAAGGCTTCCGTTTGCGCAATATCGTGTAAGCTTTCGCCGGGTTCTACAACGTGCACATCATGATCGCCGGTTTTTCTTTTTCGCTGCAGGTAAACCAGCTGGTCTTTTTCCGCTGCTTCTTGAACCGGCATGTCATTAAATTCAAAAATTCGCGATAGCGAAATATTGTATTCGTTAGCAACAGCCAGGAAAGGCGTTCCTTTTTTTACATAAACCACTTTCGTTTCATTAATTGTAAACTCACCGGAAGGATACGCCGGCTGCTTTGGCTGGTCTTCATCACCATCCTGCTGCATGGCGGTTTCTCCTGCACCAGCTACCGTTTCTTCCACTGGATTTGCAGTGGGATCATTAGTCGCCAGCATGGGTTGTGAAATCTCATTCATGCGGCCAAGGGCAATCAGCGTATAATCATTCAGGTGGTAATCTTCTATTAGTTTGATAATGATTTGCGCATATTTTGGATTTGTAGCATACCCAGCCCGCTTCAGCCCCCATGCCCAGTCTTTGTAATCAGTCGGATCCAGTTTAAAGAGCTGCGCATACCGGGGACTGTTTTTTAAAAAATCAGAATGGTCTTTATAGGAATCGATCGCAGAACTGTACTTTCTGAAACACTCACCTCTTGCATCATCATCGTGAGTTACAGACTCTCCCGTCCAGTTCGTTTTGCATTTAATTCCAAAATGATTGTTGGACTGCCTGACGAGATCGCTAGTGCCGGCCTGCGTTTCATGAATGCCCTGTGCCAGTTTTATCGCTGCCGGCACACCGGTGCGGATCATTTCACTGATAGCAATATCCTTATACGTATTAATGTACTGCTGAATGGTGGCAGGGTCTTGCGCCCGGAGCAACGATGCCGTTAATAAAACAAAAAGCGTTACAACAAGTCTGTTTTGCATAACAATAAATCACAATTTCCTGATCAAAAACAAACCATCACGAATGGTTACGATTACTTTTTCAATATCTGTTCTTTCACGTATCAGCTCATTAAATGCCTGGATGGCCTTGGCGCTTTTCCCTTTTACGGAGGCGTCCAGCACCTGGCCGTGAAAGAAAATATTATCCGCTAAAATAAAACCGTTTTTCCGTACCTGCGGCAACACCAGGTTAAAATATGTAATATAGGCCGGCTTGTCCGCATCAATAAAAACCAAATCCCATTCTTCCGCTAATTGCGGGATAATATCTAACGCCGAACCGGTATGTAAAATTATTTTATCGGCATTTTCCGACTGGTCAAAAAATTCTCTTGCTTTAACGGCCTCTTTTTCTCTTAGTTCAATTGTATGCAATTTCCCATCCTCAGCTAGTCCTTTAGCGAGGCATAAGGCGCTGTAACCGGTAAACGTGCCGATTTCAAGAATCCGTCGGGGCCTTATCATCCAGCTTACCATTTCGAGCAGTTTGCCCTGCAAATGACCGCTGAGCATGTGGGCCTCGGGATGGTTTTTCAGGGTATAGTCAGCAATTTCCTCCAGCAATGCGTCTTCAGGAGTGGAGTACGCCTGCGCATAGGATTCTACCAACGGGTTGATCAACTCCATGAAAAAATTTCCGCAAAGATAAATCCTCTGCTTGTAAAGCTTTTATAAAAAAGCTCAACAATCACCTTTAAGTGTTTTAAAAATTCGGCTGCAACGGATGTTTGCTGTAAAAGTCGAGGATATGCTGTACTGCCTCTTCGGCAGAATCGGCCAGTTTTAACAGTTGCACATCCTGCGGAGAAATATTCTTTTCTTTTTCCAGCATGATGGCTTTTACCCAATCCAGCAAGCCACCCCAGAACTCACTGCCCACCAGCACCAGTGGCACCTGCAGCATTTTTCTTGTCTGAATCAGTGTAGCCACTTCAAAAAACTCATCCATGGTGCCAAAACCACCGGGCATCATGACAAACCCCTGCGAGTATTTGGTGAACATAACCTTGCGGACAAAGAAATAGTCGAAATGCAGGTTATGCTCTTTATCGATGTAGTCATTGGCTACCTGCTCAAATGGCAATTCGATATTTAATCCCACAGACTTGCCGCCACCCAGTTGCGCTCCTTTATTGGACGCTTCCATGATGCCGGGGCCGCCACCGCTTACAATGCCAAAACCTTCCTCTGCCAGTCGCCGGGCCACTTCCACAGTCAGTTCATAATATTTACTGCCGGGCTTTACCCGGGCAGACCCGAAGATGGATAAACAAGGGCCGATCTTTGCTAACGATTCAAACCCATCTACAAATTCCGCCATTATTTTAAATATCTGCCAGCTTGAATGTGCTTTAGATTCTGTCCAGTTACGCTGCTTGGATTGCCTGATTCGGTCATTCATAATCAACTCCTTTCATTAATCAGATAATAATGCCACCCCTTGTGTGCCGGGATGGCATATTGACAATGGTATAACGAATTTCAGGGAGATTTAGTTTACAGGAGTAGTTTTTTTTGAAATCAGCAATAAGCCAAAATACGTCAGCAGCCCGTTGTAAATCAACAGTTCGTAACCGATTTTAAAATTGCCAAACAGGGATTGGGAAAAATGCTGCACTGCCTGGATCCAACGGCCATCTAATTTTAACTGCTGCTGGTACCATGTAATATTATTGATAAAATCTATCCCAAGAATCAACAACGGCGCAGCCAGGCAAATGTATAAAACCAGCCTGTCGTGAACCTGCCGTTTGGAAAAAATGCCAAATGCAAATAAGCCAAGCAAAGGCCCGTACGTGAAGCCCGCCACTTTTAAAATCACGTCAATAATTGATTTGTTATTGATCCACTTAAACATCATCACAACAAGGAAAAAAATCACGGCAAAACTGAAATGAACAATCAGCCTGATGCGCTTACCGCTTTTTTCATCAAATTTCGCATGACGCTTAATACCCAGAATATCGATACAAAAAGATGAGGTGAGCGCCGTAAGTGCACCATCTGCACTGGGAAATAAAGCTGAAATAAGACCAATGACAAATATGACCGAGATAGCTGATGGCATATAATGCAGGGCTATTGTTGGAAATAGATCATCCCCTGCCGCCTGTATCCCCTGCGCCTTGGCAAAGAGATACAGTAAACCGCCCATCAGTAAAAACAGGAAGTTAACAAGCACCAGGATAAAGCTGAAAGTGATCATGTTCTTCTGCGAATCGCCAAGCGTTTTCACGCTGATGTTTTTTTGCATCATTTCCTGGTCCAGCCCGGTCATGGTAACGGTAATGAACATACCGCCGATGATCTGCTTGACAAAAAACCCGGCGCTGTTTACATCCGTGGTCAGCATTTTTGTTAAATTCTCCTTGTGCAGCGAACCCAGTGTGGAACTGATGGAGTGGCCGGAATGATACATTATATAACCGATACATACAATCAGTCCCAGCAGCATGAACGTTGTCTGCAGCGTGTCGGTAAACACAATGGTTTTTACCCCGCCTTCAAAAGTATACAGGAGAATCATCAGCAGTATCACAAACGTAGTGAGCCCGAATGAAAGATTCATCTGGTCAAGAATGAAAATCTGCAATACATTGATAACAAGATACAGGCGTGCGGTGGCGCCCAGGACCCGTGAGACAATGAAAAACAATGCACCTGTTTTGTAAGAAACCATACCAAAGCGGTGCTGCAGGTAGTTGTAAATCGAAGTCAGGTTCATGCGGTAATACATCGGCAACAATACCATGGCGATAATAAAATAGCCCAGCAGGTAGCCGATCACTACCTGGAAATAGCCAAAACCGGCTGTCCCAACGGTACCGGGTACTGAAACAAACGTAACCCCGGACAGCGAAGTGCCAATCATCCCAAAAGCCACCAGCATCCAGTTGGAATTGCGGTTACCGATAAAAAAAGAATCATTATTGGAGTTGCGGGATGTAAACCACGCAACAGTGAGTAATACCAGAAAATAGCCTACAACAAATGAAAATAACAACGCCGGTGACATGAGATCAGTGATTTATCAATTAAATATTAAAAGAAATTTTATATTGTTTAGTACAGAATTTTGAAGATAAAGAAATTTACTTTCCCTTTGCCGGAATTTATTTAACCGACCAAATGCCTATCAACGCCATAGCAGTTTTTTGTGGATCAAAAGCCGGGAATCACGCTTTATACACAGCACATGCAAAATCACTCGGACGCATTTTTGCACAACATCATATTACACTGATTTATGGTGGTGGCAGCACCGGCATCATGGGCGCCATTGCCGATACTGTAATGGAAACTGGCGGCAAGGTCATTGGGGTAATACCACGTCTATTGATAGAATGGGAGCATCAGCATGAAAACATTACAGAACTGATTGTGGTGGATGATATGCATAGCCGCAAACGGAAATTGTATGACCTCTGCGATGCGGCAGTGATTTTGCCCGGTGGATTCGGCACGCTGGATGAACTGTTTGAAATGCTGACCTGGAACCAGCTTTCCATCCATAATAAACCAATATTTTTTATTAACTCAGCAGGCTTTTACAATCATCTCATCGGTCATATTCGCTCCCTGGAGATAAACGGTTTTCTGTATGATAAAGTGGAAGAACGAATCACAATTCTGGAAGAGCCGCAGCAATTGGTTCAATACCTGTTGTAATTTCTTGGTTGCTTTTTCCCGCCACCGCTGTTTTGTTCGTTATCGTAACTGCCTGTATTATGCCCCTGAAACAATGGCACTTGTATACCGGCTCGGATGATAGGCACCACTCTTCCATAGGAATCTGTATACGGAGAAGCATTATTTCCAGACACATCCACCAATACGGCGAGGTAGAAAAACGGTTGCCCGCTTCCTGCAAAGCGACCGGTAGTGTAGCCACCACCAACGAGTAAACTGTTTACATCGTATTTATCTGAATAGGTATTTATTCCGTCTTTGGCTTTGGTTTTAATAAAATTATGTTCTGCCTGTGCCTGTAAAAACAAAAAGCGAACCGGGTATATTTTGGTAAATAATCCTCCGCCATACACATATTGTTTCAATTTGGTATTATATCCATAATAGTCCCTGTAAGATGTGTAATTATAATTTACAACTACTCCACCATCTATCCAGTGCGCAATACTGTAACCCAGCACCGGGCTACCACCCACTAAAAATGTATTATTGGAAAATGCAAGCGAAATACTGCCACCTGTAAACAGGTTTTCTTTTTTAAACCCTTTTTCGTCCTGGGCAAGTACTGCCGATACAACCGACAAAACCAGTAAAAAAAACAAAAGCATTTTTTTCATACACTGCGATATTTAATTTCCTGTAGGTCTGATGTTAGATTGTCCTGCTTAAACGCAAACTGTGATACCTGCAGAAACAGGGATCATGCCGTAAAAATCGTATAAAATAAAATGATGCGGAAATGAAAGAATAGTTTTAACAACAATTATCAATTTTTAAAAGAGGGACACATTGACTGGCGTCGGTTCCCCTTATAAGTATCAAACAAGCCCTGCTTCACCAGCGAAAACTCAAATGCACCCCTGGTATTGTTGTAATTTTTTAAAGTAGAAACAGTGGCATCATAAGTAAATGTAAACATGTAATCTTTATAGCCCAGTCCAATCAGCGGAATGAACGCATCGGCCGTACGATAATACAGCCCGGCAATCAGGATATTTTCACCATCGCCCGTCAGATTATAATGTGCATTTGCACCCAGCACCACTTCAGAGGCTTTCGCCTGCAGTGAAACATACGCATTGGGATTGATGATAACCTGGTCATTCACCATAAAACTGCCATTCAAAAAACCGGTATAGCGAACCGGCACACGGTTATCAGCTATGCCGGGTTCGGAATCAAAAAAAGATTCATGCGGCCGGTTAATATGCTGTGCGGAAAAGCCCGCATTCATATATACCTTATTGTTAGGGAAGTAGGCGTAGTTCATACCCACCTGCATATCAAAATAAGTAATATTATTGGCTGCAAGGGCGACACTGGTGGGCAATTTATTATCAAAAAATTTGCCGTCAAACTGGTCAGGAAATTTCAGGTTCGACACATTGATTTGCTTGTTGGCCAATCCCACATTAAAACCTAAGCTTAGCAGGCTGCCTGCATTCAGCATCTGGTGATAGGCAACAGAGCCATATACTTTTGTAGAAGTAAGATTACCGCTTCCTGCCACGTCGCGTAAAATAACCCCACCTAAACCCAGCCAGCCGGTTTCAAATTTATCCCGTAATACCTGAGCATCTCCAAAAGCACTCATCGTTTTATACGGAACCGACATAACTGACGACCACTGGTTGCGGTAATTTATTCCAAGCCTGTAATCACCATCGGGAATAAAGCCGGTATTGGCAGGATTGGTGACCAAGGGCGAATTAAAAAACTGTGAGAAATGGAGATCCTGCGCCTTCAGCAGCAGTGAAAAGCACATGACCGGCAACAGCAAAAAGTATTTAAACTTGTTCATCACCTCCTCCTTTTCTCATTTAATAAGTTTATCGTATTAATGTGATATCGCCTTTCCTGGTCGTCTTTGTTCCGTCAAAGAACTGAACTTCCAGTGTATAGGCATATACATCCATGGGCTGTAATACACCTTTGTATTTTCCGTCCCAGCCGATCTTTGTGTCGTTGGTTTCAAAAACTTTTTGTCCCCAGCGGTTCAAGATGATAAAGCGCATTTTAGCAATCCCAAATCCGCGTACCATCACCTTACTGTTTATATCTCCACTGTTGGGTGTAAATGCATTCGGCACATCCACCAGTGGGTTTACCAGTGTTTCTACCTGTTGGCATATGGTATCGGCACAGCCTGCTGGATTGATTGCAACCAGGCAGGCATTAAAGGTTCCGGTAGCATTGTATTGATGGATCACCGGTGCTCTTGATGTGGTATGCAACGTATCTCCGTCGCCGAAATCCCAAATGAAATCAACCGCATCCTGGGAAGAAAGGTTGGTAAAGGTATTGGGCGTATTTTCTACCGGTGGCACTGGTGTAACATTGAAATTAGCCACTGGTTTTGCATATACTGTAATGGCCAGGCTGGTTGTGTCGCTTAAATTACAGGTGTTCGGATCATTTGCAATCAAGGTGACGGTGTAATTGCCAGGTGAATTATAAATATGCACCGGACTGATTTCAGTAGAGGTTGCTCCATCGCCAAAATCCCAGATAAAGCTTTGGCCAGCCAGCGAGGTATTATTAAACACAGCGGTGTAAGGCGCACAGCCCACGGAAGGCGTTTCAAATTGTGCTTTTACAAGGGCTGCAACCCGCAATTGAATTTGAAAAGAGTCGGGTGCATTACAATAATTAGTATCTACCAAAACCAGCCGCACATTGTACGTGCCTGGTCCCGCATAATTATGAAATACAGGAGCTGTGCCGGCTGTAACCCGTGGCGAACCATCGCCAAAATCCCAGATGAAAGACTGGTTGGTAAAAGGTGCTGCCGGTGGAGCAGTTGATAAGTTGTTAAACTGGAATTTAAACGAATCACATGGATTGAGCTTAACAGGCGAGAAATTTAATACTGCCTGGTCATTGCCCACGCGGATATGGGTATACGCAGTATCGGTAATATTACAGGTAGATGAATCGATGGCTACCAGCATGACGGTGTAAAAGCCCACATTTGTATACGTGTGGGAGGCAGCCGGCGTGGTTGTTTGCAAAACAGGAGAGCCATCGCCAAAATCCCATTTATAACTAACAGCTTTACCAACTGTATCTTTAAAATCTACTGTCAGAGGGACACAACCTGATGTATCCCTTGGCACACCATTAATAGAGGCTTGCAAACCCGCACTAACCCCAGCAAGGTTAAATGCAATTTTCACCAATGCCAGGTTACAATAGTCTGATCCATTTGTTGGCGACCACACACCCGGTGTTGTTGGAAAAACAGGTTTATTGGGTGGCGGTTCGCAGTTCCCGCAGATTGCCTGGTATATCACGCCGTTTTGATCGAAGCGGCTGGTACCGCCATCAACATGGTCGGGATAGCTTCCGTTTTCTCCCAGGAAACTGCCAAACAGCTGTGCCGTGGCATCTTTCTTTAAAACAAAGAAATAAAAGTCCTGGTTATCATTCGACCTGCTCTGGAAAGCATCCGGGGTAACGGGTAAATCTGTAGTACCCGAGGTTTTATAATTACCGAATGTACCTCCCCACCCGGAGATGTAAACGTTTTCGCAGCGGTCTACGAGGAATGCCACCGGAGAAATACTGGGAAACCTGTCTGCTTTTCCAAACACGGTAGAATATACATACGCCGATAAATCGGGTTGTAATTTGGCAATAAATTGTTTGGCGCCATCATTATGATAGGCTGCATTGGTAACGGGCCAGTCACCATAGGTTTGCCCCATAACATAAGGATAGCCAAACTTATCAAATTTTAGTCCATATACCTGATCAATATTGCTGGTGCCGAGATAGGTAGCTCGCAACAATGTTGAGCCGTTATTCGTAACTTCTGCCACAAAGCCATCAATTGAACCATTATTAGACGAACTGATAACACCGGAAGATGAAGCAGGAAAATTGCTGCTGGCTGTCCCGCCTGCCACATATAAGTTCCCGGTGACAGGACTGATTGATAAGACGTATGCCGCATCATCCCCATCGCCACCTATGTAAGAACTAAATAATAACGACGACAGATTTGGTGCAAATTTCAACACCACACCATCCTGGTTACCGCCACCCGGTGTATTCTGAAAACCGCCTAGAATGGGAAATCCCTGGCTTGGATTAGCAGATAAGGACTGGGTACAGGAAGCAACGTAAATATTACCAGCGTTATCCAGTATCACTTCGCTGCGGCCATCATCCCCATAGTTTTGCTGCAGCGAATTGCTGCCCGCCCGGGCCGTGGTTATATTTACACCATCCGATCCGGTTCCACCAATTCGTTTGGATCCAATAAGACCACTGCCGGTCGCATTCAATTCTGTTACCACTATATCATAGCTGCCGTTAGGACCGATGGCATCCTGCGAAGGTGTTACCAGGGGATAGTTGGGTGAATTGGTTCGACCGGCAAGAATCAAATTACCGGCTCCGTCCACCACCAGGCTGTGTGGTTGTTCGTTAGCACTTCCGCCAATATAAGTGGCATAAATCCTGTTTCGTCCGTCAGGCGATAGTTTTATGATGCCAATATCAAACCCGGCATATTCGTCTTCCTGTACACCACCACCAAAACTGGTTTGGAATGCCCCTGTTGAAACCGGGAAACCTGTATTAAATACAATGCCCCCGCCATACATACTGCCATCAGGTCCGTATGTAGCTGTATAACCCCAGTTATCGGCGCGGCTTCCGGTAAATGTGATAAAAACCAGTGTTGGATCTATAACGATCGTAGCACTCCGGTCGTAATTCTTGATATCAAAGCGAACTGTATTGTTATTATCTACTACAAATTTACAAGTGAGATCTCTCCTGGCCTTCCCATCGAACTGGTAAGTATAGGGTGCTAACTCTTTCACTTCGCCAACGGATGTGGTAACGGAAAGCCCTTTATTTTTTATGGAAAGGTTATCGACCCCTTTGTATCGCAGGGCAATCCGGCTGATATCAGCGCCGGGGTGTGCAATGATATCATATTTCATAGAACCATTCTGCGTGTAATAGCGTACATCTACCCCGGGATAAATATTCTTAACGGTAATACCCTGGTAAAGGCGGCAGTTTCCCGCCCATTTAGCAGGATCGTTTCCTATAAAATAGTTGTTGTACGAATCCAGTGGCTTGTCGGGCACCAGTTCCGTATTCGTACTGGCATCTACAAAATCCACGTCGTAGGCATGTGAGTGCAGTACCAGCTTATCCTGATCATCAATAGACCGAAGCTGGCCGCCCGAGCCATACCCATGCCCGTGCAAACGATCCAGTACCTGTTTCAAATCATCCGGGTTGTGCTGTAAAACGGTGAAGCCGGATGAACGGACAAAAAAAGAGCCGGAAGGAACATTCCCCCGGAACTTAACGCGTTTGTCCCATTGACCTTTGTTTTCAATAAATTCAATATTGCCGTATTGAGCCCAGGATACGGCAAAAGACAGCAGCAGGGATAGGGTAAATATAATTCGCTTCGGGTTCAAGATTCTTTTTATCAAATTAACTAAATTAATTGACAATTGTTCTGAAAACATATGTTAAGAAATACGGCTCCACGTGGTTTCACCATACCGGGTTTGCAAAAATTTCTTCAGCCCTGCATTGGCAGGTGCAACAAGGTTTGAATCTTCTTCCAATACAGCTACTGCCAGCGATTTTGCCAGTTCCAGCAACGAACGATCTTGGACTATACTTGCCAGTTTAAAGTTTAATGCCCCGCTTTGTTTGGTGCCTTCTATTTCGCCCGGGCCCCTGAGTTCAAGATCTTTTTCTGCAATCACAAATCCGTTTGTTGTGCTGGTCATAATATTCATTCGCTCCCGCGCATCTGTGCCCAGCTTGCCGGTCAGTAAAATACAATAGCTTTTTTCCGCTCCACGGCCTACCCGACCGCGCAATTGGTGCAGTTGTGATAATCCAAATTTTTCAGCACTTTCAATCACCATCACGGTTGCATTCGGCACATTGACACCTACTTCAATAACAGTCGTGGAAACCATAATTTGGGTATCGCCTTCGGCAAAACGGCGCATATTGATTTCTTTTTGTTCGGCAGGCTGCCGGCCATGCACCATGCTGATCCAGTACTTGGGTTCGGGGAAATACGCTTTTACATTTTCATACCCCTTCATCAAATTTTCGTAATCCAGTTTTTCACTCTCCTCAATGAGGGGAAAAATAATATATGCCTGTCGCCCTTTCACCAGTTCCGATTTGATAAAATCCATTACCCGTGGCCGTTGATTTTCAAATCGGTGAACTGTTACAACCGGTTGCCTGCCCGGTGGTAGTTCATCTATTACACTGTAATCCAGGTCGCCATAAGCTGTCATAGCCAGCGTACGGGGAATGGGTGTGGCTGTCATCACCAGTACATGTGGCGGTATGACTGATTTTTGCCAGAGTTTTGCCCGTTGCGCCACTCCAAACCGATGCTGCTCATCAATAATTGTGAGACCGAGACTTTTAAACTGTACCACATCTTCAATTACGGCATGCGTGCCAATTAAGATTTGCACTTCACCGGCTGCCAGTTCCGCTAATATCTTTTTTCGCTCCGCTGTTTTTACAGAACCGGTCAGCAGCCTGGTTTGTACGGGTAGTTTGTTTACTAAAGCTGTAATACTTTCAAAATGCTGCCTTGCCAGAATTTCCGTGGGCGCCATCAGGCAAGACTGGTAGCCATTATCAGCTGCGAGCAGCATGCACAATAAGGCGACTATTGTTTTGCCGCTGCCGACATCTCCCTGAAGCAGCCGGTTCATCTGGTGGCCTTTTGCCGTATCGGAGCGAATTTCCCTAATCACCCGCTTCTGCGCATTCGTGAGTTCAAACGGAAGATGATTTTGATAAAATGAATGAAATAAATTCCCAACCGTATCAAAAACAACACCCCTGGAATGTTTATGCCGTTCCAGTTTTACAAGACCCAAACGCAGCTGTGCCATAAATAATTCCTCGAATTTCAGTCGTTTCAAAGCTTGCTGGTAAGCTTCGTTTGACGCAGGAAAATGAACCTGCCTGTATGCCTCATACCTTGGAACAAGGTTCAGTTGCTGAAGGATTTTATCCGGCAGGTTTTCGGGCACATCTTTTTCCCGCAGCATGCTGAACAGGGAGTAGGTCAGCTTGCCAAGCTGCCTGCCGCCTAATCCCCGCGACTTTAGTTTTTCTGTACTGGGATAAACGGGTTCGAGGAAATTTTTACCATCCGACTTATCAGGTGTAAGGGGCTCAATTTCCGGGTGTATAATTTGCGGGTGCGATTGAAAAAAACTGACTTTCCCATAAACAAGGTAGGTATGGCCGGGCTGTAAAGATTTTTGAATCCAGTTTACACCCTGGAACCATGCCAGCTCCAGGTAGCCGCTTTTATCTTTAAGCTGCCCTACCAGCCGTTTTGCTCGTTTATCACCTACGGCTTCCAGGTTCACCAGCACCCCGGCAACCTGTATATATTCTGTTTGCGGAGTAATATCTGCTATAAGGTTTACCTGCGTTTTGTCAACATGCCGGTACGGAAAATGATCCAGCAAATCCCGGAACAAGAATATGCCCAGTTCCTTTTTCAGCAGCTCAGCCCGCTGGGGACCTACACCTTTGAGGTACTCGATCGGGTTGGACAATATTTGATCGGCAGAAGAAATAACCAGTTTGTTTTAAACAAAAATAACCATGAAAGATTTTCCCACTGTGCTAATTACGATTGTGGGCAAAAATCGTCACACGATTTTTGCTGCATAAAAGATGCAAAAATAAGTTCCAAAAAAATACAGGCTTTACACAATAAAATGATTTTGCAGCTTTTGGCATTTCTTTCTATTTTAGCCATCCGAATTTATCCTGAAAAACCATTTATCCATGAACCACCACCTCCACCTGCTGCAAATCAGTATTGATTTTCACCAGTTCAAATTTGCCGCCCTCAGTTTTCTTTCCGCTTTTACAATTACATTGTTTTCAATTCCCCCGGTCATTTATTTCATAAAAAAACATAACCTGTACGACCAGCCCGATCACCGGAAGATTCACCAATCACCAGTACCCACTTTAGGGGGTATTGCCATTGGAGCTGGTTTGGCAGCCTCACTCCTGCTTTGGTTTCCGTTTAAGCAATACGATGCAGTTATTATCACCTGTTTCCTTTTCTCGTTAGCCGTACTTTTCGGTTTAGGCATTATGGATGATATCAAAAATCTTTCTGCCAGGTATAAATTTATTATACAAATAGCCGTGGGCCTGTTAATGGCAACTGCGGGTGTGAGAATTTCATCATTTAACGGCCTGTTTGGCATTGAAACCTTACCGGTTCCGGCGCAATTCACAATAACGGTGTTAACCATTGCCGGCGTCACCAATGCTTTTAACCTGATTGATGGGATTGACGGACTCGCAGGCGGACTTGGTTTCATGAGCCTTGTTACACTGGGGTTATTCCTTTCGCTTTCTGGCGATACTGCGATGGCCTTAATTGCCTTTGCGTTGGCCGGCAGCCTGATCGGTTTTTTATATTTTAATTTTAACCCTGCCCGCATTTTTATGGGCGACACCGGATCGCTTGTTCTTGGGTTTATAGTCTCTATCCTTTGTATCCGGCTGATGCAGGTCAATACTAACACTGCCCAGCCGGTGTTGCCGCATGCAGCGTTGTTTACACTGGGCGTGGTATTCATACCGGTTTTTGACACACTGCGTGTTTTTGCCGGCCGAATGTGGCAGGGTAAAACACCTTTCACTCCCGATAAAACGCATCTTCATCACCTCTTAACACAACAAGGTTTCAGTCACCACTTCACTGCAACATTTATCTGCTGCGTGCATGCTTTTATTTTATTGGAAATTTATTGGTTAAAAAACTGGAGCCAGGGAATTGTCTTATTGTTCTTACTGCTAATTATGACTACTGTCACCTTGTCTCCTAAACATCTTGTGTTATTCAAGAAAAAAACAGCCCATCAACCGGGCAGCTACCAGGAATATGAAATAAATTAATTTTTTAATTGAAAAACAAAATCAGTTAATTTGCCTGTAACAAAAAAGCAGGTCGGCTAGACAACCACCTGCTTGGTCAAATTAGACCGTTCACATGAGAAAACTGTATTTTGACCCGGTCAGTGCCGGGTTATTCTTTTTCTGAATCTTTCTTTCGTATAACGTAAAGATAGTTGTATTTGTTACCGTCTTTGCTGCACATTTTCCCAGGCATGAAATTTTGTAACTGAAAGCTTCCCCTTCGATCACTACAAGCTGACAAAAAAATCCCCTCTTCGCAGGCAAAGAGGGGATACAAATCTGTATTGGTCATGCACCATCAATCAGTAGCCTGTATTTTGCTGCGAACGGATATTGGGGTTTGCATCCAGTTCAGACTGAGGGATGGGGAAAATTCTGTGAAAATCGCTGGCCGGGAGTGTCAGCGGTACGCCAGGAGCATAGTCGCCGCCGAGGTCTTCGCGGGTTACATCAAGGTTATACCGTGAAAGATCCCAGTACCGGTGCCCTTCAAAAGCCAGTTCTTTCCGGCGCTCCAGCAATATATCATCCAGCAATGCCTGACCAGAAGATGCATAGCCGGCAAAGTTGGGATCCCGTTCTGTGGCAACATCATTCAGGTATTCAAGCGCTTTGGCTTCGTCGTTAGTCTGGTAAGCAGCTTCAGCAGCAATCAGGTACACTTCGGACATCCTGATCACTTTCATATCATCGTTATCAGCCGCGCCGGCGTTGGGAAATTTATTGACCACCTTTACATTCGGCCCCCTTGTACCACTGCCGACAATAAACCAGTTTTTCCGCACATCTGTATTGCTGTACAGGTTATATACACTTTCTGTTGCCAGGGCATCGCCATACCCGCTTTGGTCAAAGAAATAAGGCAGTGAGGAATTCCCGATGCTGCCGTTGGCATCAAACACAACTTCAAACAAAACTTCCAGTTTGTCATTCCGGTCTTTATTGTTCGCCCAAAACGAACCAACCTGATTGAGTGTAAGCAGGCTGTATCCGCTATTATTCATCACATCTTCGGCCGTTGTTAACGCTTTTGACCAATCGCCTTTAAACTGGTACAACCGGGCCAGCAGGGCCTTTGCAGCATATTTTGTAAAAAACCCTGATGTTTTATCTTGCGTCATCAATCCCATGGCCGTTGTCAGGTCGCTTTCTATTTGCGCATATACTTCCTGCACGGTGCTGCGCTGCGGCTTGTTAGCCGGATCGTACTGCAAAACGATGGGAACGCCGGCAGCATTTGGATCAACGGTATACGGTTTTGAAAAATACTTTACCAGTTCAAAGTACATCAGTGCCCGGATAGCGAGGGCCTCACCCCTGAGCTGGTCAATATCGGCAGTACCCTGGAGTGAACTGTTGATGACATTATTTGCACGTAAAATTGTGCTGTAAGCCTGTTTCCACATGCCCTTAACATTCCCATCATTGGCATTGTAATTATATTGCATGAACTGCAAATAACGGTTACTGTTCAGCGCAGAGGAAATGTAGACATTATCCGCTATTAAATCAGGGAAAAGCGGGATGGTTCGGCCAAACAAATCCGGGTCACGCATATTGGCATATACGCCACTCAGTGCCGCCCGCATGTCAGATACATTGGTGATCGCCACCTCGGAAGAAACACTGTCGTACGGATTTAAGTCCAGGAAATCCTTCTTACAGGAACTGAGCAGCAGGACAGCGCCGGTGGCTATGGCCAGGCTCAAGCGGTTTATTTTATTGATTGCTTTCATATTGTTAATAAGTTTAATCGTCATGAATGAATGATCACAATTGAATGTTAATACCGGCAGTCACTGATTTCGGGATAAAGAACTGCAGGTCGCTTTGACCATTAATCGGCTGCTCAGGATCGACAGTCAGGTTTTTATCAAACGTCTTTGTCCACAGGTTTGTACCCCTTACATAAACGCTCAGTTGCGATAATTGTAGTTTTTTTAAAATTGACGAAGGCATTTCAAAGCGCAGTGTAACATTGCGCAGGCGGATATAATCACCTTTATAGAAATACCTGCTGGAGCCTGCATTAGAGACTGTTGAATTACCAAAATCGTACCGGGGGACATCTGTAACGTCACCGGGTTTTTGCCAGCGTTGCAATTCCTTGCGGTAGTGATTTAGGGTGGGATAAGCACCGTCGCCAAGGAACAGGAATCCCCACTGATCATACACGTAATTGCCGTACTGGTAATTGAACTGGGCATCCAGGCTGACAAATTTGTACGTCAGCGATGTGCTAACACTTCCAAATCCCTTGGGGGACGCACTGCCAATAATGGTCCGGGTTGCCTGGCTGAAATCATTTGTTGTTTCTTTTTTGGTATCATCTTTATACCAAAGTGGATCACCAGTTTGGGGGTCAGCACCGGCCCAGAGACGGGTAAAAATGGACTGCACATCTTCACCCACGCGGATGATATAGGGAAGTGACCTGATTTCAGTTTGCCCCTCGCGGAGGTTCAGAACTTTGTTTTTGTTCCAGCTGCCGTTGAGGGTAATATTCCAGGTAAAATCCTTGGTTTTTACCGGGGTGGCATTAATGGTTAGCTCAAAGCCCTTGTTTTCCATTGCCCCGATATTATTTTTAAACGATTCAAAACCGGTTGAGAGAGACAGCGGCTCATCCAGCAACAACTGATCGGTTTTGCGTTTATAATAATCCGCCTCAATGATAATTTTATTTTTTAAAACACCTACTTCAAGACCAATATCCAGGGGTTTGTTTTGCTCCCAGGTCAAGCTGGGGTTACCCACACTGCTCGGGCTGCTAACGGGAAAGCCATTGTATGTTCCGGAAAACAGGTAGGTGGAGCGCCACTCGTAATTGCCAATGCCGGCATTACCATTTACGCCATACGACCCACGCAGCTTTAACAGGGAAATAGCATTTATGTTTTGCATAAAGTTTTCCTGGTCTATATTCCAGGCCGCACCTACGCTCCAGAATGTTCCATACCTGTTATTGGCGCCAAATCTTGAGGAACCGTCCCTTCGAAGGCTCGCAGATAATGTGTAGTGCTTCAGGAAACTGATATCACCACGTGATAAAATGGAGGTGAATGCATAATCTGCCCCGGAATAAGTTGGTGCCTGCGGGGTCACCGTTGGCGGATAAACAAGAGAAGTCGTCAGCGGTACACCCCAGCCTTCTGTGCCTTGTGTGAGCAACTGTGATTTCTGTGCTTCATACCCAACAGTCAGGTTCCCATCCAGTTTATTTTGCCAGGCATGATAGTTGTAATCCAGCAAATTTGTCCAGACCCAGTTAAACAGGCGGTTATAGCCACTGTAAAATCGGCCCGTTGTTGCCGGATCATCGGTGGAGAAATCCCCAAAGAATGGGTTATAATAGTTATACTCTTCTATATTGCTATAATCAATACCATACCGGCTCGTAAACTTTAAATTGTTCAGAATTTTATACTCTGCGTTGGCAGAGCCCAGTAATTTGGTAGTTTGATTACTTAACCGGTCATATTTCCTGATTGCAACCGGATTATAAATCTGGTTAAAGATTGCGGGATCATAATTTGGTGTGCCGTCTGGATTAAATGCCTCCTGGGAAGGACGCAAGGCCATTGCCGCAATGATCGGGTTTCGGAAATTCGAACTCTCCGACTCACCTTCCTGGTGAAAGGAAGACATATTCAGGTTAGCGCCAATTGTTAAACGCTTGTCTACCTGGTGGCGCAGGCTGGTGTTAAAGCTGTAACGTTTAAAGTCGGAACCAATGATCACACTTTGCTGATCGAAATAGCCGCCAGAAACGAAGAACTGTGTTTTGGCATCACCACCGGAGGCCGATACATTTACCTGCTGTTGTTGTCCGCGGCGCTTCACCAAATCCAGCCAGTTATAATTAGCCGTGGAATTATAGCCCAATGCATCCAGGTAAAAATCAACGTCATCCTGCACGCCGCCTACATTGAAAATACCTTCCGTGGTAAGTTGCTTCAGTTCATCACGTGTCAGCGGTTTGGCAATGCTGGGCATGTAAGCAATGTCATTGCTTCCAAACTCGCCCGTCACCCGGATTTTAGTTTTACCAGCCCTGCCCTTTTTGGTATTAATTAATATAACGCCGTTGGCAGCCCGTGAACCATAAATGGAAGCCGAGGCAGCATCCTTCAGTACACTGATGCTTTCAATATCATCCGGATTCAGGCCTGCAAGGAGGTTACTGGAATTTGTAAGATTGGAAAAGTCGCCTGTATTGACTGGCACACCATCAATTACAAATAACGGTTCTGAAGAAGCTGTAATGGAACCGATACCACGTATCCGGATTTGCTGGAAACTACCCGGCTGGCCGCTGGGAGAAACCGATTGCAAACCGGCTACTTTACCTTGTAGCATCTGGTCTACCGATGCCATGGGTATGTTTTCAATTTCGCTGCCCGGTAGTTTACCGATGGCGCCGGTCACTTTCCGGCGTTGTTGTTCCCCATAAGCCACCACTACCACCTCCTGGAGGGAAGCATCTGCCTGTTTCAGGGAAACATCAATCGTTGAAACATCGCCAACCGGGATTTCCTGAGCCGTTCTGCCAATATGTGAGTATACCAATACTTTATCATTGGCAGAAATGGTGATACGGTAATTTCCCAGGGCGTCAGTTGTTACCCCGGCACGGGAGCCCTTTACCGTTACCGAGGCGTTGGCAATCGGAATGCCGTTTTCGTCTGTTACCTTACCTGTAATCGTACGGCTTTGTGCCATGGCCGTCATTACAGCTAGCATGCCTATCAAAAGCAATTTAATTTTTTTCATCTCGTACAGTTTTAATGGAAGAAAGGCAGCAAAGAGAAGATAAATGCTCCCGGAAAAATTCAGTTTCTTACTGAAACATGAATTATCAGTGATGAGGCAGTATAATCACGCCCTGATTTTTTTGGAACAAAGCATGAAAAGGATGTTTTCAAACGTTATAAATAATCTGATCTGTGATTTTTGATAAATGAAGCAGCATAATCGGCAACGCAGGAATCCGGTTTAAAAGAACAGTCATTTGTTTGCTGACACTATTATGACAGGGTGCTTACCATTTATAATGAAATACAACCATGAAATAAAAATTTGCTATTGCTTAACACAGCCGGCAAATAGTTTTGGTAAAGAATCGATTGACAAGCCACTGAAAGAGAAATTATACACGTACCCAAAACGTCATTAAACCATTTACCGCTGCTGCTATGATTCGCGACACTTACCTGCGAGCCCTTTCTATTCCATTGCTGGGAATGATCATTCCTTTGATTTCCGGCATTATTACCTATAACAGGTACAGCATTCCCGAATTGATTGGAGCCAACCTGTTCTTTATTTTCACTTCGTACATTATCTGGGTTGGCTGCAACTGGATACATAGTATCATAAGAAGATTTTATAAATCCGGCACGAATGCCTTTTCAAAAATATTTTCGTTATGCATGGTGTCGGCCTTGTATGGCGCAGCAGTTGGCGGGTTTCTTTGTATGATCTGGTTTCAGTTCTCCAAAGAAGTCTTCAGCTGGCATGGATTGCTAAAGTTTATCACGGCCTGTGTGCTGGCTGTGATTGTTTTTACACTGGTGTATGAAATCCTCTTTCTAAGTAAAGAGCGGGAATTAGACACCAAGATCGTTGACCAGCTGGACCGGGAAAGGTCCCAGGCCGAATTAACGGCGCTGACCAGCGAACTTGACCCGCACTTTATGTTTAATTCCCTCAACACACTTTCGCATTTAATCATTAATGATCCGCCAACAGCACATTTGTTTAACAGCAGGCTGGCCAGGGTGTACCGCTATATTTTAATTAATAAAGAACGGGAACTGATATCTATCCATGATGAAATGGAATTTATTGAAAACTACTTTTACCTGCTGCAAATCCGGCACGATAATAAATTAAAACTGGAAACCAATCTTGATGGCGTGGAAGCCGGTAAAATCATGATTTTACCCTGCGCTCTGCAGATATTGGTGGAAAACGCCATCAAGCATAATGAATTTTCAGAGGCGAACCCGCTCAGGATCAGGATCGGCATTCATGAAAGCTCTATCAACGTAACCAACAATGTAAAACCAAAACCCTTTTTGGTAAACTCCACCAAAATCGGCTTGCGCAATCTTAGTTCCCGGTACAAGCTAGTTTGCAACCAGGATATTAAGATAGAATCGGTCGCCAACGAGTTCACTGTAAAACTTCCATTAATTCAGTAATACAAAAACCTTACGCCATGTTAAACGCTATTATTATTGAAGACGAAAGGCTGGCCCAGCAGGACCTTGTAAAAAACCTGACAGATGTATGGCCTGATGTGCATATTGCAGCCGTTCTTTCATCAGTAAGAGAAAGCATTGACTATTTATCCGGATCGCCAAAAGCTGAAATTATTTTCAGTGACGTGCAATTACCAGATGGGTTGTCTTTTGAAATCTTTCACTATACCGCTGTGGAAATCCCCGTAATTTTTATTACCGGCTACGATGAATTTATGATGAATGCTTTTGAGTACAATGGTATTGATTACCTGCTAAAACCCGTCAGCAAAGACGACCTGGAAAAGGCAATCATGAAGTATAAAATGCTGGAAAAACATTTTGCCATTGATAAACGGCCGATTGAGAACCTGCTCAGGCAGTTCAATCACAAAAAACGCAGCCGCTTACTGGTACGTAAAGGACTGGAAAATATTTCGCTGCGACTGGATGACGTGGTACTGTTTTATACAGAAAACAAAATTGTATACGTTGTAGACCAGTACGGTAAAAAATACCTGGCCGATAAAAACCTCAGCGACCTGGAAGAAGAACTGGATGATGCAGTTTTTTTCCGGGCAAACCGCCAGTACATCATCAACATAAATTATGTAAAAGGATTCAAATCGTACGAAAAGGTAAAACTGATGGTCGATCTTTCTGTTCCGGAGCTGAACCACTGCATCATCGTGAGCCAGGAAACGGCCCCGGCTTTTCGCAAATGGATGTACGAAGCATGATACCATTTTTTCATGGCACTGGTTACAACAAAATACAAGAAAACAATTTGTAAAAATCGTATTTTGAGACGCGATTAGCAGCTCTTGATTTTTTATCCCGCAAATCCATTTTTACAAAATACATGAACATTGTTGTAACAGACGGCTACCTTCTGAACCCGGGCGACTTAAGCTGGGAGCCAATCCGGCAGTTTGGTCATCTTACCGTGTATGATCGTACGGCGCCGAGTGAAGTGGTGGAACGGTGCAGGTTTGCCGATATTGCTCTAACAAATAAAACGGTGTTTTCTGCAGAAACATTAGCCCAATTACCCAAGCTGCAATTCATCAGTGTGCTGGCAACCGGCTATAATGTGATTGACGTACAGGCCGCCCGTAAACAAGGTATTATCGTTTCCAATGTTCCCGGTTACGGCACAGCCACGGTGGCGCAACATACGTTTTCGCTCATACTGGAACTTACAAACCATGTAGGCTTATATGCCAGTTCCGTAGGCAAACACGAGTGGGAACGATCGGCCGACTGGTCGTACAACCTGAAACGGGTTTCCGAGCTGGAAGGAAAAATACTGGGCATCGTGGGTTTTGGCAATATTGGCCAGCAGGTTGCGAAAATTGCTGCGGCATTTGGTATGGAAATTCGCTACAGCAGCCGTACAAAAAAGGACATTGCCTATGCACAGTTTACAGACCTGCAAACGTTGTTTTCCGGTAGCGATATAATATCACTGCACTGTCCTTTGCAGACCGACAATCACCAGATTGTCAATAAACGTTTGTTAAACATTATGAAGTCATCCGCATTGCTGATCAATACTGCCCGCGGACAACTGATCCATGAAGAAGATCTAGCCGAAGCGCTGAATCAAAACCGCATAGCCGGTGCCGGGCTGGATGTACTGTCAACTGAACCACCGTTAGCAAACAACCCCTTGCTAACGGCTAAAAATTGCATTATCACGCCGCACATTGCCTGGAACAGTCTTGAATCGAGAACCCGGGTACTGCACACCACCGTGAAAAACATCAGTGCATTCATGCAGCGGTCACCTGTTCATGTAGTAAATTAAAGTGAAGCAGTAGCAGCTACAGGTAATATCTTTATTGCTGACATTTGTCCAGAACCGCAGATTTGCGCACACCTGTAACTGCAGTACCAGGATTTAATATTATATTTAGCCAATCGCAAAAAATTTGCACAATGAAAACTGCTTTGATTGCTGGCGCCAGGTCAAATTACCTGTTCATTTTGCTGGCAGGTACCATCCTTTCCCTTTCGGCCTGCCAGTCATCTTCCAAAACATTATTTAAAAAAATTACTGTTGACAAATCAGGCATTCATTTTAATAATGCTGTTACCGAAAACGATACGGTCAACCCAATTGACCTGGAATATCTTTATAACGGCGGTGGCGTTGCTGTTGGCGACTTCAACAATGATGGTTTACCGGATTTGTATTTTACCGGCAGCATGGTACCCAACAAGCTTTACCTGAACAAAGGATCATTATCGTTTCAGGATGTAACCGATGAGTCCAATACAGCGGGCGAAGGCGAATGGTTTAATGCGGCATCTGTTGTGGATATTAATAACGATGGCCTGGAGGATATTTATCTCTGCGCCACAATTAAAAGCAACCCTGCTCAGCGCAGAAATTTACTGTATATAAACCAGGGATTAGACAATAAAAAGGTGCCTATTTTTAAAGAAATGGCTGCTGAATACGGACTGGCAGACACGTCACTTTCCGTGCACGCTGCTTTTTTTGATTATGATAATGATGGCGACCTGGATATGTACCTGCTGACCACCAAACTGGCCCGTCGTGATGCAGCAACATTTATCAACCGGGACACCTCCAACAGCGATTTTGATAAACTGTACCGTAACGACTGGAACGATTCTTTGAAGCATCCGGTTTACACGGATGTATCCAAGCAGGCTGGCATCCAGCAGAAAGGCATGGGGCTTGGCGTGGCCGTTGCCGACATCAATAAAGACGGCTGGAAAGACGTGTATGTGACAAATGATTTCTACGGAAGCGACTTGCTGTATATCAATAACAAAAACGGCACTTTTACGGAAGAAGCCAAAAAATATTTCAAGCACACATCGCAAAATGCGATGGGTAATGATGTGGCGGATATTAAT
>DASTSN010000042.1:0-120924 GCA_035760665.1 Chitinophagaceae bacterium | reverse complement strand
ATGGCCCACCAGTTTTGTTTTGTACAAAATCAATCCCTGGTTTTGATCATACGCTTCCATTGGTTTGGGCTGTGGTGACCATTTTGCTGCAGGCAGATGATTCCAGATAGCACTCGTTTTTTTCATTGCAATGGGTGGGATAGTGATGGCCTTCACAGGAGCGGGCACCGGTGGTAACTGATGATTGATATATGATGCGATCAGCCTGCGCAGCATGAAATATTTTGCAGTCGGTTGTCCCTGCTCGTTAACAGGCGCATCGTAATCGTAACTGGTAATATCTGGCTGGTATTGCACTGGCGAAAATGCATTTGCGCCAGCTGTAAAACCAAAATTTGTTCCGCCATGCACCACGTACAGGTTAAACGATTTTTTATTTTTTAATAAAAATTCAACGTCCTTTTTTAAATCATTGGTATCCGGCCGGGCGAATTTTTCACCCCAGTGCGTTAGCCAGCCGGGATAGGTTTCGCTGCTAAATGACGGCACATCGGGGTTTCTTTTTTCAGCCTGCTCAAAATCCGCTTCACTGCTGCCACTGTCAAGCCCAATGGCAGCCCCATCGATATTGCCAGCTTCAAGCATAAAGGCTGTGGGGCCATCGGCTGTATAAAAAGGAACATTCACTCCATTTGCCAGCCACGCCTGCCGCAGTTCTTCCAGGTACTGTTTATCGTTACCATAACTACCATACTCATTTTCGATTTGCAGCATTAGTACCGGGCCGCCATTGGTGCAAAGTAAGGGCGTCACTTCTTTTGCCAGCCTGCTGATGTATCGCTTCACGGCTGTCATGTAGCGTGGATCGCGGCAGCGGATTTTGATATCGGGTATTTTAAGCAGGTAAGAAGGCAATCCGCCAAAATCCCACTCCGCACATACATATGGACCCGGCCTGAGCAACACCCACATATTTTCCTGCTGGCAAATTTTTATAAAGGAGGCTATATCATGATTCCCGGACGTAAAGTCAAACACACCGGGTTGGGATTCCTGGTAATTCCAAAAAATATAAACGGCAATGGTATTACAGCCCATCGCCTTAGCCATCCGGATACGGTGACGCCAGTATTCCCTGGGAATACGGGCAGGATGCATTTCACCACTGATTAGCTGAACAGGTTTTCCGTCGAGCAGGAACTGATCTTTCTGAAACGAAAAAAGATGTTTAGCCTGTGCAAAACAGGCCGTTGTGGAAATACCCAGGAGCAGCAAAGCCAGGATTCTTTTCATATACATGATTTCTCTAACTGATTTTAAAAATAGGACATCTGCTCCTGTTACGTTGATTTTAGCATAAAAAAGAACAATCGATTGCAAAATTGCAAGGCTGTCTGTGTAATCATATTCCTGATTCTTCAATTCTTTTACCTTTGCAGCCTCCACTTTAGATTTTTGAATAATTAAACCAGGTAATATGGAATACAGAATAGAAAAAGATACCATGGGTGAAGTAAAAGTACCAGCAGATGCTTATTACGGCGCACAAACCCAGCGCAGTGTTGATAATTTTAAAATAGCGCAGGACATTAATAAAATGCCAAAGGAAATCATCCGCGCCTTTGCTTACCTCAAAAAAGCAGCAGCTCTCACCAACTTTGAAGCCGGCGTTTTACCCAAAGAAAAATGCGACCTGATTGGTAAAGTATGTGATGAAATTCTGGAAGGTAAGCTTGACGCATATTTCCCATTAGTGGTTTGGCAAACAGGAAGCGGCACACAAAGCAATATGAATGTGAACGAGGTGGTGGCTTACCGGGGGCATGTATTAAACGGCGGGCAGTTGACCGACAAAGAAAAAATTCTGCATCCGAATGACGACGTAAACAAATCTCAATCCAGCAACGACACCTTTCCCACTGCCATGCACATTGCAGCTTATAAGATACTGGTGGAAACAACAATCCCGGGTATCGAGAAACTACGGACTACACTTGCTGCAAAAAGCAAACAATTCATGAATGTTGTGAAAATAGGGCGTACGCATTTTATGGATGCCACTCCTTTAACACTGGGGCAGGAATTCAGCGGCTATGTTTCGCAACTCGACCATGGTTTAAAAGCCATCAAAAACACACTGGCACACCTAAGCGAACTGGCTCTTGGCGGCACAGCAGTTGGCACCGGCATCAACACACCGCCCAACTATGCAGACAATGTAGCAAAACACATTGCCAGCCTTACAGGACTGCCCTTTGTGAGTGCTGAAAATAAATTTGAAGCGCTTGCAGCACATGACGCTATTGTGGAAGCGCATGGCGCATTAAAAACAGTGGCGGTGAGTTTAATGAAAATTGCCAACGATATCCGCATGCTTTCCAGCGGTCCCAGGAGTGGTATCGGGGAAATATTTATTCCGGATAATGAACCGGGATCTTCTATCATGCCGGGCAAAGTGAACCCGACACAGTGTGAAGCGCTGACCATGATTGCTGCACAGGTTTTGGGAAATGATGTTGCCATCAACATTGGCGGCGCCACCGGCCATTTCGAACTGAATGTTTTCAAACCAGTGATGATTTATAATTTCCTGCACAGTGCCCGACTTATTGGCGATGGCTGCGTTTCTTTCAACGACAAATGTGCTGTGGGCATTGCCCCCATCGAAGCCAATATCAAAAAGCACGTTGACAACTCGCTGATGCTGGTAACCGCGCTTAACACAAAAATCGGTTACTACAAAGCAGCGGAAATTGCCCAAAAGGCTCATAAAGAAGGAACAACATTGAAAGAAATGGCCATCAAACTGGGATATGTAACTGCCGAACAATTTGACGAATGGGTAGTTCCGGAAAAAATGGTCGGTAAACTATAATTATCCCTTAGTAGTCAATTCATTATAAAAGTGTGCGGTGGTTGCTGATTTTTTGAAAAAAAAGCTGGCAATTACCGCATATTTTTTCTATTTTGTCGTTCCAATACAAATGAAAACCGAACGCTAAATCAGTAACTATGAAAAGTTCCGTCAAAAGAACACATTACATTTCTGCTTACCCGCTTAAAGCGCTGAATCTCCCCGAGCAGGAATACCAATCAGCTATTCACATCAGTTCTGCGAGCGCAGGTAAACCCGCAAACCGGTTTCGGGTAACTGCTATGATCGATCCTTACCGGGCGGTCAATGCAGAGCCGGAATCTGTAAAACCAGCTGTTGAAAATGACCAGCATGGTCCGGTCTGTTTTAAACCATTCAAATAATCCTTGAGCATTAATAATGGCAGGATACCTCCGGCTTTACCGGGGGTATTGCCATTTACTACTTGAAAAATGTACGACAGAATAATTACGAATAATAAAAAAAATTAATGTACTAAAAAGCAAGTTAAAATCCGATTGACCAATTGAAAGAAGGTGATTAGTTTTACTACCGAATTCATCCGCCAAATCCTTTGAAAAAACGAAGTCCAATCCATGAAGCGAACTGTACCATATGTACAAACTTTTCTTACACGCATTGCGTTGTCAGCTTTTTTAGCATGTACGGCGTACTTTTCCTTCGGCCAAACTATTGATTTTGGGAAAAGCTATATCAATGTTACAAAAGGTGTGAATGGCGGAACCGTAGAACCCGGTGACACGCTGGAAATCAGGGCTTCTATTGTAGTGGGGTCAAGTAAAACTTATGACAGTTGTGGATATTATGATGCAATACCATCCGGAACAACTTATATTCCCGGCACCATACGGGTATTAACCAACGAGGGGAAAATTTATAAACAGTTGACAGATGCGTATGGTGATGACCAGGGATGGATTTCCGGGACAAACGTTACCATCAATCTTGGCTTCAAACCGACAGATAATCCCGCCACTGCCTTTCGCAGAGGAAGAATCCGTTCTAATCACAAACCATCATTTTACGGTGGTACCTGTATCATGGTAGCTTCGTTCCGCGTGGTGGTGACGGCAGCACTTGGTAGCCAGATTGATATTGGCGGCGGCTATATGACCTATAAAGATGCTTCCAAAAGTTCTAATCCGGTTCACCCCTTTGATTTCCCCTCCAACCTTGTAGCGATTTATACTAACTACGGTATTTGTCCAAACAGTGTTGGGGTCAATGCGTTGGGAACGGAATTTAACGGCACCTTCGGTTCCGGCACAGCTAAAGACCGGGGTACTTCAGCCAATGTGCCTGCCGGTTACACCTATAAAACTTTTTCAACAAACGCCCCCAATGATTACTCGTACGGTATTTCAAACAATACCAGCACCGGGGGATCCGGCTTTTCCACCAGCAATGCCTGGCCAATACCGGATAATAGTTCCCCCTCGCACAGGGTCTTTTCCGTATGGGACATTATTGGTGATCATACCGGGGCTACCAATACGGCAGCCGGTAATCCACCAGCCGACCTGAACGCCGATGGCGGCTATATGCTGGTGGTCAATGCTGCCTACCGTATCGATTCGGCCTTTGTGCATACAATATCCGGGCTTTGCCCAAACACCTATTATGAAATCTCCTGCTGGATGCGGAATATCTGCTCCAAGTGCGGCTGCGATTCAAACGGCAAAGGTGCTACCGGCGGAGCGGGCTATATCCCTACAGCCGCAGGCGATTCTTCGGGCGTACATCCTAATATTACTTTTGAAGTGGACGGCCTAGATTATTACACAACGGGCGATATACAATATACCGGTGAATGGGTTAAAAAAGGATTCACTTATTTAACCGGTCCGTCACAAACCAGTTTTACACTTAAATATTTTAATAATGCACCGGGTGGTGGTGGTAACGACTGGGCGCTGGATGATATTACCGTAGCCACCTGCTCGCCAAACTTTACATTCACACCAACAGCCAACCCGATCGTTTGTGACAGCAACGTGGTCAATATGGGCGCAACAGTTACTTCCTATTTTAACAATTATATCTATTACAAATGGCAAAAAAGTATTGATAACGGCGCTACCTGGTTCGATACCGGCGTGAGCAGTCCACCTGCCGGCTCGCCTACATGGGATGGCAGCAATTGGGTGTATTCTGTAACCTATCCGCAATTTGTCGCTTACCAGGCCGATAGCGGATCGCGATATAAACTCGTGGTAGCAACAACCAGTTCCAACCTCTCCAATTCAAATTGCCAGCTAAGTGACGGTTCAACGGTGATTACATTGAATGTAGAAAGTTGCGGGCCCATTTTACAAACCAACCTTATTTCTTTTACAGGCACTATTCAAAATAACCGGGCTCACCTTAACTGGGCAACAACCGGTGAAGATGAGTTATTAGTATTTGCTATCGAAAAAAGTACGGATGGTATGAATTTTACATCGATTGGGAGCGTAAACAGTTATGGCGATTTCAGCGCAACCCTTAACCAATATACCTACACCGATCCCTCACCGCTAAACCAGACGGTTTATTACAGGATCAAAATGATTGATGCTAAAAATAAATTCAAATATTCCAGGACTATAATCCTGACAGGGCTGGAAACCAGCCTCAGGTTTTTATCTGCCATAAGCCCGTTCGAAAGCCAACTTGATTTTTACCTCAGCGCTCCCGGTGGAATGCTGGCCAGTGTTGAATTATTAAATATGTCAGGAATACCTGTACGCCAGTTGCGTTATTCGCTGGTTACGGGCACCAATCATGTAACTTTACCCAATACTGGAGAATTACCCGGCGGCGCTTATGTATTAAGAGTTCGCACCAATGAAACGGTGCTGACAAAAACAGTGATCAAGATAACGAGATAACCTACCAGTAGCTACGAACTCTATTCTTCCGTATTTACAGAATCAATCTTACGATACCTGCAGTTCATCATCCACTTTTGTATTGGTTTCAACAGTAGGATGCACCTCTTTCGAATGCGGTTTTTTAAAGAATTTTTTTTGAAAGACCAGCAGTGTAATAACGCCCACGGAAATGGAAGCATCCGCGACATTGAAAATAGGACTAAAAAACTCAAAACTGTCCCCGCCAATTACCGGCAGCCAGGACGGAAAACTTGAGCGTATGAGCGGGAAGTACAGCATATCTACCACGCGGCCATGCAAAAAGCCGGCATAACCACCACCATGCGGAAATACAGCAGCAATATTAGCATAGTCGCTGGCTGAAAAAATCAACCCATAAAACATGCTGTCGATCAGGTTGCCAAGAGCGCCGGCATAGATCAGCGCTGCGCAAATGATAAATCCTTTATGGTATTGCTGTTTAACGATTTTGCCAAGATACCAGGTGCCAAAAATCACAGCAGCCAGGCGAAAAAGTGTGAGAATCATTTTGCCCCAGTCACCGCCAAACTTCCAGCCCCAGGCCATTCCCTCATTTTCGATAAAATATAATTTGAACCATTTCAGTCCAAATACATCCATCACATGACCAAAAGGATACGTGGTTTTAATCCAAATTTTTAAAGCCTGGTCTATAATGATAATCAGGGCAATTATGAAAGCAACGTGTTTAAGCTTCACCGGAACTTTTTTAGCTTGCAAATATACGAATTCAAAACGGGGGCGAGGTACAGGGAGCTGTTAAAACATAAGTCCAGTGTGCTACTCTTCAAAATACACCCGCTTAACCCTTTGCGAAATGCCAGTCATGATTTCATACGGAATCGTCTGTGCCCAGGAAGCAAGTTGCTCCACCGGCAGGCCTTCCCCAAAAATAATCACCTCGTCGCCTTCTTTCACACCCGGAATATCTGTAACATCAATCATGGTCATATCCATACATACCGCGCCGATCACCGGCGCCAGCCGGCCATGCACCAGCATTTTTCCTGTGCCGTTTCCCAGCCTGCGCGGGTAGCCATCTGCATACCCAATACGTATTGTAGCAATGATTGAATCCCGCATCACAACCCCTTTCCTGTTGTAGCTCACCGATTCGCCGGGTTTTAGTTTTTTCAACTGCGCAATAGTGGATTTTAATGTCGCTACCGTTTTCAGTTCCGGCTTATCGGCGGCAGCACTGTTTACACCATATAATCCAATTCCCAGCCTGACCATATCCAGTTGCATGGCGGGGTGCCGCACAATCGCTGCAGAATTTGCAATATGCCGTAAAAAACGATATCCTAATTTCTTCTCGAGGCGTTGGCAAATTTGCTCAAACCGTTCATACTGCTGCCGTGTAAACCCATCATCATTCGCATCCTCGCTTGAAGCAAAATGGGTAAATACAGACTGCACTTTCATGGCTGGTGTTTGCAGCAGGTAATCGGCCAGCTGCTCAATTTCCGCTTCAGCAAAACCGAGCCGGTTCATACCGGTTTCTACTTCCAGATGAATGGGGTATTGTTGAAATCCCTGTTGAGTAAGGTATTGATCAAACTGCTGCAGAAGATTGAACGAGTAAATATCCGGCTCCAATTCATGATCGGTAATGGCATCAAAAGAACTTTCTTCCGGGTTCATGATCATTACAGGCAAACTGATACCTCCATTTCGTAACTCCACTCCTTCATCCGCATAGGCTACACCCAGGTAATCGGCCTTGTGAAATTGCAAAACTCCGGCAATTTCTGTTCCGCCACTGCCATAGGCAAATGCTTTTACCATAACCATAATTTTTGTTTCGGGCCGCAGTAATTGCTGGTAAGCTTTCAGGTTGTGCACAATGGCGTTCAGGTTAATCTCCAGTATGGTTTGATGCACTTTTTGTTCCAGCAACTGTACAATTTTTTCAAAACCAAAGACACGGGCGCCTTTTACCAGTATTATTTCATCCCTGAATTGCGAAGACCTGAAATGCCGGATAAAGTCTTCTGTCGTCCAGAACCAGGAGGATCCGGGGGGGATATCCCCGGAAATAGCCGCCCTTTCTAAAAATACTGATATTTTTTCACCGATACCAATAAGTTTTGAAAACTGGTGCTTCTTTAGCGATGCAATAATCAGGCTGTAGAGCTCCGCATCGGGTAGTGATGACTGCAGAAAATCAGACAGGATTGCCGTTCGCCTGGTGCCCGCGAACTGCTGGTCAATAAAGTTAAGTGCGATTTCAAGAGAACTCAGGTCTGCACTGTAACTATCGTTTATAATACTGCACTGGTTCATCCCCTTTTTCATCTCCAGCCGCATGTTTACCGGCTGCAACTGGCCGATACCCGCTGCAATAAAATCACTGTCAAATCCCATTACCAGCAATGTACAGCAACAGGTAATAGCATTTTCCACAGAAGCATCATCTGTAAAGGGCAACCGCAGAGAAATTTCGTTCCCCTGGTTTTGTGCTGTAATAAAAGAGTATCCTTCTTTTTTTTCAATCGATTTGATTGTTAACCAAGCTACCGACTTCCTGCTCCAGCTATACAAAACAGCGTCGTTCAAAAAAAGCTGAGCTCGATCGCTTTCCAGGTCAACCAATGATGCAGGCAAATAATCTTTGCAAAAAATAATTTTCTTACAATGGGCAAACAGTTTTAGTTTTTCCCGGATCTTTTGTCCAGCATCAGCAAATCCTTCGCTATGTGCCTCGCCGATATTGGTGAGGATGCCAATAGTGGGTTGTATAATCGCTTCGAGCCGTTGCATTTCAGCCGGCTGTGAAATGCCGGCTTCAAAAATACCTAGGGTATGCTGGACATCCATTTGCCATACGCTCAGCGGCACACCAATTTGTGAATTATAGCTTTTGGGGCTGCGAACAATTGAGTAATTTTTATGCAGCAACTGGTAAAGCCATTCTTTCACAATGGTTTTACCGTTACTTCCCGTAATACCAATAACCGGAACAGCAAAATGGCGGCGGTGTGCAGCCGTCAATATTTGTAACGCTTGCAGGGTATCGCCGGTTAAAATAATATTTGCCAGCGGCAAATTTTCAATATCAATTTCTCGGCTGACAACAAAATTCCGGATACCTTTTTTATACAGTTCAGGAATAAACTGGTGCCCGTCGCGGCGGGGACCTTTCAGGGCAAAGAACAGCGAAGACGACGGCGCATAGACTTTCCGGCTATCGAGTAAAAGATGTTCAATTGCATCATTACTAACCTGCCGGAGAAATGTGCCGTTTACGAGTTCTTTGATTTTTTCAACCGGGTAAATCACACATTAAATTTAGGACTGCTTTTCGTTTTGGTTCTCTACCTGTAATGAGTAAATAATTGATCCCGCTATACAAATTACGATAACCATCAGTGAAATGTATGCGGGTATTTTTATATGAAAGATTTCCACCAGCATTTTCAAGCCAATAAAAATCAACACAATTCCAATACCCTGCTGCAGGTACGAAAACTTTTTAAGTACACCTTTTAACAGGAAAAATAATGAACGTAGGCCCAGCACAGCAAAAATATTACTGGTATAAATAACCAGCCTGTCCTGCGAAATGGCAAATACGGCCGGTATACTATCCAATGCAAATACAATGTCGGTGGTGGCCAGTAGTACAATCACAACAAACATGCTGGTATAAAACCGCTTGCCATCTTTATTAATAATGAATCGTCCGCTGACATCGCTGGGTTCAATGGGCAGGATTTTTTTAAGCCATTTATAGACAATATTGTCTGCCGGATCAAATTCTTCTTCCTGTTTTACGGTGAAGATTTTTATGCCTGTATAGACTAGAAAAGCGCCAAAGATGTAGAGGATCCATTCAAACTTTTCCACCAGCACCACGCCTACGGAAATAAAAATGATACGGAAGAGGATTGCCAGTAAAATACCAATCAGCAGGGCTCTTGCGTAATGATCTTCGCGAATATTAAAAAAAGTCAGGATGAGGATAAAGACAAAAATATTATCAATACTCAGGCTCCACTCCATAAGGTACGCACTGATATATTCAAAAGCCTCTGTTTGGCCTTTTTCAAACCACATAAAAAAGAAAAAGCCAAAAGCCAGCAGCACCCAAAACAGGGTTTGCCAAAATGCTTTTTTAATACTGATTGTTGATGATCGTTTGCTAAGAAGTCCCAGGTCAAAAATAACAGCCAGGACTAACACAACGCCAAAAACGAGATAAGTGATTTGGGTAGGTGTCATTAACTCATTTTGTGAATACTGCAAAGATACAGTAGTAAAGTTGCCGCACTCGTATTGATGTAATTAAGCAAATTTTTTCTTCCGAACTTGCTGGTACAGCAAACCGGCCAGTAACACCAGTAAAACAGGCAAGCCAATATTGATAAACTGCCAGAACGTTTTTTGATCCCGGACCTTTTTAGGATCCAGCAGGCGAAGGGTAAACTCCTTTGCACGGGTTTCCAAAATCCCCGAAGGATTCACCAGGTATTCCAGTGAGTTGGTAAAAAATTCCTTGTTAGCAAACGTATATCGTGTATACAGGTTATAGCCCATGGGTAAGGGACCGTATTGCTGGCTCACCTGGTTCATAGCAATATCGCCGTCGGCCACGACAATCATTTTGTTGGCAGTATCACAGCTTGATTTTACCGGAACACCTGCAGCTGCCATGGAATCAGCTACAGCTTGGGGAACCCTGCCGGCATACAGTGATTTAAATTTTCCTTCCAGCAGGGCTGCCACCGTTGTATCATGAACGGTAAACTCTTTACTATCCGGTGCAATTTGTAAAAATTCGAAATCCACAATGGCCGGTGCGTTGAGTATACGGGCATTAGCGGATGAACGCAACAAAAAAGTTTTTTTGATGCCATCGGCTCTTACCGTATCCAGCGTATTGGGGAACATGGCTCTCACACCATCAAGGTTTTTACTAATCGGGTGATTCGTGCCATTCAGGATTGGGAAAAAAGGCCAGTCCACCAGTCTTGTTTGCGGGTTATTCGGATCGCCACTTATTTGGCCCAGCTTGTCGCATTGCATATCCTGCAACAGGTTCTGGTTCAGGCGCACACCATAGCGGAATAAAAGATCTTCCAGGTTCAGCCCGCGGTCATACGCTGTAAAACCGTTGGATTTGTAAAGACTGTCAAACTCGGCATACATGTTATCCACCATCCAAAACACTTTGCCGCCGCGCATGACATACTGATCAATTTTAAACTTATCCTCATCTGTAAACGGAATGGTTGGCTTTAAAATCACCAGCGCATTAAACGCAGCGGGAATAAACTTCAGCTGCCGGATATTAACCGTATCAAAGCGGTAATCTTTAATCAGTGTTCTTACCGCATCATTTACATTGTAGCCCCATCCTTCACCGTTGCCCAGTGCATAACCAACCAGTGGCTTATCGCGGGATGTTGCTTTTTGAATGGCGCTGGCAAACTTATACTCGAGTGTAGCTTCCACATCATTGTACAAAGCTGCGAGTTGTTCCGGATCGGTGCCATAATTACGGGCACCTTTCAATAAATCCACTCCAATGGTTGTATCACGATAATGGATAACCGCACCAGGTAAAACAATTTTTTGTTTCAGTTCATCGCCCACTTTACTGGGCGCCTGCAACACGTACCGGGAAATATCATAAAAATAATCCAACGAATCCATGAGTCTGGCAGCATTGGAGTCGCTCAGGTTTTTCAATGGATCAGAAAAATTAAACTGTAACATTCCCTTGCTGTCGTCTTTGCATTCCTGCAAAAACTCCTGCACACTATTCGCCAGTTTTTTAAAGCCGGCCGGGAAATCCCCTTTCAGGAAAACATCAATAGTAACTGGCTCATCCAGGTTGGCTAACATGGTTTTAGTTGCCTTGCTTAACGTGTATCGTTTTTCCCTGGTAAGATCAACCCTTGCATGAAAAACAGAAGCGATATAATTAATGCCGCCAAGAAAAATCAGCAGCAGTATCCACCAATATTTTGAAGAAATGGCTTTTTTCATATCTGGAATCAGCGTTTCAACAGGTTACGGCTTGTAAAAATTAGAAAAAATAGCACAAGGCTTATAAAGTAAACAAGATCTCTTGTGTCAAGCACACCTCGGCTGATACTGCGATAATGAAAGTCAATGCCGATCATATCCACATAATAATCTGCGCCGCTGTTTAACCCCGGCAGGTGGCTGATAGCATTAAAACCGTAATAAAACAATGCACAACCAATCAGTGAAACAATGAATGCCACTACCGCATTGCTGGTAAAACTACTGGCACAAATACCCATAGCAGTAAAAACTGCAGACAGAAACAAGAGCCCTATATAAGAACCCGCGGTAGCGCCGGTATCAATACCTTCGGCAGCGGACAGCCGGCTGATGGTGAAAATATAGACGAGGGTAGGCAGCAGTGCAATCACGACAACAATTAAACTTCCCAGGTATTTGCCCGTAATCAGTTGCCAGTTTGTCAAAGGGCGGGTTTGTAAAATCTCGAATGTTCCTGTTTTAAACTCGTCAGCAAAACTGCGCATGGTGATGGCCGGTATCAGCAACAATAAAATCCAGGGCGCCAGCTGAAAAAACCGATCCAGTGTGGCATAACCAAAGTCGAGAATATTATTATCAAAAACAAACAACACCAATCCATTTACCAGCAGGAAAACGATGATGGCAATATAGCCCGTCAGGTTACTGAAGAACTGTCTTAATTCTTTTTTACAAACAGACCACATAAAATTGTTACAAGATGCTGCAAAATAAGGTAAAGTAAGAACATAGGGAAAGGCTTGTACCTTGGTTAACGCTTGTTTTATTTGCGATTATGCCCGCTTCACAGTTTTCTGTTGCGCGATTCATCAGCAGGTATTTCAAAAAATGAATTGCCGGAAAATAAAAAACCTCCCGGGAGAAGGAGGTTCAATAAATTTTTATACCTATCAAACTGCAAAGCTTTCCCCACAAGCGCAGGTACGGCTGGCATTTGGATTATTAAAATAAAAGCCTTTTCCATTTAATCCTTCAGAAAATTCCAGGGTAGTATTAAAGAGGTAAAGCAGGCTTTTCATATCCGTAACCACTTTCAAGCCATTATTTTCAAAAACCTGATCAGTAGGTTTTGGTGTATTATCAAAATCCATTTTATAACTCAACCCTGAACAGCCGCCGCTTACGACGCTAACTCTTACAAAATATGACGGATCGCCGGCAATTCCGTCCTGCTGCATCAGTTGAAGGATGCGTTCTTTAGCTTTATCACTCACCAAAATTCCGTTTTCCAAACTCACATTCATATAATTCTGTTTTTAATAGTCACTGCAATAATTGTGCAAAGCTACGAATCCGGCGGCTTATCTGACGATCCTGCTGTTTAACTGACATCTATATCCTGCTTGTACATCTTCCACAAAGGACTGGCCTCCCGCAACTGTTGAACAGCTAGTATAACTTGTTCAATTACAAAGTCTATTTCCTCCGCGGTGGTGTACCGGCCCAAACTGAACCGGATTGAGCTTTTAGCCAGGTCATCCTCCAGCCCAAGGGCTTTAAGCACGTGAGATGGCTCCATGCTTGCAGATGTGCAGGCTGAACCTGAAGATACGGCCAGGTGTCGGTTCAGGCTGGTAATCAATCCCTCACTTTCCGCATATTGAAAAGAAAGATTAGTAACATGAGCAAGCCGCTGCTGCCTGCTGCCGTTTACCGACGCTGCGTCCAGTTGCAATAAGGCTGATTCCAGTTTATCACGTAATGGCTGTAACCGGCTGCTTTCAGCACCCATCTCGAGCATAGCAATTTCGCAGGCTTTTCCAAATCCGGCAATACCAGGCACGTTTAGTGTGCCGCTGCGCAGGCCTCTTTCATGTCCACCCCCATGTATTTGTGCAACAATTTTTACGCGGGGATTTTTGCGCCGGACGTATAATGCCCCGATACCTTTGGGACCATACATTTTATGAGCACTAAAAGCCATAAGATCGATGCCGTCTGTATTCACGTTTACAGCAATTTTTCCCACTGCTTGGGTCGCATCGCAGAAAAAGAGGACGCCATGCTGCCTGGCAATTTGACTGATAACTTTTACCGGCTGCAAAACACCTGTTTCGTTATTCGCATACATTATTGCAATCAGGATTGTCGTTGGCCGGATAGCCGCTTCCAACTCCCGCAAATCAATCAGCCCTTCGCTGTTGACGTTGACATATGTAACACTGGCACCTTGTTTTTCCAGCCATGCACAGGTATCCAATACGGCTTTGTGTTCGGTGGTGCAGGTTATAATGTGATTACCCTTATTGTGGTATGCCTGTAAAACACCGTTTAAAGCCAGGTTATCCGCCTCGGTGGCGCCTGATGTAAAAATTACTTCCTGTGCATCAGCACCAATCAGTTTTGCTACCTGGTCTCTTGCAATGTCAACTGCTTCCTCGGCTACCCAGCCATACGGATGAGAACGGCTGGCGGCATTGCCAAAATGTTGGGTAAAATAAGGCAACATCACCTCAAGCACCCGAGGATCACAAGGTGTAGTGGCATTATAGTCAAGATACACAGGTGTTTTCAGCATGAAATAGTTTTTTTTAAAAACCCGTATTCAAAATTAATCCAATTCGGAAAACGCTCCAGTTGATTTTATTTGTGAAAGCCTAATTTTATGATAGAATATTGATTTAAACCGAATTTTAAAAATCTTGTATCATGCTGCCGCTTGAACACATTGGTATTGCTGTAAAAAGCCTCAGTGAGTCAGTGCCTTTGTTTGAAAAACTGTTTGGAACTGATTGCTACAAAACAGAACTGGTGGAAAGCGAACAGGTAAACACCGCTTTTTTCAAAGCCGGGGAAACCAAAGTGGAACTGTTAGAAAGCATTCGCCCGGATGGAGTCATCAGCCGGTTTATAGATAAAAAAGGAGAAGGCATTCATCATCTGGCTTTTGCAGTGGACAATATTGAAACGGCAATGACGACGATGAAAGAAAAGGGATTTATACTGTTGAACGAAGTACCGAAAAAAGGCGCCGATAATAAACTGATTTGTTTTCTGCATCCCAAATCCACCAATGGTATCTTAATAGAGCTATGCCAGGATATAAAAGAAAAAGCTTCACCAACCCTTTAGTGAAGCTATGAATTGTAGTTTATGAAAAGCTTACAGTAAAACTTGTTTAGATACCATCAAATTGCTACCGTTAGAAATCGTTACGACATATACACCGGTAAGGCTGTTATGTGCAGAAAATGTAATCTGGCCCGCCGGATTCGAAACCAGTTGTTGTGAAATAACCTGGCCCGTCATCGAGGTAAGGCGGATAACCACATTTGATTTTACCTGCTGCGAAAAATTTACCAGGACAGTATTGTTACCCGCAGCACTCACTTTCACTTCAGCCTGAGCTTGTTGCATTTTAATTGTACGAACGGCAGTCATAGTAAACTGTCCGTCTAAATCTACCTGCTTTATACGGTAATACATTACCTGCGCAGCAGAAGTTTTTCTGTCTGTATAAGAATAGTTTGATATAACAGTTGAATTACCGGCGGCAGTAACCGTTGCGATACTTACCCAGTCATTGCCATTTTCACTGCGCTGGATCTCAAAGTAACTGCTGTTTGTTTCTTGTGCAGTGGACCAGCGGATCAATACAGAACTGCTTTGTGGAATGACAGAAAAATCGACAAATTTCACCGGCAGAATTGTGCCACCGAATTTGAAACCGCTGGGAGAAACACCAGTGGAAGCATCGGCATAGGCATAACCGGTAATCGCATATTCAGTACCGGAAAACTTCTCATTATCACCAATTTTGATAAAAGACGAATTTTTTCCGTGACCTGTAATTTGGCCATAAACCAGTATCTGGCTATTATCTCCCAGGAATAATTTTCCTTTATCGGTAAGATCGAGTGTGCCTTTTACAATAATTACAAGTTGATCTTTTTTGTGATTCTGGTTTCTGTTCACAACCACTTCTTTACCTACTGGTATAATCACTGTATCACCATCATTAGGAATTCGTTTTGAATCCCATGTATTTTTTTCATTCCAGTTTCCTTTGTTTGAGACAGCAGTTAAAACCTGACCGGCATAAGAAGAAGCACTTACAAAAAGGACTACAATGAAGAGGTAGAGATTTTTCATAAACTACGGATTACGTTTTCTTTTTAGGGTTTCTTCGGAAAGCGACTTGAGATATTTTCGATCTTTTTAGCCGCGTTTCTTACGTGAGGCAAAACTAATATCGGTTTTCGATTTTTGCAAGTGTTTCTACGTTTTTTATACGTATTTCATGCGGAAAATTTTACAGGATAAAACATAAAATATTGATTATCAATTAAAAATTCATTGATTTTCCCTTGCTCCCAAACTATTTTTTCCTGGAGATATTGGATTTCCGTTTGCCAGGCTGGAAACTTTACGCTTGAAAGCTCAGCCTAAAAAGAAGGTGACGCTGAAAAAACCGGGAAGCATTTTTCTGTTTTTCCCTTTTGCGCACAAATAGTTCTGCGTTATTGTACTATAAGGATATATACTTAGGCAAAACAAAATAACTATAATAAAAAAACCACCCCGCAGAAGCAGGGTGGCTCACCGTCCAAGTGAAAAAAATGCCTTGCTTATAATAAAACCTGTTTCGAAACAATCATGTTTTTGTTATCAGTAATTGTAAGAATATAAATACCAGTGTTATGATTTGGCGCTGAAAACTGCACCTGGCCAACGGGGTTTGAAACTTGTTGCTGCGAAATGACCTGGCCTGTCATGGAAGTAAGGCGCAATACCACAGCAGCTTGTACCTGCTGAGAAAAGTTTACATACAGTGTATTTGCTGATGCCGGTATTACTTTCACATCCACCTGGTTATTATCCAGCTTGATACTGCGAACATCTGTATAGGTATAAGCGCCATCAAGATCAACCTGCTTAATACGGTAATAAGCTACAGTGCCAGTAACAGTCCGATCATTATAAGCATAGGCCAACAGGGAAGAAGATTCACCGGCAGCTTTAACAGAAGCAATGGTTGTCCAGGTGCTGCCATTAGCGCTGCGCTCAATCTCAAAACTTTTACTGTTGCTTTCGCTGGCAGTTGACCATTGTACCAGCACTGTATTTTGTTGACGAGCCACGGTAAAAGAAGCAAACTTTACCGGTAAGGGAGTAGGGATGTTTTGGGGAGGTACCTGCCAGCCACTACCACCTGTGCTGATCATCAGGGGTCCATTTAAAATGCCTTTTACACCATTGTATGTGCCTTTACCTTCAAATATCGGATCCTTGTATGTCTCCATATTAATTTTCTGGGAGTTGTCTTTACCAGGATTGTCAGTCCGGATTTGTCCTGTAGTCCCTACATACAAAACAGAAGGCTTCTCTAACTTTAATTTTGAAGCCTGGTTCATAATCAATGTACCGTTAACGACTATATATACATTTGATAATGTGGCATCCTTAATAGTAAAAGTAACAGTAACCCCCTGCGGAATCACAATACTATCACCATCCTGCGGAATCCTGTTAAGACTCCAGGTTCCATTTTTATTCCAATCACCAGATGCAGCGGTGATCAGTGTACGGGGAGCAGCAAAGCTTATGAAAACGGAAAGAAAGAAGATTAACGTGAAGTAAAACTTTTTCATAACTACGGATTATTTTTCGTTTTTAGGGTTTCTTCAGAAATACTACCGAACAACTTGGTAATTCTTCGTCGTATTTCTTACGTGAGAACAAAACTACTATCCGCTTACGATTTTTGCAAGTGTTTTTACGTTTATTTTTTAGTAATTTCCGAAATCCCTATTTTATCATTACAAATATCTGATAAACAAATAAATATGAATAATAAAACACATAGCATTATTTATAAAAATGCAATTGACTTTTTAAAGTAAAGGATATTTTACCGTAATTTCTGCAGGTTTACGTTGAGGATTTTACGAATACAGAAGTCAGATTTTTTTAAAAGTGCAGGTTAAAAAATGGAAAAGCCAATACCTGGTAAGGAACTTTACGATTGATTTGCGCTGAAAAAATCCGAAAGTATTATTAAGATGCAGTAATTAGCCTGACAATGACAGGCATTATTTTCGATCAGCCTTCTTCGGCAGCATTTTCAGCACCATTCAGGAGACCCAATTTTTCCACCGCCACCTGTGCGGCAATCTGGGAGGCATCTTTTTTATTGAAAGCTTTTCCCTGGGCAATATTTTCTCCGTCAACTACGGCGGCCACGGTAAACAAACGGCGGCCACCTTCAATACGCTCTTCAATGGTTTCAAACTCAAGGTTTTTACCATTTTTATTGGCCCAGCCGTACAATTTATTTTTATGGTTGATTTCTAATATTTCCAGTTCTTCCACAAACATATGTGGCAGGATGATGTATTCAGTGACCCACTTGCTGGTTTTTCTGTAGCCACGATCCAGGTACACGGCGCCTACCAGCGCTTCCAGGGTATTGCCAAAAATCTGGCTCACTTTCAGCGAACTGTCCATCTTATTATAGAGAGTAATCTTTTTTAAACCCATGCGCACAGCTATCTCATTCAGCTGTTGGCGGTTTACCATTTTACTGCGCATTTCAGTTAAAAAACCTTCTTCTTTATAGGGATAGCGTTTGAAAAGATAATCAGCAATAAGGGCACTCAACACGGCATCGCCCAAATATTCGAGCCGCTCATTGTTTTCATCCGCTCCTTCGCGAACCGAGCGGTGCGTAAGAGCTGTTTTGTAAAGCGATAAATTGCCCGGAGAAAAACCCAGAACGTTTTTCAATTGCTTTTTAAACGATTCGCCTGACTGCTCTTTAAATAATTGCTTAAAAAAATCCACAGCGATTAAGCTACAAAAAAAATCAGAAAAAAATTTATCCCCGCCACTTTTGTGTGCGGGGAGTTCTGAACAATTTATCCATTCAGCCTGCTTAGCTGGCAAACTTTTTTACAATCACACAGGCATTGTGCCCGCCAAAACCAAATGTATTGCTTAGTGCGGCATTGACTGTGCGTGACTGGGCTTTATGGAAAGTAAAATTCAGTTTTGGATCCAGGCCTTCATCATCTGTAAAGTGATTAATGGTAGGCGGTACGATATCGTGCTGCACACTTTTGATGCACGCAATCGCTTCAATCACTCCGGCAGCTCCAAGGCAATGACCCGTCATTGACTTGGTGGAACTGATATTGAGATGATACGCATGTTCGCCAAATACATCCACGATTGCTTTTACCTCTGCAATATCGCCCAATGGTGTAGATGTACCATGTGTATTAATATAGTCAATATCAGCGGGAGTCATCCCGGCATCTTCGAGTGCGGACAGCATTACATTTTTTGCTCCCAATCCCTCCGGGTGGGGAGCGGTAATGTGGTATGCATCAGCCGTGGCACCAGCACCGGCTATTTCGCAATAAATTTTAGCGCCTCTTTTGCGGGCATGTTCTAATTCTTCCAGCACCACCACACCAGCGCCTTCACCCATTACAAAACCATCGCGGTCTTTATCGTAGGGGCGAGAAGCCGTTTTTGGATCATCGTTCCGTTCGCTCAAAGCCTTCATAGCGTTGAACCCGCCAACACCGGCTTCGCTGATCACACTTTCAGAACCACCGGTTACAATAATATCTGCTTTCCCCATCCGGATGAGGTTGAAGGCCTCCATCATGGCATTGGTGGAGGATGCGCAGGCACTCACCACTGCAAAATTGGGTCCGCGAAAACCGTGGCGCATGGATATTTGGCCTGCTGCAATATCCAGGATCATTTTGGGAATAAAAAAAGGATTGAACCGTGGCGTGCCATCGCCTTTTGCAAAATTGATGACCTCTTCCTGGAAAGTGATGAGGCCTCCGATGCCACTGGCAAATACCACCCCGATCCTGTCGGCATTCATGGTAGCTTTATCAATGCCGGCATCCTGCACAGCCTGGTCGCTGGCAACAAGGGCTGTTTGTGTGAAGCGATCAATTTTTCTCGCCTCCTTCTTTTCCATGAAGTTGGTGGGGTCAAAACCTTTTATCTCGCAGGCAAATCTTGTTTTAAATTTTGATGCATCGAAAAGTGTAATGAAATCAGCACCTGATACACCATTGACCAGATTATTCCAATAATCATCAATGGAATTTCCCAATGGCGTTAAAGCCCCCATGCCGGTAACGACTACCCTTTTTAGTTCCATACTGCCTGCAATGATTTTTGTTAAAGATAAAACCGCCTTCGCTGCACTTAAACATAACAGTCAGAAGGCGGAGTAAATTTATTCCATTCCTGTCCCCTGCAGAAGGGAACAATTCTTTATCTTACTTGGCGTGCTCTTCGAGATAAGCTACAGCCTGACCAACAGTAGTAATGGTTTCAGCTTGCTCATCAGGAATGGAGATGTTGAATTCTTTTTCAAATTCCATAATCAGTTCTACGGTGTCCAGGGAATCGGCACCCAGATCGTTGGTAAAGGAAGCTTCGTTTGTTACTTCGGCTTCTTCAACACCTAATTTGTCAACGATAATCTTTTTTACTCTTGATGCAATGTCTGACATGTCATTTAGATTTAGTTAATATGGGTGCAAAAATAGAATTTTTGAATAAAACACCGCATGAAAGCTCATTTTTTCCTAAACGGCTGCAATATATTGAAAACGAGATATTAAAAACAAATTTGCCCAAAAATTCCTCTTGAATTTATCGTTCCGCAAGATTGGTAGTATCCCAGGATGTTTGTAAATTACCCATTCCAAAACTACATTCTATTGGTATGGCCCTGAAAATAATCGATCATGGATCAAAGGAATACATGCAAATGGTAAAGCTTCGCGATGATATTTTGCGAAAACCACTCGGCCTTGGATTTACCCCCGACGAACTGGAAGAAGAAAAAGATAACATGCTCATTGGCGCCTTTGATGACGACCAGATCCTAGGTTGCTGCATGCTGGTTGAGGAAAATCCTGGTACCATTCGCCTGCGGCAAATGGCTGTACTCAATGATTTACAGGGAAAAGGCATTGGTCGTGCCTTGATGCAATTTGCAGAAAACCTTGCCCGTGATCACGGGTATAAAAGAATGACTATGCATGCCCGAAAACATGCCATTGGATTTTATGAAAAAATGGGGTACAAAGTAAAAGGTGATGAATTTGAAGAGGTAACCATTCCACACTTCCTTATGGAAAAGCATTTATAACCTCTCTGTATTTATTTTCCCTTGATTTTTTGCTGCAGTAACTTTCGCAAGTCTGCAATTTCGTTGCCATCTTTACAGCCGCTTTTGGGTACCAGGAAAAAAGAACGGCTATCGAAGTACAAATGAAAAAAATGCGGGCTTTCCAGGAATGTACTCAATGCTATCCACGGCCAGGATCTCGATCCTCTTTCATTCCCAAGCGTAAATCCATCATCTTCAAACTGCATAGTGAAATGATCCCTGAAGGTAGCGGCACGCTTATACACCAATCCCGGCATTACAAACCAGAAACTGATCATCAGCGAAAACCAAAGCAGGGAGCCAACCAGAAAGGCTGTTGGTGTGATTTTTTGAAAATAAAACAATGCAGCAGAGCATAAGGCGAACACATTTACCAGAATAATCATGAATTTGATTTCCGGCCTTGATATAAAATGGTAACGTAGCGCCTGTATTACTTTTGGTTTTTCGTATGAGAATGCGATGGTCATTAAAAATGTGATTTTAAAATTGGGTCACAAGTTAGGTAAGTTACAAATACATTACCGTCGAGGATTCTTCTTTTCAAACAGACAAGCTGTTAACTACAGGAATTGTTACAACTCCCCTTTCCCAGATGGTAAAACAAAAACTCCCGCCGGAAGACCGAGCGGGAGTTTTAGAAAAGTTCATTTTCACCATTATTTATTCATCATCTGCTTTGCCTCGATGCTTAAAGTAGCATGTGGCACTGCACGCAGGCGGGCTTTATCAATCAGCTTTCCGGTAACCCGGCAAATGCCATAGGTTTTATTTTCAATTCGCATAAGAGCCTTTTCCAGGTGATCGATAAAGGTGATCTGACGGCTGGCCATCTGGCTCAGTTGTTCCCGTTCCATGCTTACACTGCCATCTTCCATAGTCATGTAGCGTCCTTCATCCATATCGCCGCCCTCATCTTTTCGGGTAATTAGTCCCTGGAGATAAGCCAGTTCTTTTTTGGCAGCATCCAGTTTTTTCATAATAAGTTCTTTGAATTCAGCCAGCTCAGCATCAGAATATCGCATAGTCGGTCCATTTTGTTCGTTCACAGGGGTGTCGAGAACGGATTTAGTAAATTCGGGTTCGTATTTAACTGCTTTTGAAGTTGTTGTTTTCGGAATCACCACTTTCACAGGTTTGGGTGGTTCTTTTTTTACAATTGGTTTTACCGGCGGTTTTATTGATACAAGTGATTTAGGATCTGTACCGGCCGGCTTTTTTGGTGCGGGTTTTACCGGCTGGCTTTTAGGCGCCGGTTTGCTTACAACCGCTTTTTTAGGGGCCGGTTTTGGCTCCGGCTTTTTTGGTGCGGTCTTTTTAGCAACAGCCGCTTTTACAGCTTTTTTGGCAGCTGGTTTAGCAGCCTTTTTAGGCGCAGTTTTATTTGGCGCCGGTTTAGCTGGCTTTTTAGCAGCTGATTTGACGGTAGCAGATTTTTTTGCCGGTTTTGTGGCTCCGCTTCCCGAACGGACAGGTTTTTTAGCGGCTGCTTTTTTCTTGGTTGCCATACTATTACCCTTTTTTTGAAACAATCACTTTTAAAGAAACATCGTTTACCTCAATTTCAGTACCACTATCCAATTCGCCTACTAATTCAAGCTCATCTGCCAAAATTTCGGCGCAAATATAGTCTTTAAATTGAGCTAACGATTCTTTTAAGCCATTATTGGCTGCCACAATTACCGTAATCCGGTCTGTCAGCTCAAATCCGCTATCCTTGCGGATTTTCTGAATCCTGTTCACAAATTCCCGTGCATTGCCTTCCTGCTCCAGTTCTGTCGTTATCGTTATATCCAGGGCCACTGTAAGGGCGCCTTTTGAAGCTACTGTCCAGCCGGGAATGTCTTCACTGCTGATTTCCACTTCATTAAGCTGTAATATTAAGTCTTCACCAGCAATTGACAAACAAAATTGTCCTTCTTTTTCCAACCGGGAAATGTCTTCCTGGCTAAATTGTGATAAAGCTGTGGATACTGCTTTCATTTTAGCACCCAGTTTTTTTCCCAGGGCCACAAAATTTGGCTTTATTTTTTTCCTGATAAATCCTTCCGTTTCGATGAGGTATTGCACCTCTTTTACATTCACCTCGCTTTTTACCAGGTCTTCCACTTTTTCCAGCTGTTGCTTCATGAAAGGATCCAGCACCGGGATCAGCACTTTTTGTAAGGGCTGGCGGACTTTTATATTGACTTTCTTGCGCAGCGATAATACCAGCGAAGAAGCGTCCTGTGCCAGTTGCATCCGCTCCTCTAACTGCTGATCGATAGCCGACGCATTTATGACAGGATAATCTGCATGATGCACAGATTGCACAGTGTGGCGGCCTGTTGCTGCGTTCAGGTTACGGAACAGCGCGTCACTGAAAAAGGGAGAAATTGGCGCCATTAATCGCACCACCGTTTCCAGGCATTCATACAATGTCTGGTAAGCACAGATTTTGTCATGCTCATATTCACCCTTCCAGAAACGGCGGCGGCAAAGCCGTACATACCAGTTACTCAGTTGCTCGTCCACAAAATCTTCAATGAGCCGGCCCGCAACGGTCGGTTCGTATTCGTCAAAATTCTCTGTTACCTTTTTTATTAACGTATTCAGCGAAGAAAGAATCCAGCGGTCAATCTCCGGGCGTTTTTCCAGTGGTACATACGCCTCCTGAAATGAAAAGCCATCCACATTGGCGTACAAAGCAAAAAACTGGTACGTATTGTAAAGCGTGCCAAAAAACTTACGCTGTACCTCTTTAATACCTTCTATGTCAAATTTCAGGTTATCCCACGGCGAGGCATTGGTGATAAGATACCAGCGTGTGGCATCGGCGCCATAACTTTCGATTGTTTTAAAGGGATCCACAACATTTCCCAGCCTTTTGCTCATTTTATTGCCATTCTTATCTAGCACAAGACCGTTGGATACACAGGTTTTATACGCTACGCTGCCATATAATAAGACGCCCAGCGCATGCAATGTATAAAACCAGCCGCGGGTTTGATCAACGCCTTCTGCAATAAAATCGGCCGGAAAATTTTCATCAAATGGCGCTTTGAACGGACGCGGATCACCAGCTTTCAGCTTTTCCTTGTCCAAGCCCCATTGTGCATAGGGCATAGCGCCACTGTCAAACCATACATCAATCAAATCCGGTTCCCGGCGCATAGGCTTGCCCGATGCCGACACCAATACTACTTCGTCGACATAAGGCTTATGCAAATCAAGAATACCATTATGCAGGTAATGTTTGTTCACTTCTGCCCCCAGCACAGCATTGGCTTTTCTGATTTCTTCATTTAGTTCATCAATGGAGCCAATGCATTTCTCTTCGGTACCGTCTTCGGTTCTCCATACAGGCAGGGGCGTACCCCAAAAACGGCTGCGGCTCAGGTTCCAATCCACCATATTTTCCAACCAGTTACCAAAGCGGCCTTCACCGGTTGCCTTCGGTTTCCAGTTGATGGTTTTGTTCAGGGCAACCATTTTTTCTTTCAGCGCCGTGGTTTTGATAAACCAGGCGTCAAGCGGATAATACAGAACCGGCTTATCGGTGCGCCAGCAATGCGGGTAGCTGTGCTCATATTTCTCAACTTTAAACGCCCTGTTTTCTTTTTTCAGCTTTACGCTAATGTCAACGTTTACATCTACATAGTTGGGGTCGTCTTTATAATTTTTGACATAGCGATTACTGAATTCACCCAGGCCGTCTACGAATTTCCCTTCGCGGTCCACCATCGTAAGAATACCGATGTCATATTTTTTCCCAACCCGGTAGTCATCTGCACCAAAAGCAGGCGCAGTATGAACGATACCGGTACCATCTTCCGTTGTAACAAAATCGCCTATTAGAATCTTAAAGGAATTAGGGTTGTCAATTTTGTTGGCTTCGTAAGGAAGAAGTTGTTCATACCCGATTCCTTCCAATTGGCTGCCTTTGAAAGCAGAAAGGATTTTCCAGGGAATGAGTTTTGAATCCGAAGTATACGAGTCGAAATCAGCATCTTTTCCCTCCTGCTTAAAGTACTTATCCAGCAACGCCTCCGCCAAAACAACGTTCGCAGGTATATGCGTGTACGGGTTTATTGTTTTAACCAATACATAATCAATATTTCCGCCAACTGTCAGACCAAGGTTGGAAGGAAGAGTCCATGGTGTTGTGGTCCATGCCAAAAAATACAATTCATCATTTTTCGCTATATCAAATAAAAAAGATGACTTCTCATTTTTTATCGCTTTGAACATTGCCACTACACTGGTATCTTTTACATCTTTGTACGTACCTGGCTGGTTTAGCTCGTGGGAACTTAAGCCTGTACCGGCAGCGGGTGAATAGGGTTGTATGCTAACACTTTTGTAAAGCAATCCCTGGTTATAGAGTTGTTTCAGCAGGAACCAGAGCGTTTCGACATACTCGTTAGTGAACGTAATATAAGGGTCTTTCAAATCCACCCAATATCCCATTTTCCGTGTCAGGTCGTCCCATTTGTCTTTAAAGCGCAGCACTGCTTCGCGGCATTTTTGGTTGTAGTCTTCTACAGATATTTTTTTGCCAATATCTTCTTTTGTAATGCCCAATTCTTTTTCTACCCCCAGCTCTACAGGCAGGCCATGCGTGTCCCAGCCTCCTTTCCGTTTCACCTGAAAACCTTTCATGGTTTTATAGCGGCAAACCAGGTCTTTCAGGGTCCTGGAAATAACATGGTGAATACCAGGCATGCCGTTGGCACTGGGCGGACCCTCATAAAAAACAAAAGGAGTTGCCCCTTCCCGCAGGGACATACTCTTTTCAAATGCCTGTTGTTCAGTCCATTGAGACAAAATCTCCTGCTCAATGGCAGGCAAATTCAACCCTGAAAATTCCTTGTATTTAGCCATAATGCCTTGAAAAAAAGTCTGCAAAATTAAGGAAATCAGGCGGGGAAACATCGGTAGCCGGTTTATTGCTTTAGATCGAAAATTTGGCGATGATTATAAATGTTAAAAGTGGGGCAACTTGATAAAAGTCAGCGACTCCCATTATTTATATCATACGGACAGCAGGGCGAAATGGCAACATTTGCATTATGAATAGTTTTGATTCCGTATTGTTGAAAAAATATAATGTACCTGTTCCCCGGTACACCAGTTACCCTACTGTTCCATTTTGGAATGAACAGCTGGATAGAGAACAGTGGAAAACGTTGTTCAAAGACCGTTTTGCTGTACAAAACCACAAAAATGGCATCAGTCTTTATCTGCACCTGCCATTTTGCGAATCACTCTGCACGTATTGCGGTTGTAATAAAAAAATTACTACGAATCACGGGGTGGAGAAAGAATACCTTGACAGTATTATTAAAGAATGGAAATTGTACCGGCAGCTGATGGAAGAGCCACCAATCATCCGGGAAATTCACCTGGGGGGCGGCACACCTACATTCTTTTCGCCAACCAACCTTAGCCGGTTGCTGGAAGCTATTTTTGAAAAATCGATTGTGCATCCCCGTCATGAATTCAGCGTGGAAGGACATCCGAACAATACAACTAAAAAGCACCTGGAAGCATTGTATAATCTCGGCTTTCGCCGCATCAGCTTTGGCGTGCAGGATCATGACCCCGAGGTGCAGCGCATCATAAACCGCATACAACCTTTTGAAAATGTAAAACGTGTTACGGAGCAGGCCCGGGAGGTTGGCTATGAATCAGTAAATTTTGATCTGATTTATGGGCTGCCTTTACAAACCCTGCAAACGATGGAAACCACGGTTAATCAATCCATCAGCCTCCGGCCTGACAGGATCGCCTTTTACAGCTACGCACACGTGCCCTGGACCAGCAGGGGCCAGCGGCTCTTTGATGAAAATGACCTGCCATCTGCAGCAGAAAAACTGCAGCTTTACCAATTGGGTAAAAAACTTTTCATGGAAAACGGCTATACCGACATAGGCATGGATCATTTTGCCTTGCCCGGAGATGCGTTGTACAAAGCTATGCAGGACGGTACTTTACACCGAAATTTTATGGGATACACCACACAAAACACATCTGTTTTACTGGGTCTTGGTGTTTCCTCCATCAGTGATGCCGGGGTGGCGTTTGCGCAAAATCATAAAAGCCTGCACAATTACTACGAAGCCATCAACAATAATGAGTTGGCCGTTACCAAGGGATATTTTTTACATAATGAAGACGTTGCTTTCCGCCAATATATACTTGATATCAGTTGCCGCGGGTATACAAAATTTAATCCTGCCCATTTAACTATCCTTAAAGAACATACAATTCCCGAATTAAAAGACCTGGAAAAAGACGGATTAGTAATGCTGAGTGAGGAGGATGTTCAGGTCACCGCACTTGGGCGGCATTTTTTGCGCAACGTTTGCAAGGCATTCGATCTGCATTTACTGCGAAAAGAAGCGCTGGACGACAGCCCTGTTTTCAGTAAAGCTGTTTGATTTTTCATGAGTAGTCGCATACAACACACAAGCCACCGTTCCCGGTGGCTTGCTTATTTGGACGGTAAGAACACTTTATTACATCTGAACCACCTGGCTTCTCAAGGTTTCTACTAAGGCCCCCACCCTGGCAATCAGGTTATCCGGTAAGCCATTCTTTTTTGCACCGGCCACAAGGTCCACCAAAAATGAATCAAAATCATCATTCGCCGCCTTTCCATTCATTCTGGGGTTCGTGGCAGGATCATGTGCATTGCGCATATCTTTACCGGCATACGTAAAATTTTTAGCACCGGTAGCTACGCAAAAGAAGTCGGTCAGGTTCTTACTCAGCGCCTGGAAGCCGGAAGTATTTCCATTGGTGACCTCTGTCAACAGCACTTTAAAATAGCTGTTGATGTTGGTGTCTGCAGCAATTTCAAAGATGGTACTGTCAACCACAGACCGGATACCCAACCGGCCCTGCTCAATTTTCATGGAAGGATTAACAGGATCTGTGACCATGACTGTACCACCCAGAGAATCATAAAGGGTGGGTGTTGTCATCATCATATCCTTATTGTCTTTTTTACAGGACTGCATAATCGATGCCCCGATAACCAGGCAGGCGCCCAGGAATAAAATGGCTTTTGTTTTCATACTTGTTTTGTTTAAAAATGATTTTTGAAAAATTGATATGCTTTGTAGGTGAACGAAGTGGCTGCAACGGGGCAACCGTTTTGTAAATCTTTCTCAGTCGCTATCACCCGACCGGCGTTAAGTGATAATTCATGTTTAAAATGATTGGTAATAGAATCGGCAGATACCTGTGCTGGATAATAGGTAAAAACAGCAATCCGTGCAGCGGGGTTATATAATACGTGGCTCACGCCCTGCTGGCTATATAACCATTGCAAAATTTTTACCGAATCGGGTGCCGGACCACCCGGCTGTATATCAATTCGGGCCATAGAAATTGTAGTGGCATCCGGCTTGCCCGGACGGGTAACGATATAGATATGCACAGCAAGGACCAGTATCAGCAGCCCTGTTATGCCCAACGACCAGGCTATGATTTTTTTTAACCGCTTTTTTTTCATGTAATATGTTTTATACGATTGCATTATCAAACAAGCCACGTGCAGACGTGCTGCATAGTATTTAATCCAATCAGTAATAAATACGACAACAGCAGGAGGTCAGATTTTTTTATTTAAAAAAAATCCGACTTTTCCGTAAAGCTTAAAAAAGGCAGAAAGGGAGAAACGCTGAAACGTTAAATAAATAAGTATAATAAGCATGCACACGGCCGCTTACAGACATAGCGAAAGTGAGCGGAAAAAATCAGTCTCTTTTTTTGAGACGTATATTTTTGTAAATTTTAATAGCACTCATCAGCAGGATCACAAACAGCACCAGCCCTGCAAGACCCCAGGCGGCACTCAGGCTTTGCTTAACCACCACCAGCATTACAATGGCCACCAGGAATATGGTAGCAACTTCATTCCAAATCCGAAGTTGCTGGGAAGTATATTTAAAAGAGCCCTTCATTTGTTGCTGATAAATAAGATGAATAGAAAAATGATAGACATAAAGGCCCAGCACCAGTAAGAGCTTAACCCAAAGCCAGGGTGGAACAGAGCCGAATAAATGCAGCATCCATAAACCAAAAACCAATGTCAGCACTGCTGATGGCCAGGTAATACCCAACCACAGGCGGCGGATCATGATTGCAAATTGTTTGCGGAGAATACTTTTTTCCGGTTCATCCTTTTCGCCTGCTTCTGTATTATAAATAAATAGCCGAACGATATAAAACATACCACTGAACCAGGTGACAATAAAGATTATATGAAGGGCTTTGACGTACAGGTATGACATGCCATTAAGTTAATACCATTTCTTTATTTCCGCTTGTCACACTTTGCACATATCCAGCCATCACTTTCACCCATTCGGGATGCACATTCAGGCAGGGGATCATAGAAAAGCTTTCGCCGCCTGCATGCATGAAAATTTCTTTTCCCTCCTCTGCAATTTCTTCCAGGGTTTCCAGGCAATCGCTTACAAATGCCGGGCATACAACCAATAATTTTTTAATACCTTCTTTTGGCATTTCTGCCAACCGGACTGCTGTATATGGTTTTAGCCATTCATCACGGCCCAATCTCGACTGGAACGAAAAACTGAATTTCTCCGGTGGCAGGGAAAGTTCTGTCGCTACCAGTTTCATTGTTCGCAGGCATTGGTGGCGATAACACTGGCTGTGAGCAGGTGAATCCACATCACAGCAACCGGCAATTTTCAAACAATGATGCCCGGTAATATCCCCTTTAAAAATATGTCTTTCCGGCACACCATGATAGCTGAACAATATTTGATCAAACTCCTGGTCCAGAAAAGGTTTTATACTGGCAGCCAGCGCTTTGATATAGGCCGGCTCGTTATAATACGGTTTAATGATCGTAAGTTTAAAAGGGTACTGCTTTTTCTGGTGCACTTCTTTGGCGTACTCCACTGCCGTTTCATAACTACTCATGGCATAATGCGGATACATGGGTACCAGTACCACCTCTTCCAGGCCCGGAACTTTCTTCATCAACTCATCATAGGCAACTGCAGGAGAAGGATTGCCGTAACGCATAGCAATGGTTACCGGTTCGTCCAGTTTTTGCTGCAAGGCCGCCTCCAGTTGCCGGGTTAATACAATTAAAGGAGAGCCTTCCTTCCACCAGATACTTTGATAGGCCCTGGCAGATTTGGGAGACCGGAAAGGAACGATGATCCCCCTGACGAGTAAAAATCGCACCAGCGAAGGAATATCTATTACACGCTTATCCATCAGGAATTCATTTAAATACCGGCGTACGTCCCTGCCACTTGTGGAATCCGGTGACCCCAGGTTCATTAAAACAATTCCTTTTTTGATCGTGTTTGCCATGGCTTGTAAAGATTTGCAAAAGTAACCAGTTGTAAAACTAATTGTTCAGTAATTCCGTATACTTTTTAAAACTTCTTTTGGCCCGTGAACTGATTACCATTGATTTACCTCAACATAAATTTTGACAAAGATCAGGCGGCAAAATGACAGATAAATGACAGAGTAATTAGGTGCTTGCAGGAAGGTAAATTATTTTTGCGCAGGCTTTTGAGATGCATCAAACATGTACAAGAACAGTGTAAAAAACATATCAAATTTTTTTGCAGCCGGTATCAGCTACCGCAAAACCGATGCTGAGACAAGGGGCAAATTTGCTGTGAGTAACGATCAGTATCTCGCTATTCTTCAAAAAGCCGCCTCGGGCAATATTGACGAACTCTTTATTATATCCACCTGCAACAGAACCGAGATTTATGGATTTGCTGAAAACGCCAGGCAGCTAATCAACCTGCTTTGTAGTGAAACGTCCGGCGACATTGAGCTTTTCCAGCAAACAGCCTACATTAAAAAGGGAACGCAAGCCATTGAGCATTTACTTTCTGTAAGCTGCGGGCTCGATTCCCAAATCCTGGGTGACTATGAAATTGTGGGACAGATAAAAACCGCTGTTAAATTTGCCAAAGAGCAGGGTTTTATTGCTGCCTTTACCGAGCGGCTTGTAAATGCGGCGCTCCAATGCTCCAAAGCTATCAAAAATCAAACAGCGCTGAGTGGCGGCACGGTATCCGTGTCCTTTGCTGCTGCACAATATATTCGCGAGCATGTAACAAACGTTGCAGATAAAAAAATTGTACTGCTGGGCACCGGCAAGATAGGTCGTAACACTTGTAAGAATCTTGTAGACTATTTAGCTACAAAAAATATTACGCTCATTAACCGCACCGAAGAACGGGCGGCAGAGCTTGCCTGCGAACTGGGCCTCCAATATGCCCCTCTCGAGGAAATGACCCGGCACATCGCGGATGCCGACATCATACTGGTGGCTACGAACGCTAACGAGCCGATCATATTGCAGGCACACCTGGCAGATAATGGCCCTAAACTCATCATCGATTTATCTATTCCCTGCAACGTGGAAGAGCAGGCACAACAACTTCCGGAAATTACACTGGTGAATGTAGACCAGCTCTCAAAGTTGAAAGATGAAACACTGGCTAAACGAAAAGCAGAAGTTCCCAAAGCACAAAAAATCATCGCAGCACATATTGAAGAATTCCAGGACTGGTACGAGATGCGCAAAAACGTACCAGTACTAAAAGCCATCAAAACCAAGCTCGAAGAAATTCACTCCCGCTCCTTATATGCCCAGTTATATCCAGGCAGCCAGGCTATGTATGCCAATAATGCTGACCAGCGGATTCAAAAGGTAATTAACGGACTTGCCCCCAAGATGCGGGAAAAAAACCAGGCCGGCTGCCATTACATACAGGCAATTAATGAATTTATTGCCACTGGTACGGATTAATTTTGCCGAATGAACAAAATCAGGATCGGAACAAGGGAGAGCCAACTGGCCGTATGGCAAGCTGAGCGGGTAAAAGCATTGCTGTCGGAAAACGGCTTTGCTGCAGATCTGGTGTATGTGAAAAGCGAAGGTGATATTGACCTGAAAACTCCCTTGTACGAAATGGGTGTGCAGGGCGTTTTCACCCGAAGCCTGGATATTGCTTTGCTAAACAACAAAATTGATATTGCCGTACACTCCATGAAAGATGTGCCCACACAACTGCCGGAGGGTATTGTGCAGGCTGCCATTTTGAAAAGAGCTTCGTTTAAAGATTTATTTGTAGTGAACCGGCCATACGCTATGGTGGACATCAAATCCACGGATGACTTATTCAAGACACATCATTTGCCAGCTACGATTGCAACAAGCAGCATCCGCCGAAAGGCACAATGGTTAAACCGTTATCCTGATCATACCATTGAAAACTTACGCGGTAATGTAAATACGAGGCTGCGAAAAGTGGAGGAGAGTACCTGGCATGGAGCAATATTTGCTGCTGCCGGACTGGAAAGAATTAATCTTCGTCCCGAAAACAGCATTGAGCTGGACTGGATGTTGCCGGCGCCGGCACAGGGAGCCATCATGGTCGTTTCCAGAGAAACAGATGCGTATTGCTTAACAGCCTGCGCTCCTTTAAATGATGCATGCACTGCTTTGTGCACAAAGGTTGAAAGAGATTTTCTGCGAACATTATTAGGGGGTTGTTCCACACCAATCAGCGCTTTAGCAGCAATAGTAAACAATACACTCGTTTTTAAAGGAAATATTTTGTCGCTGGATGGAAAAGAAAAAGTGGAAATTGAAAAAACAACTACGATCGATGAGGCAGCCGGTTTGGGAATTGTTGCTGCCGAAGAATTATTAAATAATGGCGGGAAAGCCGTAGCGGATAACATTCGTCATGCAGCCAAGTAAAATTTCCATATTGTCCACCAGGCCAGTGAATGAATCACTTATTGAAGCTGCCTTGCAGCAGAACATTGAAACCGATGTTTTATCATTTATTGAAACAGCGGCCATTCAATCAATAGAAGTTCAGCAGGAAATCGAACAGGCACTGCTACAATCGGCAACCGTTATTTTTACCAGTATGAATGCCGTGGAGGCGGTCGCCGATGAATTACATGACCAACTGCCTAACTGGAACATTTACAGCATTGGCACCACTACCAGTGAGTTGGTGAAGCAATACTTTGGAGAAAAATCACTCGCCGGCACCGCTGATTCCGCCGCAGCGTTGGCAACATTAATTGCAGCGGAAACCAGCGATACAGAAGTGATTTTTTTCTGCGGTGATCAGCGCAGGGATGAGCTACCCGATATTTTAAGAAAGAATGATATAGACGTGCATGAAATCGTGGTATACGAAACAGTAGCTGTACCCCATAAAGTGGAAAAACCCTATCACGGCATATTATTTTTCAGTCCCAGCGCTGTTGAAAGTTTTTTTAGTGTCAATAAGGTAAAGGAGCAAACAATTTTATTTGCCATTGGTAATACTACGGCAAAGGCAATAAGAAAATTCAGTAATAATAAAATCATTCTCAGCAATGAACCTGGAAAGGGACATCTTTTCCGGAAAATGATGGATTATTTTGGCGATGTCTGATCTATAATTGATGATACTAAGATTTAATACATCAATAAAAAATGTATGCTTAAAAACGACTTATTATTAAAAGCACTCCGGGGAGAAAAAGTAGAACGGCCTCCTGTTTGGATGATGCGCCAGGCAGGCAGGTATTTACCTGATTATATAAAACTGCGGGAGAAATATGATTTCTTCACCCGTGTGCAAACACCCGAGCTGGCAACCGAGATTACACTGCAACCCGTTGACCAGGTTGGCGTGGATGCAGCCATCATTTTCAGCGATATTTTAGTGATCCCCCAGGCGATGGGTGTGGAAGTATTGATGGAGGAAGGAAAAGGTCCTTCATTGCCAAAAACAATCAGAACCCAGTCCGACATTGACGGGCTGATTACCAGTGGCGCTGAAGAGCGTTTGAAGTATGTTATGGATGCATTAGTACTGACTAAAAAAGAACTGAACGGTCGTGTACCGCTGATTGGTTTTGCCGGTGCGCCCTGGACAATTCTGTGTTATATGATCGAAGGCAAGGGAAGCAAAACATGGGACAAAGCAAAACAATTTGCCTATACACAACCTGCATTAGCACACCAGTTACTGCAAAAAATTACCGATATCACCATTGATTATTTAAAAGCACAGGTGAAAGCCGGAGCAGACACTGTACAGGTGTTTGACAGCTGGGCAGGTTCATTGAGTCCTGCCGACTTCAGCGCATTTGCGCAACCGTATTTATTTCAAATTGCAGAAGCGCTAAAAGAGGAAGCGCCGGTGATTTTATTCCCCAAAGGAAGCTGGTATGCATTAAAAGATATTAGCGAAAGCTGCGCTTCGGGTGTGGGAATCGACTGGTGCATCACGCCACAGTTTGCCCGGGAACTCACACAAAACAAAATCACTATACAAGGTAATTTTGACCCGGCAAAACTTTTGGCACCAATTCCGGTCATCAAAAAAGCTGTAAAAGAAATGATTGATGCATTTGGCTCCCAGCGATACATTGCCAATCTTGGTCATGGCATTACACCCAATGTACCCGTGGATCACGCCCGTGCATTTGTGGAAGCAGTAAAAGAATATCAACCCGGTTATATCTATGCTTCATAAAACAGCAACGAAAGAAACAAGGGATCAATGGATCCGTTTTATTCACAACCTGCAGGATGCTATCTGCCGGGAATTGGAACGGGTGGACGGGAAGGCAACATTTACGTCAGATGAATGGCAAAGAACAGAAGCTGGCCCGCCAGACGGTCAGGATCAAGGAGGTGGCGGTTTAACAAGGGTGATTCAAAAGGGAAACGTCTTTGAAAAGGGTGGAGTTAACACTTCCGTTGTATATGGGCATGTCACTGACAAAATGCGGAAAGTACTGGGTATAGAAAGCTCCAAATGGTTTGCCGCCGGGCTGAGCCTGGTCCTGCACCCGCAAAACCCGTTTGTTCCCACGGTGCATTGCAATTACCGCATGTTCGAATTGTATGATGAGCACGACAGGCTGGCCGACCGCTGGTTTGGCGGTGGCACTGATCTTACGCCATATTATTTATTTGAAGAAGACGCTATCCACTTTCACCAGGTATATAAATCTGTTTGTGATCAGTTTGATCCCTCATTCTACCAGGAGATGAAAGCAACCTGTGATAACTATTTTGTCAACACGCATCGTGGTAATGAAAGAAGAGGCATTGGCGGTATTTTTTATGATCATAAACGCGAAGACGAAAAACACGACCTCCAAAGCTGGATGAATTTTGGAAAAGCCTGTGGTTATGCTTTTATGGATGCGTATATTCCCATTGTGGAAAAGAGAAAGTTTACACCATATACTGATCAAAACAAATACTGGCAGGAGATACGTAGAGGACGATACGTGGAATTTAACCTGGTTCACGACAGGGGAACCATCTTTGGATTAAAAACAAATGGCAGAACGGAAAGTATTTTAATGAGCTTGCCTCCAACGGTGCGTTTTGAATATAATTATCAGCCGAAGCCCGGAAGCGAAGAAGACAATTTATTGCAGGCTTGCTTACAACCGAGAGAGTGGCTACCCCAATCGCCTGAAAAGGTCTACTAATTTTATTTCACAAATGCCTTCCCTTCGGGGAAGATCAAAGAGAGTTTATATGTATTTACAAAGAAGAAACAGGATCACAAGGCAGTCTGCCGCCATTCGTTCTATGGTAGCCGAAACACGTCTTTCGCCAGATGATTTTATTGTGCCGCTATTTATTGACGAAGGCTCCAACGTAAAAACAGAGATCGTCTCTATGCCGGGCTACTACAGGAATAGCCTCGATATCACGGTAAAAGAAGTAAAAGAGCTCTGGCATATGGGCATAAAAAGTGTTTTGCTTTTTATTAAGTGTAAGGACGAGCTGAAAGACAACACCGGTAAAGAAGCGTGGAATAAAAATGGCCTGATGCAGCGAAGCATTAAAGCGATTAAAGAAGCTGTTCCGGACCTATATGTGATGACAGATGTGGCGCTGGATCCTTACTCATCTTACGGACATGACGGAATCGTAAAAGATGGCCAAATTGTAAATGACGAAACGGTAGAGGCGCTGGTGAAAATGAGCATCAGCCATGCCGAAGCCGGTGCAGATATGGTGGCCCCCAGCGATATGATGGACGGACGCATCGGCGCTATCAGGAAAGGACTGGAAGAAAACAACTATACCCATGTGGGCATCATGAGTTATAGTGCGAAATACGCTTCCTGTTTTTACGGACCATTCAGGGATGCCCTGGACAGCGCTCCTGGTTTTGGAGATAAAAAAACCTACCAGATGGATTACAGTAATCGCCTGGAAGCTGTAAAGGAAACCCTCATGGACGTGGAAGAAGGAGCGGATATTGTCATGGTAAAACCGGCCCTGAGTTATCTTGATATTATCCGCGATGTAAAAAATGCTGTAAGCGTGCCGGTAAGTGCTTATAATATCAGCGGTGAATATGCGATGATAAAAGCTGCTGCAAAAATGGGCTGGATCAATGAAGATAAAGCCATTCTGGAAGTGCTAACCTCCATCAAAAGAGCCGGCGCTGACTTAATTGCCACTTATTTTGCGAAAGACGCAGTACGTTTAATCAGTTAACAAATGGCCTTGTTTATTATTGAACTTTTTTATAAAGCACCGCTTGAACAGATCGATGAATATCTGCCGGCACATGTAAGCTTCCTGGATAAATATTATGCAGCAGGTAATTTCTTAGCCTCAGGCAGAAAAGTTCCAAGAGAAGGTGGAATTATTTTAGCCAGGGCAGCTGATAAAATTGTAATAGAATCTATTCTTGAAGAGGATCCTTTTCACATCCATGGCCTGGCGGATTACCGCATCATTGAATTTATAGCATCAAAAACAATTGATTCTTTAACGGCTTTACAAGAATAACTATGTACGAAAAAAGTAAACAGCTTTTTGATCGGGCACAGAAAAGTATTCCCGGCGGCGTGAATTCTCCGGTAAGAGCTTTTAAAAGCGTTGGTGGCACTCCGATATTTATCAAAAAAGCACAAGGTGCCTACCTCTATGATGCAGACGGGCATCAATACATCGACTATATTGCCTCCTGGGGGCCTATGATTCTTGGCCACGCTTACGAACCGGTGGTAAACGCCATACAACAAAAGGCATTAGACTCCACATCATTCGGCGCCCCGACCGAATTAGAGATAGAAATGGCCGAACTAATCATTAGCATGGCACCTAATGTTGATTTAATTCGCATGGTCAGCAGCGGCACCGAAGCCTGCATGAGTGCAATTCGTTTGGCAAGAGGCTATACAGGAAGAAATAAAATCATCAAATTCGAAGGGAATTATCACGGGCATGCTGATTCATTCCTGGTAAAGGCTGGCAGCGGTGTCGCAACTTTTAATATTCAAACTGTTCCCGGCGTAACAGCAGGCGTAGCCAATGATACCTTAACGGCAGCCTACAATGATTTGACGGCCGTGCAACATTTAGTAGCTGCAAATAAAGGGGAAATTGCTGCCATCATCGTTGAGCCTGTTGCCGGTAACATGGGTTGTATTTTACCAAAACCCGGTTTTCATGAAGGATTAAGAAAGATCTGCGATGAAGAAGGCATTGTTTTCATTTTTGATGAAGTGATGACGGGTTTTCGTCTGGCGCCCGGTGGTGCACAGGAAAGACTTGGCATCAACGCCGACCTCGTTACGTATGGAAAAGTCATTGGCGGCGGCATGCCGGTAGGCGCCTTTGGTGGAAAAAAAACTATTATGCAGCATATTGCCCCGCTGGGAAATGTGTACCAGGCAGGAACCTTAAGTGGCAATCCCCTTGCCATGATTGCCGGGTATACTTTACTGAGCGAATTAAAAAATAATCCATCGGTATATAAAGAACTGGAAGCAAAAACTGTGTACCTGGCCGAAGGGTTGAATGAAGTGCTGAAATCATGGGGAAAACCTTATGTAATAAACCAGCTCGGCTCTATGCTCAGTGTGCACTTTAGCGATCACCCGGTCGTTGATTTTGCTTCTGCCTCGGCAGCAAATAATGATTTATTTAAACAGTTTTTCCATGCCATGCTGAAGCGGGGTATTTATTTGCCGCCTTCTGCTTTTGAAAGCTGGTTTCTGAACAATGCATTAACCAAAGAAGACCTCGATAAAACGATCCAGGCAGCTAAAGAAAGTTTGCAGGAGCTATAAAAAAGAATAATCCCCATTAGCTTTTCTTTACAATTTATGCATTGGCTGTTTACGCAATAACTGGAACCGCCATTGTTTTCTTTTTTTGACATCTTCATCTTAGTAGCCAGATCATTGTACCTGTGACGGGAAAACTGTTTGCAATAAAACAGGCAAGAAAATAAAGAGTCCCGGTCAACGTGCCATAAACATTCGCTGCATGTGTAGCTCTAACAGATCCGGCTATCCGTTCATTAAAAAACATCTTTAAAAGGAATCCATTTCTAGCACCTTCCTATTCGTCGGATCCATAAGTATACGATCAGCTGCCGGATATTCATGAGAAAAAGGGAGCACAATTGTGCTCCTTTTCTAAAGTTTGGTTTTTGGTACTTAAAACCCGTACGCCACTGTTGTTACAAAACTACGCGGGGCAATCGGGTTGATGCTGTAATTTTCATGCACATAATAATTTAACACATTTCCAAGATTAGCCACTTTTGCAAGCAGGCTAAAGCGTTTACGACTATAGCCTGCCGTTATATCTATTGTTGTAAAACCGCCAGCGGGAATGTCTATGCTTTGTACATATTTCGAAGGTTCAAGAATATTAATGCTGTCATAGATTTTGCCTTGTACATCGTAATTGTATGCCTGAGTGAGGTAATGATCCGCATCCATTCCCGCCAGGATTGCATGCTCCAGTTTCCCGGTATTGAATTTACCCGTAACATTCACCTGGCCGGTATTGTATTTTTCTTTTGTATGAATTATTCCAAGGGGTCTTGCCCAATCGCCATTTGCTTTTGCCTGGATACGCTCCACTGCGTAATAATCGCGGCTAAATACCTGGTAAGAAAGAATACTGTTCAGTTGCCAGTTGTTGTTGAATACATGCTTGATTGTAGCGGATGAAGTTGTTTGCCGTGAAATATTATATTGCCAGGATGTTCCCATAAACCTGGAGCGGGGCACATCGGGAATATTTGTATTATCCAATGAGCCAATCCCAAAATCGGGTGTAAAATCATGTTTAAAATAATCACCTTCCACAATCAATTCTGTCTTATTTCCAAGTTTGAAAAGGAAAGATGGATTGATATAATACCGGGTGGAAGACACCTGGTCACGATAAATGTTAGCAGATTCATACGTCGCATTAAGCCGGTATGCTATCTTTTTTGTAAGCGGTCCATACAAATCATTGACGGCTTCCACAAATTGAAACTGCCTGCACGCATGCTTACTTCTCCACCAAAGGCAAATTTTGGTTTCTTGGTGATCATGTTCAGAATACCACCCGGGGATACATTGCCATACAGAATGGCGGCGCTGCCTTTTAGTATTTCTACACTTTCCAGAGAACTTACTTCAGGCATCACACCCGAGTTTACCCTTGAGCCGTTTTTAAACATATTGGTGGAGGAAAAGCTGTACCCCCTTGGATAAAAACTTTCCTGTGTACTTGCTCTTGCAGAACTAAGATAAACACCGTTTACATTCTTAACCACATCACTCAGGCGCTGCGCCTGCTGATCCCTGATTACAGTTTCGCTAACGGTGGCAATGGACTGTGGCAAATCCATGGGCCTGATATTTATTTTACCAATCGCTGCGACCTTTGTATTGTTGTTGTTATATGCTTTGATAATAATCTCCGCAAGCTAGTACTGGTTTTCATATAACGTAAAATCAAATACTTTGACGTCTCCTTTTTTCAGGTCAAATTCCTTTTGCACAGTTTTTAACCCGGCGAAAGAGACAACGACTGTATACCCGCCTTCCGGCACATTATAGAAATAATATTCACCAAGTTGATTGGTAACGGAGGCAAATCGGGTATCTTTTAAAATCACGTTCACATTCGCTGCTGGTTTCCCGTCACTTGTTCGTATTATTCCCTTCACCACGGTAGCAGATTCGGAAAGATTATGACGGCTGCCTGCGGACCGGTTTTGTTCGTACAGGTTTTGCGCAGCTAATACAAATGTGTGTAAAATAATCATTGCAGTAAAAATCGTCCGGTTCATATTTGCGTTTTTTCCGACGCAAATGTCTTCCAGCAGGAAAAAATGACTTACGGAAAAAGAAAATCGATTTGTAGAATCGGGAAAAGACTTACCGCAGCAGCAGTTCGCAGGGCTTGAGACCCGTATGTTTTTTAAAGGCCGTAGAAAAATGAGAAATGGACGAATAGCCCAGTAAAAGGGAAACTTCTGTAACGCTCAGGCCTTTTTCGTACAAAAGATATTTGGCGTGTTCCATCCGCTGGCTTTGGTAAAAGTCAAAAATGGTGGTGCCAAACATTTCTTTAAATCCTTTCTTCAGGTAACATTCATTCATGGCCACCTTGCGGCTCAGTTCTTTGATTGTAATGGGCTCACCAATATGCTGGATGAGAATCTCCCGGGCATTGATCACTTTTTCACGATCGGCTTCGTTGGCAAGAAATTTACAGCTAATGACATCAATTTCTTTTTCGCCAAGCATACAATCCAGGCTGTAGAGTAACAGCATCTGGGTTTGCGCATTGATATAAATATTTTCCAGGCTGTCGGAATAGTGGTGATTCAGGAGGCCTTCAATCACCAGCCTGGTTTTACCGCATAAGGGTAAAATTTTTGAAAAAGATGAACGATGCCGGAAATGAAGAATATTGTCGGATAATGTATTTTCCGAATTTCTGGGTTTTACAAATTGCGACAAATTGGTGGGTGAAAACCGGAAGCCCAGCAGGTCCACACTATCTATCCGGTCGGTGCAGCGGTTCGAGTCCGTAAGTTTACAGGCATCACATTCGATATTCTTTTTCTGGCAATACATGTTGCCTGAAACACAAAACCGAAGTTCCAGATAGCTTTCTTCGGAGCTGCTTTTGTCATAATGATATACCAGCATACCCGTATCATCAATATTCCATTGCTGGTTTCGCTGATAACGTTTTATGGTATAATGTACGGACCCCGGAATCTGGCATTCCTTTTCCTGCAACAGTGTTAGCTGGCCCTGCAGCGGGGCCTGCGGGCAGGCGAGCGATAATATATCGAGCGGGGTATGCATGTATTGCAAATGTACGACGAAACAGCAATTTTCATGTTTCAAAAGCCTCCAATGCTCTGATTGCCTGAACTTTAACAGGTTATAAGCAAAAAAACTTTCGTTATTTGTGTTATCAGTTAACTTTGCACGTCACGTTTAATATACGTGGCTTTTTTTTAATACATCTGCATGATTCATCCTCATACCTATATTCACCCGAATGCTCGCCTGGCTACGAATGTAAAGGTTGATCCTTTCACTGTTATACACCAGGATGTAGAGATCGGTGAAGGCACCTGGATTGGTTCCAATGTTACTATTATGGAAGGGGCCCGCATTGGAAAAAACTGCCGTATTTTCCCCGGTGCTGTTATTGCTGCCATTCCCCAGGACCTGAAATTCCGGGGAGAATATTCTACTGTTGAAATAGGCGATAACACCACGATTCGTGAGTTCGTTACTGTTAACCGCGGAACTGTGGAAAGAGAAAAAACGGTGATTGGTTCCAACTGCCTGATACAAGCTTATTGCCACCTGGCACATGACTGTATTGTGGGCAGTAACTGTGTAATGAGTAATAACACGCAGGTGGCCGGCCATGTAACCATTGGCGACTGGGCCATACTTGGGGGTATGTGCGCCGTACACCAGTTTGTAAAAATTGGCGATCATGCATTTGTCAGCGGGGGCTCGCTCGTGGGGAAAGATGTACCACCCTATATCAAAGCCGCCCGCAACCCGCTCTCTTATGCCGGCATCAATTCTGTCGGGTTAAAAAGAAGAGGATTTAGCCTGGAAAAGATCAATCACATCCTGGATATCTACCGGGTTATTTATAATAAAGGATTGAATGTTGCACAGGCTGTGGCTTACCTGGAGGAAGATTTTCCCGCTTCGGACGAACGTGATGAAATTGTTCTGTTCGTCCAAAACTCCCAGCGCGGCATCATTAAACGCTTTACCAAAAACTCTAACGGTGATGAAGGTATCATTGACTGATGCCGGCAAACGTTTTAACCGCGACTGGATTTTCCGTCATTTTACCTACAGTTTTGAAGCTGGTAAACAATATGCGATTACCGGACCAAATGGTTCCGGAAAAAGCACGCTGCTGCAGATAATTAGTGGTGGTATGCTGCTCAACGAAGGCTCGCTTGGTTATGAAAATAACGGTACCGGCATTCCGGTAGAAAACATTTATACACAGGTTGCTATTTGCGCACCTTACCTGGACGTTATTGAAGAAATGACCTTAGCTGAATTTCTTTCGTTTCACAGCAGGTTCAAACCGCTGCTGCCATCACTCAGTACAGAACTTATTATTAATCTGCTGGATTTAGTAAAAGCCGCCAACAAGCAAATCCGTTATTATTCTTCGGGCATGAAGCAACGGGTGAAGCTGGCACAAGCCATCTTCTCCAATACGTCTATCCTGCTGCTGGATGAACCCTGCACCAACCTGGATGCAAAAGGCATTCAACTTTACAATGACCTGATAAAAACATATTGCCAAGAACGGCTTGTTATTGTGAGCAGTAATGATGAGGTTGAATACAGTTTTTGCCAGGAAAAAATCAATATCACCGACTATAAGTGATCATGCTGGGATATTAATGCATGGCTTCGCCCATATCCATTTTTTTGCCCCGGTTTCCCTTTACCATCAGCACAAAAGGAATACAAATCAAAAACATCATCCCGATGTATAAAAACACGTCCATATACGACAAAACCGCTGCTTGTTTGGTAACGGAATAATCCAGCGCTTTATAAGCGCTGTGTAGGGCCGTGTTGGAAGACATGCCTTTTGCCATAAACCCATGTTGCAAAGCAGTCACCCTGTTTTGTACATCCGGATCGTTAAAATTCAGTTTAGAAACGATGTCGCTGCGGTGAAGCATATTTCGCCTCGACATAAATGTAGTGATCGCGGCCACACCAAAAGATCCTCCCAGCTGCCGCATCATGCCTGTAAATGCTGCTCCCTCGCCAATTTCCCGGCCTTTTAGTGTGCTTAATGCCAGGGTGGTTATGGGTATAAACAATAATCCCATACCAAGGCCTCGCAGTACCAGCATCCAGAAGAATGCATGTTCAGGTGTGTCGGGTGTCAGTATTTTATATCCCCACATACAGAAGATGAAAAAAACTGTCATACCCAGGGCAACAAGGTATTGTTGCTTAACCCCTTTTTGTAATAATTGACCGATAATCGGCATCATAAACGCCGTCATTAGCGAGGAAGGGATCATCAGCACACCGGCTTGTGTAGCCGTCCACCCAAGGGTAGCCTGTGTATACAAAGGAATGATAAATGTAGACCCGTATAATCCAAAACCCAGGATAAATGATAATACGGTTCCCACCCGCAGGTTTCCGTTTTTTAATACTCTTAGGTTCACCACAGGATTTCGAAACGTAATTTCCCGCCACATAAAGAAAAACGCTCCAAGTATAGCTGTAACGGTAAACAGGATAATGGTAGAACTGTTAAACCAGTCATCATCCTGCCCTTTTTCCAGGATATATTGAAGAGAGCCGACAAACACAGCGAGTAAGCCGATACCGGCCCAGTCAATATCACCGATAGCACTTTTTTCTGCATACTTCGGGCTTCTTACAAACTGAAGTGTGAGCAGGGTGGCTATAATACCCAGGGGAATATTAATATAGAAAATATAAGGCCACGAAAAGGTGTCAACGATATAGCCCCCAAGCGGCGGACCCAGCGTTGGTCCTACAATAACCCCTAAACCATAAATCGCCTGCGCCATACCTCTTTTTTCAGGCGGATAACTTTCCGTAATGATTGTTTGAGAGGTAACCAGTAAAGCACCGCCACCAACACCCTGTAAAAAACGGAAAGCCACCAACTCCCATATGCCGGAGGCATTTCCACACAAAAACGAACAAAAGGTAAAAAGCATAATAGAGGCAGCGAAATAGTTGCGCCGTCCGAACTGTTGCGACAACCAACTGGTCATGGGAACAATAATCACATTACCAATTGCATACGCAGTTACAACCCACCCAACCTCCGTTGTAGTAGCACCAAGGTTACCACGCATATCATTAAGCGCCACGTTGACAATAGTTGTATCCACAATCTCCAGCAACGCACAAATAATGGCGGTAATGGTGATAATGACTCTTCTTGAACCATATTCTACGAGTGAAGCCGCTTGTACCATATATTATCTTCAGCCCTACGGGTTTTAGACAGATGGGGATAATTTCCGCAACTGTAATTTTTTAATTAATTCTTAATCGGTATTCATGATCAGCTTATAGACGGGTTGGTCAGTCCAAATGCACATTCACTAATACATTCATACCGGGACGTAATTTACTAATGAGCGTGTCAGCGGGATCCGAAAACTCAATCCGAACCGGCAGGCGCTGCACAACTTTTACAAAATTGCCACTGGCATTATCAGGTGGCAGCAAGGCAAAGGTTGCACCCGTTGCGGGTGAAAATGAAGCGACCTGCGCTTTAAATGTATGTTTGGGAAAAGCGTCTGCCTCAATTTCAGTAAACTGACCCACTTTCATTTTGGTCAGCTGTGTTTCTTTGAAATTCGCAATCACCCAAACCTGGTTACTGTGTACTACGCTGAACAATGCTTGCCCTGCCTGCAGAAACTGACCAGGCTGTATATTGATTTTTGACACGATGCCATCCTCCGGTGCTGTTATAACAGTATAGGACAAATTCAGTTTGGCTGCATCCAGGTCTACCTGGCGTTGCCGGATCGCTGCATTTGCCAGGGCTATCTGCTGGGAGGTCGCACTACTTTGCACAGCTACTGCGTTTGCCTGGCGGGCAGCCTGCTTTTTTTGTTCCTCCAAAACATCTAATTGTCTTTCTGCAGTTTGCTTCGCAGCCAGCGCCTGCTCGTATTGCTGCTGGGTAATTGAGTGGTCCTTGATCAGGTTGGCATAACGCTCATAATCCTGTGTGGCTCTCCACACATTTACTTTCGCCGCTTCAATTTGTGCATCCACGGTACTGACGGAAGCCTGGTAAGTGGGAATATTTGCTTTTGCTGCGTCAGTTGACGCTTTGGCTGCACCAAGATTACTTTGCGCGGTGAGCAGCGCCGCCTCTGCTTCCTCCACTTTTAATTTAAAATCCCTGTCATCCAGCACCAGCAGCGTGTCACCTTTTTTTACATGCTGATTATCCTTTACATAAACAGCTTTTACATAGCCGGCTACTCTTGGAATAACCGGACTTATATCAGCGCTGATTTGCGCATCATCTGTTTCCTCGTGATGCAGGCTGTAGGTATACTTTGCTATACCAAACCATCCGCCCCCGATAACCAGCACGCCAAGTATGATTAAAAAAACAGGATTTCTTTTTTTAGAAGTTGTTTTTGTTTCCATAAAATTCAATTATTGATTCTTACCGTGGTTTTTATTTTTTTGAAGAGTTTTGATCAATGAGGCCTGCTGTTTCCAGCAACTTATTATAAGCAACCACCGCATCAGCTTTGGCAAAGGCAAAATTCAGTTTCGCCTGCAGTTGCGCTACATCGGCATCCAGCAAGTCAGTGGTGGTTACTAGGTTATTGTCATACTTATTCTTTGTGATCCGATAATTTTCTGTCGCCTGATCTACAGCTGTTTTGTACACGTCGATTTTTTTACGGGTACTTAGCCAGTTGAGATAAGCCTGGCTAACCTGCAGTTGTATTTTATCATCCAGGATGGATTGCGAAATGGTCAGCTGCTTTGCTCGGGCCTCAGCCTGCTCTACTTTTGCTTTTGTTTTCCAAATCGAACCGAGGTTGTAAGAAACCCCCACACCAATGTTAACTGCGTTGGTAATCGTCAGGAAATTGGGAATATTGGCCGCTACATAACCGCCGGTCAGTTTAATGCCAGGATAATATTCCCCTTTTGTCGATTTCACACCTGTTTCTGCTGCTTTTTTTCGTAATTCAAGCGATGCCATATCCTTGCGATTTGTTTTGGCTGCCTGCACAAATTCATCCAGTGTTTTCTTTTCGTCACTGGTTTCAAGACTTGCTGAATCTGCTACCAGCATGGTTTCTGCCGGCAGGCCGAGCATCAGGTTCATATTCACATTTGCCAGTTGCCAGTTATTATCAGCATCCAGTAATGAAAGTTCTGTGTTGGAAGCCTGCAATTCAGCTTTCAATAAGTCATTGCGTGCCAGCAATCCGTTTTGTTCCAAATTGGTGAAAACTCTTACACGTTGCTGTGCCTGTAACAGGCTTTCCTTTACCAGGTCTACAGCGGATTTTGCTTTATATAAATTAACATACGCCTCAATAGTATTTTGGATCACCTCTTCTTTGTCTTTGTCTGCATCGAGTTTTGCAGCTTGTTCCAGGTATTTCGCCGATTCAATACCATAGCGAATACGGCCACCCTGGTAAATGGGTAAGCCCAGATTTAACAAGCCGTAAACAGCCTGGTTAATATTGGGCGTACCTCCCTGGTTGCCACTGCCTCCACCGTTATTATTACTGGTCTTGAGATCGATATTGGGGCTATTGAACCGCAGATAGGAACCGGAAATACCTGCATCCGGCAATTTCTTTTGCACAGCCTCTTTGAGGGCTGCAGTGGCTTCCTCAATTTTAGCCTGGCTGTTTTTTAAAAGCTTACTGTTTTGCAGGCTCAATTGTATAGCTTCATTCAACGTCAGTATTCGTTGCGCCTGAGCTGCAGACCGCAAACTGATAAATGATAACAATAGCACAAATCCCGTCAGTTTAAGCTTCATGTGTCAATAAAATTTTAAATAATAGTTTTAAATGTTTACTCAATGCTTCTTGAATGTATTGCTGAAATTCATCCTCCGATAAGGCCTGGAGGTTGCTTAATTCTTTGTAATACTGCTTGGAGGTTACCAGGTTGCTCGCCGTACCGACCATGGTAGTCGTCATCATGGGTATATCAATACCAGACCGGAATTCTCCGTTTTTTTGTCCTTCTTCGATCAGCCGGCTGATGATTTCAAGATTTGTCTTTTTCATTTCCAGGATCAGGCCTGAAATGGGGCCGGTATTATTCAACACCTGTTCGCGGGTAAGAATGCGATGAAAGCACTGCTGGCTGATGATTTTATTGATATAGTTATCGACCAGCAGGTATACTTTTTCCAAAGCTGTTCGCCCCGGTGATTGTACGATACTTTCCAGTTTTAATTTGGTCATCTCCCCACGGTAGTTAAAAAGCGCCTCCAGTAATTTTTCTTTCGATCCAAAATAATAGGAGATCATGGCCAGGTTTACATTGGCCTTTTCTGCAATATCCCTGACCGAAGTGCCATTAAAGCCTTTTTCTGCAAACAGGCTTTCGGCCGCCTCCATTATCTGAACCTGCTTTTCACTGTATTGCATACCTTGTTTTTAAAACGAGGCGCAAAACTAAACAAATGTTTGATTTAAACAAATGTTTAATTAATTAATTTATTTTTCCTTTTCTGTTCTTCGACTTTATATAAAGACAATCAACAGATTAGATCATATCAAAAAATGATAAAAATCATGTTGCGGATAGTGTATGATGTATACTTTTGCGATGTGAAACGAATTTCAGCTGCAATACTTTTATCATTTATCACCCTGCAGACATTCTACCCTGCCTTTATTACAGCCTGGTTTTACCTTAACCGATCTTATATCGCACAAAACCTATGTGTAAATAAATCTCGTCCTGAGTTAAAATGTTTTGGGAAATGCTACCTGTGCAAAAAGCTGAATGAAGCTGAAAAATCGCAGGACCAGGAAAGCCCGCAATTACTGAAACAATGGGTGGAAAGTTCGCCCTGCACGATTGTTTCTTTTTATTTCTCTATCTATACACCTAACCTCAGCAGGCAATACGCAGAGTATAACAAACCGCACTATCATTATTTAGCCACAGATACGGTATTTCATCCTCCTGCAACAGCCGGTATTTAGTTCTCTTTTTTACACCTCTTATATTTTATTATTTATCATTCTTGCTTAGACACAACCTGTTTAAGGAAGTATCCGCCTAATCAGAATTGAACTGCTGCCGGCAATTCAAAAATAACTGGCGTGGGAATGCGTAATTCTATAAACTGGATCATCGCATCCGGAAATACAAATTGTTCCGGCAAATAAATTTTTACATCATGAAAAAACATTCTCCCTTACAAATATTATGCTGTTTATTATTGGTATCCATTACCTATATGTCCTGTAAAAAAGATGCTGTCGCAGAACCCGACCCGGCGGCAGGGCTCATTAAACAAAGTGAAGGCTATGCAATTGGTGCAGCCACCAAAGTTGAAATTTATACTGAATCAGGATCCATTACGACTGGTTATAACAAATTTTACATAGCATTGTATGATTCTGTTTCAGGAATCCGTATCGATCGGGCAGCGTTGCAACTTACACCAATGATGGATATGGGCACCATGCAGCATTCAGCACCGTTTGAGAATCCCACATCTGAAAATGCCAGCAACCATTTGTTTGCCTGCAGTGTGGTCTTTATTATGCCTTCCGGTTCAGGCCAAAACTGGACGCTGAGCATTCAAGTAAGTAATCTTTCTACAAATAAAAATGGAACCTTGACGGTACCAGTCACCGTCACTGAACCGGCTCATAAAACGATGAACTCTTTTACATCCGCTGCCAATGGAGGCAAGTACTTCATTTCACTTGTGCAGCCTGCAAAACCTAAAGTTGGTATAAACGACTTTGAAGTTGTTGTGTACAAAAAGATCTCGATGATGAACTTTCCGCCAGACAGCAGTATGTCAATCACGCTTTATCCTGAAATGCCCACGATGGGACATAGCTCTCCCAACAATGTGGATCCTGTTCATATTTCGCAGGGGCATTATAAGGGCAACGTAAACTTCACGATGACGGGTTTGTGGCGCTTGCATCTCCGCTTTATGGCAGGAGAATCTGTTGCAGACACTACCCAATATTTTGATGTTGAATTTTAATCAACCAGCAGGCAGGTATACCTGCCTGCTTTAAAGTTTCTATTGTGAAAAACATTTATTTTTTATTTCTGGTAGTGTGCACAGTTAGCTATCGTATTACTTGTGCACAAACAGACAGTCTGGTAAACAGATCTCCAGACATACATATTATTGAGCTAAAGGAAGTGATTATTGGATCTGTCCAAAAACAAAACACAGATCGCTTATTACAATTTTATAAGGCGAATAGTTCCGCCACGCTGGAAGATATTCTCAGCCGTCTACCAGAAATGAATCTTATTCGCAGGGGACCCTACGGCATGGAACCCTCTATTCGTAGTTTTAGCGGAGGTCAGCTAAATGTATTGGTGGATGGTATGCGCATACATGGTGCTTGTACAGATAAAATGGATCCCGTTACTATTTACATTGAACCCATCAACCTGCAAAGTCTGCAAGTACAAACAGGCAATAAAGGTTTTGTAAACGGCTCAGCAACCGGCGGCACATTGAATATGAAAATGGCTGAACCTGAATTCACACAAAACAATACACTTTCCGGAATCTTCAACAGCGGTTACCAGACGGCTGCCAAGGCAATTTATGAATCCGCCTTATTAAATTATGCATCCGGCAGATGGGCCTTTAGGGTAAGCGGAACGTATCGCAATAACCAGGATTACAGGGCTGGCGGCGGTGATATTACTTCATTTTCGCAATTCAGGAAAACCAACTACTCGCTATCTGCAAAATACCAACCAGATGATAATACCTATATCAAAGCTGATATGCTGGCAGATGACGGATGGAATATTGGTTATCCTGCTCTGCCAATGGATGTAGGCTATGCGCAGGCACGCATTGCGGCTGTCACCATTCATCAAAAAAGAGGGCCCTGGCAACTTTACAATTGGGAAACGAAAGTCTATGGAAATTACATACAGCACAATATGGATGATACGCACCGTCCTTCCGTTGCCCTGCACATGGATATGCCAGGTGTTAGTCACACAATTGGCGCTTATTCATCAGGAACCATACAGTTGCCTAAAAAACAAAGCATTGTTTTAAGAGCGGATGCATCCTCTACTTACCTGAAAGCCTCCATGACCATGTACCAACAGAACCAACCCCCCATGTATATGCTCACCTGGCCGGACAATACAAGAAATCAATATGGCATATCAGCATCTTTGTATTTACCCATTGATAGTTCATTGTCTATGCAAATCAACAGCCGTGCAGATGTGATCAGTTATCATCTTGTTTCAACACAATCAAAGGACCAGGTAAGTATTCTTGGAAATTCTTCCGGCAGGATGGATTTTCTGAAAAATATTTCAATACAGGTTAGTAAAAAGATTAGCAAAAAAATAAGCCATGCTATGTCTGCAGGTTTTTCTGAAAGAGAACCTACTGCCAGTGAATTGTACGGGTTTTACCTGTTCAACAGCCATGATGGATATGATTATATTGGTAATCCATCTTTAAAAAAAGAAAATACACTGCAGGCAGATTATTCGATAAACTTCCGAACGATAAAAAATACCATTCAGTTTCATGCTTTTTACTCGCAGATTTTTCATTATATACTGGGTAGCCGGGAGAATTCGCTGAGCGCCATGACAATCGGCGCCAACGGGGTGAAATCATTTAGCAACGTTTCCCGTGCATTTATTACAGGAGCAGAGGCAACAGCTATGCTAAAAGTCTTTACAAAAACCGATCTCATTTCTACGGTACGTTATACCTACGGCCGGTTAACCAACAGCCGTCCATTACCTTATATTGCGCCTTTGAAAAATATTACATCCTTACGGTATCAGTCCAATCGATATTCTGTACAACTGGAATATGAAGCAGCTGCAGCGCAAAACAGGATTAATGAAGATGCCGGTGAAAGAAATACATCCGGTTATATTCTATTACACCTGCGGGGATCTTACGATTTTTTGTTGTGGCAAAAACAAGTTAGCCTGCAAAGTGGCATTGAAAACATACTGGATAAAAATTACAGGGAACACCTGGATTGGGGAAACATACCACGCCAGGGAAGAAACCTGTACATCCAGCTGAAATTTAGTTTTTGATTCATCGCTGGCTGGCAATCAGCAGGTTCAGATCAGTATATTTCAGGTTAAAGCGTTCGCTTAAATAAAAATTTGTCAGGGCGCCTTTAAAAAGGTAAATACCGCTGCGCAAATGGATGCGGTGCCAGACAAGGCTTTCAAAACCGCCTTCTTCCCCGGCCTCCAGCAGCAAGGGCATCAGTACATTGCTGATAGCCTGGGAGGCTGTGCGGGCAAAACCAGAAGGAATGTTGGGCACACAATAATGAATAACCCCATATTTTAAAAAGATGGGATGCTCATGACTGGTAATTTCAGAAGTTTCGAAACAACCGCCGCGGTCGATACTCACGTCGATGATTACACTCCCAGGCCGCATATTGCTCACCATCTCTTCGGTGGCCACCATAGGTGTGCGGCCGGTTTCTGAACCCAGGGCTCCTACTGCCACCTCGCAGGTTTTAAGCTGCTTGGATAACATGCGGGGTTCAATAACGGAAGTCCATAAACGATGTCCGATATTATTTTGCAACCGTTTTAACCGGTACACACTGTTATCAAAAACCTTTACAGAAGCACCAAGTGCAAGAGCAGCCCTTGCAGCATATTCACCCACAATACCTGCACCAATGATAATGACTTTTGTTGGGGCAATCCCTGATATACCGCCCAGCAATACACCTTTTCCATGGTTAGCAGAGCTTAAATATTGCGCTGCAATCAGCATTACTGCACTGCCGGCAATTTCACTCATACTCCTGACAATCGGGTAGCTGCCGCTATCGTCTTTCAGATTTTCAAAAGAAATGGCCGTGATGCGTTTATCCATCATTTTTTGCAAAAGCTCAGCTTTCAATACAGAAAGATGGATTGGCGATATCACAATCTGGTTGAGCTGCAGCAATGGAATATCTTCCTCTATAACGGGAGCACTTTTTACCAGGATGGGGGCTTTGAACACCTCTGCCCTGTCATAAACAATCTTGGCACCGGCATCACTGTAATCTTTATCCCGGAAATGCGCTGCCTCACCGGCGTTATGTTCTATGCTCACGTGATGTCCATTGCTGGTCAACACGCTGACTGCATCCGGCGTCAGCGCTATCCGGTTTTCCTGGAAAGCAATTTCCCGCGGAATACCGATATGCATCTGGGCGCCCTTGGGCTTGATATCCAGAGTTTCTTCTAAGGTTTCATAACTAAATGAAGTACTGATAACAGGTTTTTGCTGGCTCATGAATTCATTTGTTGAATAAGCGTTTACTGTTGTTGGATAGGGGTTGTGTGCGAAAGAGAAAGGTGCTGAATTTCTCCCGCCACAAAACCGCCCCCCGGCAGGCATTGGGCAAAGCTGGTCATGCGCATTGTATTATGGGAAGTCGGCATCACAACTAATGTAGAAATTGATTATTATCAAAAATAACTATTTATCGGCTATATGCAGCTTTCGGGTTTCTGTATCAACAAGGGTTATAAAAACATGCAGGGTGCCGGAAGGAAAAAGAGTTTCGGCCTTCTCCGGCCATTCCACCAGGCAGATGTTGCCGCTGTACAGGCAATCTTCCACGCCGGCCAGCCTGGCTTCTTCCTCATCTTTTAGCCTGTACAAGTCTATATGATATATTTTTTCGAGTTGGTCATTTTCTTCAAACTGGTATTCATTTATAATCGAAAATGTAGGGCTCCCCACAATGTCCTTCACCTGCTTTGCTTCGCACATTGCATGGATCAATGTGGTTTTACCAGCACCCATTTGTCCATGAAAAGCAATTACTTTTTTTTGGCCAAGCGTATCCCACAGCGCTTTTGCTATGGCCGGTAATTCTTCCTGCTTATACATCCATTTCATACGCAAATTTAATCCAGTCAGCAACCAGGTTGTCAAGATATTCCCGTTTCCGTAAAATGAAGCTTGCTGTTTGTTTGGTAAATTTGCAACAAATTTTGCAACGGCCGGCAGAAAGATGAGGCTGCAAGTAAGCGGAATAAGAAAAGACGTGTTATGGAAACAGTTCAATGGAAAGTAGACGGCATGGATTGCGCCAACTGCGCATTAACCATTCATAAATATCTGGAAAAACAGGGATTGCACAATGTGAAAGTGAATTATGCAACAGGCGAGGTTCTGTTTGACATGAACGGAACTTCTACTAAGGATTCGCTGGCAAAAGGTATTCACGCACTGGGCTATACAGTCAGCTCCGAGATGACTGCCCCTACCAATTCAAAACAGAAATTTTTTAAAACCCACCTGCAGCGGTTCCTTTTCTGCCTGCCCTTTACACTGGTATTGGTGCTACCCATGATTCCGGGCTTATCTATTCACTGGCTGATGAATGGCTGGGTGCAACTGGCGTTGTGCCTGCCGGTTTATATAGTCGGGATGGAGTTCTTTGGCAAGAGTGCCGTAAAAAGCCTTCGCAACGGTATACCCAATATGAATGTACTGATTGCAGTGGGAGCAACCGCTGCATTTATTTACAGTCTTTACGGTTCATTTTCCGGGCAGGATGACTATTTGTTTTATGAAACTGCAGCAACCATTCTCACACTCGTTTTCTTTGGCAACTACCTGGAAGATGCGTCGGTTATGTCCACACAAAAAGCGTTAAACAAACTGGCTGCTTCGCAAAAAGTAATGGCCAATATGATTGCCTATGATAACGAGTTCCAGGAACATATTTTTCCAATCGAAAATACGCACCTGAAAACCGGTGACCTGATCCTGATTAAAAGCGGCGAACAGGTTCCCGCTGATTGCAAAATTTTATGGGGCGACGTGCATGTCAGCGAAGCCATCATTACAGGCGAAAGCAATCCTGTACATAAAAAAGCAAAAGATCATCTTATCGGCGGCAGCCTGCTGGCAGAGGGAACGGCCAAAGCACAGGTGACTGCGGCCGGTGATGATACCGTGCTGGCAGGCATTATTCGACTGGTAAAAAAAGCGCAGGGCGAAAAACCACCCGTGCAGCTTTTAGCCGATAAAATCAGCGCAGTATTTGTACCGGTGGTCCTGGGTATTTCGCTGGTGACCCTGGCCCTAAACTGGATCATTTTACAGGAATTTACGCCGGCTTTAATGAGAGGTATCGCTGTATTAGTGATTGCCTGCCCCTGCGCGATGGGCCTGGCAACACCTGCCGCCATTGCTGTAGGTCTTGGCCGCGGCGCTCGGAATGGCATCCTGTTTCGCAACGCGACAAGCCTGGAACTATTCAAGAACATCAAACAAGTGGTATTTGACAAAACCGGTACGCTGACAACCGGTAAATTTCAGCTTTCAAATTTCCAGATACTCTCTTCAATGCAAAGTGATGTTTCAGATGATGCAGAAACGAATCCAGGCATTGAACAATTCAAACGGGTAGCTTATTCACTGGAAAAATATTCCAATCACCCGATTGCTGTTTGCATAACAAAAGAGTGGAAAACAAAAAACGAAATACGCTGGAGAACCATTGAAGAGATAAAAGGTGCTGGGATGAAAGCAACAGATAAAGAAGGAAATGTATACCTCGCAGGCTCATATGCATTTGCAAAAAACCTTACACCGGACGCATCGCACAACGTGTATATCGTATGCAATAATAAATTACTTGGATGGATTGATGTAAAAGATGAAATACGTCCCGAATCGAAAGCCATCATACAATACCTTCACGCTAACGGTATTAATACGATCCTGCTGAGTGGCGACCGGAAAGAAAAGACCGAACAATTGGCCGCAGACCTGGGTATCGGGCAGGTGTATGCGGAACAGACCCCGCATCAAAAAATGGAAAAAGTAGCCTCGCTAAATGCCACTACTCCTACCATTATGGTAGGTGATGGCATTAATGACGCCCCGGCACTGGCCAAAGCCACCATTGGTATCTCCATGAGCGATGCATCACAAATGGCCATGCAAACTGCACAGGTGGTATTGATGAATCATGGCTTAAAAAAACTGCCAATGGCACTTGGGCTTGGCAAGCACACTTACATCACCATTCGTCAAAATCTTTTTTGGGCATTTGCCTACAATATTATCGCTATACCTGTCGCGGCAACAGGTCTGCTAAGCCCGGCTTTTGGAGCACTTGTTATGGGCTTTAGTGATGTAGTGTTGGCTGTAAATTCTGTCAGACTCTTTGTGAAGAAAGTCAGCTGATCTTGCGGCAACGCACAGGCATTTCTCCATTGATTCGTTATCTTCATTATTAACCGCTGAATACGTTTTGGCCGACATCCATCAAATACTAAAAAATGTTTGGGGCTATGTAAGCTTTCGCCCGCTGCAGGAAGAAATAATTCAAGCCGTTTTACAAAAAAAAGACACCCTGGCACTGATGCCCACTGGTGGCGGAAAATCAATTTGCTACCAGGTACCAGCACTGGCAATGGATGGTTTATGCCTCGTCATTTCGCCACTGATTGCGTTGATGAAAGACCAGGTGGAAACACTGCGCAAAAAAAACATTACTGCATTTGCCATCCATTCAGGAATGACGAGAAAAGAGGTAATAAACAGCCTCCGGGTAGCTGCAGGCAGCAATTGCAAATTCCTCTATGTTTCTCCCGAACGGCTGGAAACTGCCTTATTCAAAGAGTATTTACCAGCACTGCGCATCAACCTTGTAGCTGTGGATGAAGCGCATTGTATTTCCCAGTGGGGGTACGATTTTCGCCCGGCTTACTTACGTATTGCCGCCTTACGGGAGGAATTGCCAAACACGCCGGTGCTGGCACTGACCGCCTCCGCCACAGAAGAAGTGCAGGCTGATATTTGTGAAAAATTAATATTCAGGCATACGGTTATTTTCCGGCAGTCATTTGAACGTCCGAATCTTTCGTACAGCGTTTTTCAGGTTGATACAAAAATTAATAAACTACTGGACATCCTCAACAATGTTCCCGGCAGCAGCATTGTGTATTGCAAAAGCCGGAAACGAACCCGCGAAATCTGTGAGCTGTTACAGTTACAAAATATTTCCGCGGAATATTACCATGCTGGGCTAACGCAGGAAGAGCGAAATAAAAAGCAGGAAGACTGGATTGAAAATCGCATAAGGGTGATTGTTTGCACCAATGCATTTGGTATGGGGATCGACAAACCGGATGTCAGGACAGTCGTCCATGCAGATGTGCCCGATTGCCTGGAAAGTTATTACCAGGAGGCGGGCCGGGCCGGGCGTGATGGAAAAAAATCTTATGCCGTGCTGTTGTATGACCGGCATGATCTTACTGAACTGGACAGTTTGGCTGACATTCGTTATCCTGCTAAAGAAGATATTAAACTGGTGTACCAGGCAATTGCCAATTACTTGCAAATACCTGCCGGGGCGGGGGAAGGCAACTATTTCGATTTTGACCTGAATGACTTTATCAAAACCTTCAGGCTGAACAGCTATACAGTTATATACGCATTAAAAGCACTTGAACAGGAAGGCTGGCTGGCCTTTAACGAACAGGTATTTCTGCCGGCGGTTATTCACTTTACCTGCAGCAAAAGCTACCTGCATGAGTTTGAAAAAACCCACCCCGACCTGGAACCGGTCATCAAAACACTGCTCAGGGCTTATGAAGGCATTTTTGATTTCCCGGCTATTATCTCAGAACGTACCATTGCAAAACTGATTGGTAAAACCATGGAGGATACCAGCCGGCAACTTCAGCAACTGCAACACTTCGGAATTATTGACTATGAACAACAAAAAGATTCACCGCAATTATTCTTTCTCAGAAACCGGGCGACCATCAACGACCTTACAATTAATATACAAGCCTACCGGCTGCGAAAAGACAAATTCCGTCAGAGGGTGGCGCAGATGATTGCCTACATCCACGAAGAACATCAATGCCGCAGCCGCCTTATTGCCCGCTATTTTGGCGATAACAAATTAGCCGATTGCGGCATTTGCGACAATTGCCTCCGCAAAAAAAATGTGACGCTCTCAAAAGAAGAGTTTGAACAAATCCGGCAGTTAATATTACAGGCACTTGAAACCACGCCCAGTACTGCAAAAGACCTGCTAGCAAAATTGAAAACGGTTGGAAAAGATAAGGCCTGGAAAGTACTTGACCATTTGCAGGCAGAAAACATGCTGGTTATAAACAGAAAAGGGCAGATCAGCCGCCATTAACTCGCCGTCTTTCTTTCGTTTTGCAACAGTGATAAAATTAGCACAAAGCAAATGACAACAGCCTTATCAAAACATATAAAGTTTAAAAAAATATTTAACTCCCTGCTATTAAAAACAAAAGGCATTTAGTATTTTTCATATATCACACCACATTAAAATAACTGATATGAAACGTACTATTTTTTATTGCCTGCTAATGCTGGCAATGATCACTACCGCCAATGCCCAAACGTTTACATTAAAAAAATGGACCTGGGATACATATAAAATGGAGTTCAAGGCTCCAGACAATATGGATGTAACGGAGAACAATGCTGATGCGTTTAAAGCTTCAAATGGTTCTATTACATTGGATATTTATCCCCGTAAAGGGCAAAACATGTCTTATGATGGCATGAAAAGCGCCATCATCAAATGGGCTGATGATTCAGGCCTGCAATACGAAACCTACAACAGTTACAACGGGGAAAAACAACCTTTTTATCTCAGTAACCTTAACAGGTATTCCGGTTGTGCCATTGACGGGAGCAAACGCGGGTTCCCGGCTTCCATGTTATTGATACAGGATCCTGACTACCCGGACATCGTTTTCTACATCTGGATTTCCTACGCCAAGCAATATGCTGATGACGCAGTAGCTATTTTAAAAAGCTTCAAACCTATTTAACAGGATAACAGAACGATCTTGTAATTCTTAACGACCCAGGCTTGTTTAAGGTATAAACCGGGTAGTTAAGATTTTTTTTTGTGGTACCTATGACCGTCGATATGAAAAAACTGCGCATTGTTACGGGTAATTTCTGAAATGGCCTTCCACACATCCTTTCGGTGGGCCGACTTGCAAATCATCCCATCCAGATGCTGAATATGATGCAGCAGCACTTCCTTATGACAATTCATAGTAAACAGTAGGATCTTCACTCCGGGAAATTTTTCTTTAATGGCCGGTAAAAAATTGTCGGCTTCTTCATCAAGCAGCCGGTGGGCCGTGATCAATAAATCCGGCCGTAGGGATTGCAACCCGTCAAAAAGATCTTCCCTTGTTTTTGCCTGTCCTAAAATTTCTATGGGTTTGTACCGGAATATTTTTGTGAATCCTTCCAGGAATTGCGGATGTCTGTCGGCAAGAAATATTTTAATTGTTTTTCTCTTAAACACTCGTTTCGTCTCGTTTGGGGTGTCAGTAATAGATAATGAACTTATTTATTTTTTTTCATACTGTTCCGGTTCGGGCAACATTTTTTTGAAGAAATAATACACAGCTTAAACAACCTGCTGGCATTGATCTAGCTGTTTTCCCTGCAGGCAGTTTATGCATCTCCTTGCAGCCCGGCAACACCGGTTTCCTGCAAATGCTTATATCTGGTATTTAAAAAAGGCTTTTCCGGCTGCTTCTTCCACCAAGTCCGAGTACTCCCAGCAGGCTTCTGGTAATAACGCTGGCGGCTGTGCGGCCGGCCTGTCTCACCAACGGGTTGTCAAAAAAACTTTCTTCTTTTTTAGCGGGCCGTTTATCGGTTTGCTCTTCGCCTGACTTGCGGGCTGCCTCGTCCAGCTTAGCGGTTAAAATTTCGAAAGCGCTCTGGCTGTCAATCACCTGGTTGTATTTCGCTGCAATTTTCGAGTGAGATACGATATTGTCAATTTCACCGTCTGTCAATACATCCATACGGCTCCGGGGCGGCACCAGCATCGTTTGCACCAGCGGCGTGGGAATACCTTTTTCATTCAAAATTGTGATCAACGCCTCTCCAATGCCCAGCTGGGTAATCAGGTCTTCGGTTTTGTAAAAAGTGGTCTCGGGATAGTTTTCTGCCGTTTGCTTAATGGTTTTACGGTCTGCTGCGGTAAACGCACGAAGAGCATGCTGCACCTTCATACCCAATTGTGAGAGCACAGAGGATGGTACATCCATAGGATTTTGTGTACAGAAAAAAATACCGATTCCCTTGGAGCGGATCAGTTTTACGATGGTTTCAATTTGCTGGAGCAATACCGGGCTAGCTTCCTGGAAAACAAGGTGCGCTTCATCAATAAACATTACCAGCTTGGGTTTATCCAGGTCACCCTCCTCCGGACAGGTAGCGTACAGTTCTGCCAGCATCTGCAGCATGAAGGTGGAGAAAAGTTTCGGCTTGTCCTGTATATCTGTTACACGGATAATGGAAATCATACCCCTCCCGTCTGAATTGATGCGCATGAGGTCATCTACTTCAAAACTTTTTTCGCCAAAAAAAAGATCGGCCCCCTGTTGTTGTAACTCCACCACCTTACGCAAAATAGTACCCGTTGAAGTTGTTGAAATTTTGCCATAGGCTTTTTCCATCTCTGCCTTGCCTTCGTCACTGATATACTGCAGCACTTTAGTGAAATCCTTCAAATCGAGTAACGGTAGTTTGTTGTCATCGCAATACTTAAAGATCATTGCCACAAAGCCTTCCTGTGTATCGTTCAAATCAAGAATTTTTGACAACAATACCGGCCCGAATTCACTGACTGTTGCCCGCAGCCGTACGCCTTTTTGGGTACTAAGTGTTAGCAATTCGGCGGGGTAAGCAGCCGGTTTATACTCAATCCCGATCTTCTGGCACCGGTCGGTAATTTTATCGTTTACGCTACCCGCGGCTGCAATTCCGCTCAGGTCGCCCTTTATATCCATCAGCACTACGGGCACACTGGCGTCGCTGAGCGCCTCACTGATCACCTGCAGCGTTTTTGTTTTACCTGTGCCGGTTGCACCGGCTATTAAGCCATGGCGGTTCATGGTTTTCAGCGGCAGCATTACATCTGCACCGTTGATAGTTTCTCCATCCAGCATGCCGATGCCAATTTTCACAGCCTCTCCCTTAAATGTATAACCTTCCTGGATTGCTTTCACAAAAGCATCTTTGTTTGCCATAAAAAGTTTTTTGTAAGATAAGTAAAATGAAGGTTCGTAAAGTTATAAGGGATTATTACTGCCGGCTTGATGGAAAAGACTACAGATCTTCTTCCCGCTCCAGCATCAGAATTGCGCTCTGCGGCACGATGAAATATTTTTCATTTTCATACATCACCTCGGTGGCGCCACTGAGCAGGAAAATAGCCAGGTCACCCTCTTTTGCCTGCAGGGGCACATATTTTACCCTGTCTTCTTCGTTTTTCCAGGGTTCGTCTTCCACTGGCATGGGAATGGCATAACCAGGTCCTGCCTTAATCACATAACCCTGCTGCACTTTTTCTTTTTCCTGCACGCCAGGGGGCAGGTACAAACCACTAGCTGTTTTGTCGCCCGGCCGGGAGGGCTTAATCAATAAACGGTCGCCAATGACAATCAGTTTTTTCAGTCTGTTATCCGGAGTTATATGCATAAAAATTGATTCAGGCTGCAAATTTATAAAACATGTGTAATTCCTGTTTCTGGCGGCTGACCGGTACTATTAACAAAATATTATTCTCTTGCAGAATGTTTTGGCAAATGATTTAATTTTATTTGTCCATACGAATTTAAACTATACAGACATGGAAGGAAAGAAACCCAAAATTTTATTGTGCGAAGACGATCCGAATTTAGGAAGTGTACTGAAGAACTACCTGGAATTAAACGATTATGATGTAACCCTGGAAAGAGACGGCCGCCTGGGGTTGGCTGCTTTTCAGCGGGAAAAATTTGAACTCTGCCTGCTGGATGTGATGATGCCCAACATGGACGGCTTTACCCTGGCTGAAGAAATTCGCGATGTCGATCCCGATATTCCGCTTTTCTTTCTGAGTGCCAAAACTATGAAAGAAGACATTATACAAGGGTATAAACTGGGCGCTGACGATTATATTACCAAACCTTTTGACAGCGAAGTATTGCTGCTGAAAATAAAAGCTATCCTTAAACGCAACGAAGAGCTGAATAAGGAAAGCGAAAACAAAGAATTTGACCTCGCCAGTTATCATTTTAATCCTAAGCTTCGCCAGCTGATACACGGGGGGGTTACCCAAACCTTATCGCCAAAAGAAAACGAGCTGTTGAAAATGCTGTGTGAGCATATGAATGATTTACTGCCGCGTGACCAGGCGTTAAAGAAAATCTGGGGCAGCGATACTTATTTCAACGGGCGCAGTATGGATGTATACATTGCTAAGCTGCGCAAATACCTGAAAGATGATGACAAAATTGAAATTGTGAACATTCACGGCAACGGTTTCAGGCTGGTGGTACAGTAGCATTTTCCTCCGGATTTTACATAACTAAAAAAGCCGCTGTCTTCAGCGGCTTTTTTATTGCAGCAAGCAAAACTTTTATGAAAATAAGCTGCCAGCAATACCAGGCCGGTCTTTGCCCAGGTGTTCATAGGCTTTGGCAGTAACTTCTCTTCCCCGCGGTGTCCGCTGCAGGAAACCCTCCTGTATCAAAAAAGGCTCATACACTTCCTCAAGCGTGCCTGATTCTTCCCCAACCGCTGTAGCAATTGTTCCAATACCCACCGGCCCACCTTTGAACTTTTCAATAATCGTCAACAGAATTTTATTATCCATTTCATCCAGCCCGTACTCATCAACATTCAGCGCTTTTAGAGCATGCTGCGTGATGCCCAGGTCGATAGCTCCATCATTGAGTACTTGTGCAAAATCCCTGACTCTTCGTAGCAGGCCGTTGGCGATCCTTGGTGTGGCACGGCTGCGGGCAGCAATTTCGCGGGCAGCTTCCTGGCTGATGGTGACCCCGAGAATTTGCGCTGAACGTTGGATGATTTTTTGTAAAACTTCGGCAGAGTAGTATTCCAGTCTTGATTTGATCGCAAAACGGGATAACAGGGGGGCTGTCAGCAAGCCACTCCGGGTAGTAGCGCCAATTAGCGTAAAGGGGTGCAAGTTAATCTGAATACTGCGGGCATTAGGGCCGCTGTCAATCATAATATCGATTCGGTAATCTTCCATCGCTGCATAGAGGTATTCCTCCACGACAGTTGACAACCGGTGTATTTCATCGATAAACAAAACATCGTGAGGTTCCAGGCTTGTCAGTAACCCTGCCAGGTCGCTGGGTTTTTCGATGACAGGGCCGCTTGTTTCTTTTATATGCACACCCAATTCATTGGCCACAATGCGGGATAAGGTTGTTTTACCAAGCCCCGGCGGGCCGTGAAACAGAATATGGTCTAGCGCCTCGCCCCGCAGCCTGGCGGCTTTTATAAAAATGAGCAGGTTTTCAATAATCTGCGACTGCCCGGCAAACTCTTGAATTTGCGAAGGGCGGATACTGTTTTCAAATTCTTTATCAGCTGTGCTTAGCTGTTGTTTTTCTGTATTCAGGTTCGGGTTACTCATATCCACAAAACTATTTTTTTATCAAGACCAGCCCGATGATGATGAAAGCAGCACCGATTATTTTCTCCAAAGTTATAGTTCTTACCGCGGAACCCAGCAGACCAAAATGATCGATGAGTAAAGACAGCAGTAACTGCCCGCTGATGACCAGTGCAAACGTCAGCGTAACACCCTGCTGCTGGTTGACCCAGGTAATATAACCTACATAAACCGCACCCAGCAATCCCCCCAGCCAGATATACCAGGGGCTGACCTGCGAAGGCTTAAAATGCGTGAAAGCTGATGCATTTGTAACCAGTATAAACAAGCATAAAAAAACAAGCCCCACGATAAAGCTCATTAAAGAACCCATCATCGGGCCACCGGTTTGCCGGCCAAGCCGTGTATTTAAAACGGCTTGTACAGGCAGCAGGGCTCCTACCAGCAACGTACAAAACAACAGCAAGTACTTCATGAAAAATTAATTTAGCAGTTGGTTGATTCTTCAGTGAAATTTGTAAATCTACAGAAAAGTATATTTATGCGTATCCATTTCATACAGCATGTTTCTTTCGAGTACCCCGGCTCCATTCTAGCCTGGGCAGAACAGCACGGTTTCACATGCAGCTTTACAAGGACAGATACAGATCCGGTTTTTCCCTCTTTGACAGCCTTTGATATGCTGGTAATCATGGGCGGACCGATGGGTACTTACGAGGAGGAAAAATACCAATGGCTGAAAAAAGAAAAATCTTTTATCCGTTCCGCCATTGACGCTTCTAAAAAAGTGCTGGGTATTTGCCTCGGCTGCCAGTTGATCGCCGAAGTATTAGGAGCCAACGTATACCCGCATGCTGAAAAAGAAATCGGCTGGTGGCCAGTGCAAAAGGTAGAGGAACACCCGCTTACAAAAAATTTACCGGATGGATTCGATACATTCCACCTGCACGGCGACACATTTGACCTGCCACACGGAGCGGTCCATTTATTCCGTTCTGCGGCCTGCCCTCAGCAGGGTTTTGCTTTTGCCAATACTATACTGGCTTTACAGTTTCACCCTGAAATGGAAAGCAAATTGCTCAACAATATGATCACGCATGAGAAAGAACAACTGGTAACAGCCGCATTTGTACAAACTGCTGAAACTATCATGCAACGATCGGAAGAAAAATTATCCTTGCAAAAACAACTGATGTACCAATTATTGGATAATTTCATAAACCTGGCCTGAACTTACAGGCGTACATAGCTTTTTTTAGCCTGAAAAACAGTTCCCTGGTATCCTTATTTTTACAAAATGACGCCTGAAGCATTTAAACTGAGCCTATCTGCTATCCAGCCAACGGCCGGAATGAACGAACACCTGCAAGCCCTCTGGTACGATGCGAAAGGGCAATGGGAAACAGCACACAACATCATACAGGATATCACGGACCGTCAGGCTGCATGGATACATGCTTATCTTCACCGCAAAGAAGGTGATAGTTGGAATGCAGACTACTGGTATAACCGTGCAGGCCGTATGCGGCCGTCCTGTTCGCTGGAAGAGGAATGGACAACTATCCTGCAAGATTTATTAGGTAAATAACGAATCAGGCATATTGCAACATTTGTAGTACAATATCCGGATCGGGACAATTCGTAAGGTATTTTTCTTTTTCCGATAGTTTACAAACCCCTGGATAATCGCCTTTATACTTTTCCACATCTATTATTAACTGGAAATGAAGATGCGGAGGCCAGTGACCGTTTTCAAACTGCATTCCAAACTCGGCAAATACTTCCCCGCGTTCAATTCTGTTTCCTTCTTGCATATTTTTTAACGAGTTCAAACTCAGGTGGCCATATAAACTGTGAAACGTTACCCCTTCCAGTTGGTGTGTTAAAAGAATAGTGGCGCCATAATCACCAAAGCCATCATTGAAACCGAAACTGTGCACAATTGCTTCGCAGGGCGCCATAACGGGTGTGTTCACTGTGCCCCAAATGTCAATTCCCAGGTGCAGGCGTCGTGGCTCACCACCAGGCTCCCGGGCATCAAAATGTTTGCTGCGGCTGTATACCGTTCTGTTCTCTGCATAACCACCCAGGCCATACCTGCAGCCTGCGCCGGATAATTTATGACTGATATAGTCGGAAAAAAGATTAGTATCATTTAAAATATCAGCTGTCAGCTCCGTATTTTTTTCTGTAAAGTCAAGCAACAATAGTTTGTCCTGAACCGGATCAAAAGGAACGACCGGGCGAAAGATTGCCTGCTGTCTTTGCAATACAGCTGTTAATTTCTCTCCATTTGTCATAAACTAAAGTTACAACAAAAACAAAGTACGGCTTGGGGCCATACTTTACACTTTGAAGCATACTGCTTAGAACAAACAATTATACAGAAACGGGCTCCGCAAAAAGTTCTTTCATACTGAAAGTTATCTGCTGAGCTAATTTTTCTTCAAGCATATCGGCAAAGGTTTCAAAATACAGTATCACATCTTCCCGCACATTTCGTCTCAGCCAGCGAAATCCACCAGGCAGGCGGTGAAGCACTGCACTATCTTCAAGGTATTCAAGGTTATGAATATCCACTGGTGTTAATCCCAGCTGCTGCAATTGTGTAAGCAACAAATCGACCGGCGTATTGCTGACACCACAATACTCCTGCGCCAGTTCCGTCCATTCTCCGATGCCGGTTTGAGCATACCGTACAATCGCCTCTTTGTCCAGTTTGGTTACCACCTGTAATAAATTGCCGCAATTACAGCAACCGTGATTACCCCATGCATAAGGCGCCCCGTTTCGCAGGCGGCTTGCAGTTTCCCTAAGTGCTTCTACCAGTTCAATTGATGAATGTGCCATAATAATAAAGTTCAGGATAAAAACAGGTAATAATTAATTTTTGTTTAACCATTTTTCATAAAATAATCGGCGCCTGGTATCGTTTTCATTCTTTAATAAACAGAAAACCGATCATTTGAAAACTAAAAACCAGCTTCGTATTCTCACAATTTTTGGACTCTGCTTTGGTTCGCAATGGAGTTTTTCCCAAATGATTACCGGGATATGGCATGGAAAAATAAACCGGCAAAAGGCAGAAATTAAAATCATTCAACAGGGCGACAGCCTGACTGGAACTTCTTATTATTACAGTGCGCCTGACCATTACAGGCGATACAGTATTAAGGGCTATTTTGATCCTGCTACCAACAGTGCTGTCTGGTGGGATGATCAGTTGATTGATGAAAAGGCCGGCCGTTTTTCGGTTAGTTCACCAGGTAAACTACCGCTCTTGTCAAGGGCAGATTTTAATTGCCCCGGCGGCGGTGTGATGATGCTCGATGGCAAATCAGCGCTGAAAGAACATAATGAGAAACCGGCAGGTGACCTTCACCTGGATAAAACCGGTAATACACTTTTCATTGACGAATGGGATTTTGTGATTGATAACTTTCTGGTTGGCGCCAATGATCCCGAACTTATTGACAGCATACGGTCGCTGGCCGTCAGCAAACCGATTCCTGCTGGAAAGCTAATCCGTTCAGCACAGGAAATTAACGAGGAACCCTTGAAGCAACCCGCTAACGATGAAACGAAAAAACTAATAACCCCGCCCGTTGTGACAGCCTCACAACCTTTACGCCAACCGACAATTGAAGAAAAATTCACCAGCCGTAAACGGGTATTTATCAAAGACATTCCATTGACCGGAGATTCCCTGGAACTGCGCTTTTATGATAATGCCGAAGTGGACGGCGATTCCATTTCCCTGTTCCTGAATAACCAGCTGATCGCTGAGCATATCCGCCTGACCGAAAAAGCCCATGTGATCAAACTTTCGGTGCATGAACTGGGAGAAACGAACGAGCTAACCATGGTGGCGGAAAATCTTGGGTCCATACCGCCCAATACATCCTACATGGTTGCTGTTGTAGGGGATAAACGCTATGACGCCTACCTGGCAAGCAGCGAGGGCAGCAGTGCGATGATCAGGTTTATTAAACCCGCACCGGCCAGCCCGTAACAAAAAATCAAATTCAAAAAAAATAGTTGCCAGCACGGCAAAATGATCTGATGCAAAACGGCCACCCCAGCTTTAGGAAATGGTTGTATGCCTCAGCACTTTCCAGTTTCCTTTCAGGAAAATATAATCAATCGGGGCATCGTCTCTTTCCTTTGACTGGAAGGCATTGAAGGTGCCGGTGGGTCCGTAATGGGGTGTTTGCGTTATATATTTAGCATCGATCAGGTGCAGCAGATTGTTTTTGCCGGTTATAATCTGAATGGGTTCATCCGAAGGCCTGGCGTAGAAATCGCCAGGCGGCAGCTTTTATACAACTATGTTAATCATTTTACCTTTTACAAAAATGATTTTCTTCGGGTGTTTACCTTCCAGCCATTTTTGAACCACTTCATTGCTGAGAACCATTTTTTCCACTTCCGGTTGTGATACCTCCAGTGAAATATTCAAAGTTGTCCGCAATTTGCCATTTACAGAAATGGGATATTCCTTACTGCTTTCGATAACGTATTTCGCTTCGAAAACAGGATAAGAAGCTTCTAAAATTGTGTCGGTATGCCCCAGCAGGCTCCACAATTCTTCACACACATGCGGGGCATAAGGTGTCAGCAAAATCAGCAACGGCTCCAGCACGGCACGCTTGTGGCATTTCAGATCATTCAGTTCATTTGTGGCAATCATGAAGGCGCTGACGGCCGTATTGAAACTAAACCGCTCTGTATCTTCCTCAATTTTTTTGATGGTTTTATGCAGTACTTTCAGCTCGCTGTCCGATGCTTTTTCATTGGTAACGATGAGGCCTTTATTTTCATCGGCGTACAGGCGCCAGAATTTTTTGATAAACCGGTGTACGCCTTCGATACCTTTTGTATCCCAGGGTTTGCTCATTTCCACAGGGCCCAAAAACATTTCATACATCCGGAACGTATCCGCACCGAATTTTTCGACAATCATATCCGGGTTAACAGTATTGAATTTGGACTTTGACATTTTCTCCACTTCCGTGCCACAGATATATTTACCGTCCTCTAAAATAAATGTAGCATTGGCATATTCCCCATTACGCCATTGCTTAAAGGCTTCAATATCTAATTCCACACCATCAACGATGTTTACATCGACATGAATTTTATCTGTATCATATTTATTTTTCAATCCTTCAGAAACAAATTCATGTTTCCCCCTGATTCTATACACAAACCGGCTACTGCCCTGTATCATGCCCTGGTTCACTAATTTTTTATACGGCTCATCGTGACCGATATAGCCCAGGTCGAACAGTACTTTTGTCCACATGCGGCTGTACAGTAAATGCCCGACAGCATGTTCGGTACCACCAATATACAGGTCCACCTGCCCCCAGTAATCGCTGACTTTGCGGTCACAAAAAGCCTTACTGTTATGCGGGTCCATGTACCGCAAAAAATACCAGGAAGAACCGGCATAACCGGGCATGGTATTCGTCTCCAGTTGCCGGTCTGTCCATTCTTTGATATTCGCCAGCGGGCCTTCGCCTTCAGGGCCGGGCGAGTAGGAATCCACATCCGGCAATTTTAACGGCAGTTCACTTTCGTCTAACGGATAGGCCACCCCGTTAATCCATTTAATAGGAAAAGGTTCTCCCCAGTAACGCTGGCGGCTAAATGCTGCATCGCGCATTTTATAATTTGTTTTTCGCTGGCCAATGCCCATTTCCTCTAATTTGCTGATGACAACTTCGATGGCATCTTTCATCCGCAAACCGTTTAGGAAACCCGAATTTTCCAGCACGGCATCTTTGGTTGGATTGGCTTCCTCGCCATTGTAGTAGCTGCCGATAATATTGGTAACAGGAATCGAAAAATGCCTCGCAAACCGGTGGTCCCGTTCGTCGCCGCAGGGCACCGCCATGATGGCGCCGGTGCCATAGCCGGCCAGCACATACTCACTGATCCACACAGGAATTTCCCGGCCGTTAAAAGGATTGATAGCATATGCCCCGGTAAACACACCTGTAATCTTTTTTTCGGCCATGCGTTCACGTTCGCTGCGGCTTTTCACATAGTCCAGGTACGCTTCCACTGCGGCGGCCTGTGCTGCCGAGGTGATTGGCTCCACAATGTCCAGTTCCGGGGCGATCACCATGAAATCCACGCCAAAAATGGTATCGGGCCTGGTAGTGTACACACGCAGGTTTTTCACTACAGATTGTTCACTTTTCAAAGCGAAGTCAATTTCAGCACCGCTGCTTTTACCGATCCAGTTGGTCTGCATTTCCTTCATCGCCTCGCTGAATTCAATTTTTTCTAAACCCTCCAGCAAGCGGTCGGCATATTCGGTAATGCGCAAATACCATTGGCGCAGTTTCTTTTTCACCACAGGGTGGCCGCCGCGTTCACTCACACCGTTCACCACTTCGTCATTGGCCAGCACGGTTCCGAGCGCCTCGCACCAGTTTACTTCTCCGTAACCACAGTACGCCAACCGATACTCCATCAGCACGTCCATCCGCTTCTTTTCATCAAAGGCATTCCAGTCTGCTGCCGAAAAGCAGAGGACTGCATCACCCGGGCAGGGATGTTGCTTGTTTCCTTCCTTTTCAAAAATGGCTTTCAGCGCATCAATCCGTTCGGCTTTTTGGGTTCGCCGGTTGTACCAGCTGTCAAACAATTGCAGGAAGATCCATTGCGTCCACTTGTAATAGTCCGGTTTGGAGGTATTCACTTCCCGGTCCCAGTCGTAACAAAAACCAATTTTATCTAGCTGGCTGCGAAAGTTGGCAATATTGGCCGCGGTGGAAACAGCCGGGTGTATGCCATGCTCAATAGCATACTGCTCGGCCGGCAGGCCAAATGCATCGTAGCCCATGGGGTGAAGCACGTTATAGCCTTTCAGCCGCTTGAACCGGGCATAAATATCGCTGGCTATGTACCCCAGCGGATGGCCCACATGCAGCCCTGCCCCGCTGGGATAGGGAAACATATCCAGCACATAATACTTGGGCCTGGGCGATTCATTGGGTACTTTATAAACCCCTTTCCGTTGCCATTCCGCCTGCCATTTTTTTTCAATCTCCCTGAAGTTGTACTCCATGCCTTGTAAAAATTATTTGTTTTGGGTTGTATGATTTATGAAGTCATCAGCAGGATCGTGTGGCGGCTTTGGTTGCGTCGCACTCTTCAGTGCCTTGTCCGCTTTTCAGCAGTTGATGATAAGGGAACAGAAACTTGAAAGGAGCGTCGCAAGGTCAGCTGAACAAAATTGTGAAAGAAGACTTAAAAAAATCAGCTCCTTCACGTCATTCGTTACTAACGGCAATATTATCGCTGTACGATCGTTCTGAAAGGGCACAAAAATACGGATTGGACTGGGAAATCTGCTATTTTTGCGCATCCCATTAAATAGCTTAAATTCAGTACCATGACGCAATCCGGCAAAGCCTCCATTAAACGTGGAAAACCATCCTATTTTATGTCCATCCTTGGCGTAACGGTAGTCCTTTTCCTGCTGGGTATGGTAGGCTGGATTGGGATCAACTCCAAAAAGCTGATGGAATATTTTAAAGAAAGCGTGGAAGTGCAGGTGTTCCTGCAACCCAATATCAAGGATACGGCCCGCCAAAATTTACAAAACTATATTGCCGCTCAACCTTATGTAAAAAGCGTACGCTATACAGATAAAGAAACCGCCAAACAGGAATGGCTGAAAAGCGGTGGTGAGGATTTCACCGAATTTTTGGACAATGCCCTGCTGCCGACCAGTATCGATTTTACGCTAAAAAGTGATTTTGTTGATTCCACGCATTTGTCAGCCATCAAAGCCGACCTGTCGCAAAACCCGATTGTTGATGAAGTAAAATACCCCACAGCAGTAGTAGGTAAAATGCAGCGCAACTTTCGCGTGGTAAGCCTGGTGCTGGCGGGTATTGCTATTTTGATGGCCCTGCTGGTGATTGTGTTGATCGATAATACGATCCGCCTGGCCATGTTCAGTAATCGCTTTCTGATCAAGACCATGCAAATGGTTGGCGCCACCCGCTGGTTTATCGCCAAGCCCCTAAACAGCCGTGCCGTAATTAATGGCGCCATTAGTGGCCTCATTGCTATTGCAGCCGTGTACGGTGTGATTACCACCGCCGAGCGGTTGTTGCCAGACCTCCAGGCCCTGCACGACACCAATATGCTGTTAATGCTCTTTGTTGTACTCATCATCCTGGGCATTAGCATCACGCTGTTCAGTACTTACCGCAGCGTGCTGAAATATTTAAAAATGAAATTAGACGAGCTGTACTAAATGTCCTTTGCCTGCAAGCAAACGACATTTGTATTGCTGAATTTCTTTTATCTTGCATACCAAAATCAGAAAAAATGAGCGAGAAGAAAGCCGCACCGATGTTTGCCAAAGAGAATTACCTGTGGATGCTGATAGGCGTTGTGGTGGTAGCCCTCGGCATGTTTCTCATGGCCGGCGGCAAAAGTGACAACCCGGCTGTGTTTGATGAGAAAGAAGTATACAGCACTACTCGCATAACGATTGCACCCATTTTGATTTTACTGGGACTCGGTATTGAAATCTTTGCCATTTTCAAAAAACCCAAAGCTTCATAAGCAGACCAATTAAATAATCTTTAATAATTCAGGGCGATAAAGATTCTATCGCCCCTATTTTTTAAGTTGCGGTGAAAACAAATAATTATTGTGGGTATCATTGAAGTGCTTATTCTTGCAGTTATCGAAGGATTAACAGAGTTCCTGCCAATTTCCTCAACCGGGCACATGATTATCGCTGAAAAATTGCTGCACGTACCTGAAACTGATTTTACCAAGTTATTTACGGTTGCCATTCAGTTGGGCGCCATCCTGGCTGTGGTAGTATTGTACTTTAAAAAATTTGTTGATTTTTCCCGCTGGCAGTTTTATGTAAAACTGATCGTGGCTGTTATTCCGGCCATAATCCTCGGAGCTTTATTCAGTTCTAAAATAGATGCTTTGTTGGAAAGCTCTACCACTGTTGCCATAAGTTTATTACTAGGCGGTGTATTATTCCTGATGATTGATAATTATTTTAAACAGCCTACGGTTGATCGGGAAGAAAATATCTCCTACAAAAAAGGATTTATTATTGGCATCTGGCAATGCATTGCCATGATACCGGGCGTCAGCCGCAGTGCTGCCTCTATTATCGGAGGTATGCAACAGGGCCTGACGAGAAAAGTAGCTGCCGAGTTTTCGTTTTTCCTGGCTGTGCCCACCATGGCGGCCGCCACCGGCTATAAACTGCTGAAAGGTTACCAGACATTTACCCCGGAGCATATCAAGCTGCTGTTGATTGGGAATGTTGTAGCCTTTGTAGTAGCCATCTTTGCAATTAAATTCTTTATCGGTTTTTTGCAAAAACACGGCTTTCGCTTATTTGGGTATTACCGCATTGTGCTGGGAGTACTCCTCATCCTGCTGATTATATCCGGGTACATGCCCAAATAACGGATATAATCATGCAAAATTTGTGTTTCCTTCCTGAATTACTAATTTCAGCCTGTAAACCATCTTCATGCAAACTGCTTCTAAGAGAGTCATCAATGGCTGGGCCATGTATGACTGGGCCAACTCCGCTTATAATCTTGTTATTACATCGACGATTTTCCCGACTTATTATGCCGGGATAACGGCCGCCACCGTGCCGGGGCAGCCGGCTTATGTATATTTTTTTGGCAGAAAATTTATCAATACTGCGCTGCAGGATTATGCTTTATCCGTTGTGTTTTTATTGGTTGCCATCACATCGCCCATTCTTAGCTCAATTGCCGATTACAGGCGTAATAAAAAAATATGGATGCAGGGGTTTTGCTACCTGGGTTCGGCGGCCTGTATTACGCTTTTCTGGTTTACAAAAGACAACATTGAATTTGGCATGATTGCTTTTGCCGTGGCAGCCCTGGGCTTTTGGGCCAGCCTGGTATTTTACAACTCCTACCTGCCGGATATTGCCGCCCCGCACGACCAGGACCGTATCAGTGCCAAGGGTTTTGCGCTTGGTTACATCGGCAGCGTATTGCTGCAGGTTATATGCTTTGTCATCATCCTGCGACCTGGCTGGTTTGGCCTGAATGAAGCTGATAAAACCATTGGGGCAAGACTCTCATTTTTGCTCACCGGTATTTGGTGGCTTGGCTTCGCCCAAATTACATTCAGGGTGCTGCCCAGCAATACGACAGCAGAAAGAAAAGCCCGGAAACATATTTTAATCAACGGGTTTCACGAGTTGCAACTCGTATGGGCCCAGGTAAAAAACATGCCCTCCCTGAAACGATTTTTACTTAGTTTTTTTCTTTACAGCATAGGTGTGCAAACGGTGATGCTGGTAGCCGCAGGTTTTGGTAAAAAAGAAATTTTTTCCAAGCCGGAAGATGAGTCAAAGCTGCTAATAACAATCATCATCATACAACTGGTTGCCATTATTGGCTCCATTGGTATGAGCCGCTTAAGCAAACGAATTGGTAACTGGTGGGTGATTACGCTGGCTGTTTTAACATGGATCATAGTGTGTATCGGCGCTTACCGCGTACAGTCGCAAACCGGGTTTTATATCCTGGCAGCCATTGTGGGACTTATCATGGGCGGCATCCAAAGCATGAGCCGCAGCACCTACAGTAAATTATTACCTGAAACCCAGGACACCACATCCTTTTTCAGTTTTTATGACGTAACGGAAAAGATTGCACTTGTCATCGGTACTTTTCTGTTTGGCTTCGCGGAAGAGCAAAGCGGCAGTATGCGTAACAGCATTTTTGTGCTGGGCAGTTTTTTTATTCTTGCCCTTTTTGCCCTGCTCTATGCAAAACCCGCCCTGGATAAACGGTTCAAAGAGTTAAAGAGCTAACTTTACGGCTTATGAAGCTTTATACAATCAATACAGGTTTTTTTAAACTGGATGGTGGTGCAATGTTTGGGGTGGTGCCTAAGAGTATCTGGAACAAAATAAACCCGGCCGATGAAAACAACCTTTGCAACTGGGCCATGCGCAGCCTGCTGATTGAAGACGGCAACAGGCTGATCCTTGTGGATAATGGCATCGGTGACAAACAGGATGCAAAATTTTTCAGCCATTATTACCTGAACGGAACTGATACGCTGGATACGTCACTGGCACATTACGGCTTTCACCGGGATGATATTACCGACGTTTTTCTCACGCACCTGCATTTTGATCATTGCGGAGGCAGTATCATTCGCATTGGAGACAAACTGGCGCCCGCTTTTAAAAATGCAGTGTACTGGAGTAATTCCTTGCACTGGCAATGGGCTACAGAACCCAATGACCGGGAAAAGGCTTCCTTCCTGAAAGAAAATATTTTACCTATTAACGAAAGTGGCCAGTTACGTTTTGTTGATACGCCTGTTTCATCAAATGAGCTGATGCAGTCCAGTAAAGACACGGCACTGCCCTCCACTGATTTTTCTGATACAATTTCTGTTCGTTTTGTAAATGGGCATACGGAATCTATGATGTTGCCGCAAATCCGCTATAAAGAAAAAACAATTGTGTACATGGCCGATTTGCTGCCTTCGCAGGGGCATATTCCCATACCTTATGTTATGGCCTATGATATGTTTCCGCTGACGACCCTGCTGGAGAAAAAATCTTTTTTGAAAGAAGCTGTTACAAACGATTATATTCTTTTCTTTGAGCATGATCCGCAATACGAATGCTGCACCGTGCAGCAGACGGAAAAAGGGATACGACCCCAATCATTTTTTAAACTGGAAGAGATTCCTTAACCGCCGCGTAGCTTGATCAGCGAGCTGAGGGGATGGCGAAGATTTTTATTACCCATCATATCCACTTTCACGGTGCCTACCACAATCGGGCTTTCAATACGCACCGGGATATGATTATCATCGTCCGTTACCCATACCGTCATTTTTTCGCCACCTTCAAAGATGGTTCCTTTAATAAGTAACGGTTTAAACTTGATGGCTCTAAACTTACCGTATTTTGTTTTCACCGTTTCTTTTCCCAGGTAACGGATATACATGTTGTACACTTCGTTATCCAGGAACATGTTAAACGGAATCTTATCGTCTTTTTTATACTTGTTAAAGTCTATGTTGCGGGCATAGTATACTGAACTGAGTACATCCTGAATGCAGGCTGGTATTTTAAAAACACCATTGGTGGTAACAGCAGTATTGGCATCGTGATTAAATGTGATATTCTCATACTTTTTATATCCGCCCTCATTCACATTGCGGACAAACTTCATCGGTTTCAGCGTGGCCGTGTCAATATAAGATTCGTACTTATCCCTAACTTTATAGATCCAGTCGTAAGAGGGATTGGTTTTCCCTTCGCCGGTAATGTGATAAACCGGTTTATTATTCATCCGTTCCAGAGTAGCGGTAAACGTAGCATTGCCGGCATTGACATAAATACCAGCCACATTGTAATACACAATATATTTAATCTCCTCATCGGCCTGGAATGCAGTATTTCTCACGCCACAAAAATCCTGGTCGGTTGTGCCCACTTTTTTAGAGAAGGCCATCAGCAACAGGCTTAAAAAAGCGGCTATTTTGAATGATGTCATTTTTATTTGCGTAATATTTTAATGCTTAAAATTAATAAACTGCCAATCAATGCGGGTATAATCAGGTTGATAAACCAAATTGTGACTGTAGTAAGGCCAACTCCCAGCTCATTCGTCGTCAACAGCCGAAATACCTGTAATGCCACGGTACTGCGCTGAATTACCTCCAGCAAGGCCACTGTAGGAATAATCGCCAGCACAAGAAACATCACACTCACTGCCCAAAAACTTTGCCACCAGTCAACCGGTACATCAAATAAACGAAAGAGCAGGTAATATTGTACAGTAAATACAAGAAATCTTAATACCGATAAAGACAACAACTTTAAAAGCATGGTTGCATCCACCTTACCAAGCGCCTGGAAAAGATACAAATAACGGTTCTTACGTGCCAGCTTTGTGATCCATTTTACCAGCCATGCCAGCCGAAAATAAAAAACTGTTAAACCAATTAATACCGCTATGATTGTGTACAGTAATACTTTGATCCAAAAAACAGAAACCAGTTCCGCATCATAAATCCGGGGTAGCAAAATAACCAGTCCGATTGTTCCCATGAAAATGGTAATGAGCAACTGGCTGATGCTTCCTAATATCGTGAGCGAAATAGTGCGAAGCCTGTTTCCTTCCTCCATATATAATACACGGCCCAGGTATTCGCCTACACGGTTGGGTGTGCTTACCGAAAAGGAAACCCCTGATAACACTGCTTTGATTGCTGTAGTAAAGCTTACTTTTTGCACAGTCTGCACAACCAGCTTCCATTTCCAGGCTTCAATGCTCCAGTTCACCAGCATCAACAACACAACAATTACCAGGTTCCAGACCAATATGCCCGCGAAGGAAGCCTGGATATGACGCCACGATACCGCAAGATCAGGCTGCCGCCGCAGCTGCTGGTAGATGGCATAGGAAAGCCAGCCAAATAACAGGGGGCCTAAAAAATAGTTGAGAAAGATTTTGATATTTTTATGCCGAAATAAGTTCATGGTTGGCGAGCCGGCAGGAATTTCAGCAACAAATTGTAATAAAAGCAGGAAGCACTTGCAGGATTCGTACCGGTGTATTTTATTTCTTTAAACCTTAAAAATACATTCCCCATTGCAAACCCCTCGAAAAATAATTCTCGGTATCGATCCCGGCACCCTCCTGATGGGATACGGAATTATCGAGGTAACCGGCAATGTTATCCGGGTAAAGGAAATGGATGTATTAAAATTGCCGGCTAAAAAAGATAACTATGCAAGGTTGCAGCTGATTCACGAAAAAGTGGAGCAACTGATCCGGCTGCACCTGCCACATGAATTTGCGATTGAAGCGCCGTTCTTTGGCAAAAACGTGCAGAGTATGCTAAAGTTGGGGCGTGCGCAGGGAGTGGCCATTGCCGCCGCTATGCATGCCCGATTACCAGTCACTGAATATTCTCCCAAAAAAGTAAAACAGTCGATCACCGGCAACGGAAATGCCGATAAAGAACAAGTATGGAAAATGCTGCAACATATTTTGCTGCTTCAAGAAAAGCCAAAATACTATGATGCCACCGATGCGCTGGCTGTAGCCGTCTGTCACTACTTCCAGGGAAAAACACCGGCAAAAACCACGGCTGCCAGAACACAAAAACCTGCGAAAAAGAAAAACACCTGGGAACAATTCATCAAAAACAATCCCGGCAAAATACGCAAATAAAAATCACCTGAGATTCGCCAGGATTTTCTCCTGTGCCATTTTTAAATCTTCGGGGGTAACGGTGGGTTTTGGTTGCGTAAAGTTCAGATCGTTCGCAGAATTGATAGGAATGAGGTGTATGTGTGCATGAGGCACCTCGAGCCCCACCACGCTGATGCCACAACGATTGCAGGGAAACGACTTTTCAATAGCCTTGGCAATTGGCCGGGCAAACAACAGCATCTCCTGCAAATAGTCTGGCGGAAGATCAAATAAATTATCTACCTCTATTTTTGGAACTACCAGTGTATGTCCCCTGCGCAGCGGAAAAATATCGAGAAAGGCATAAAATTTTTCATCCTCTGCAATTTTATACGAAGGGATTTCTCCCGCAATGATTTTTGAAAATATTGTCATACGGCCAAAACGTTTTACATACGCATGATAGATCAGGAATCGAATCCTTTTTAAAAGCATTGGCTGCTATTTACAAAACTAAAACGAACGGAGTAAACTTTAGAACAATGTAATAGTAAAAAAGCCCCTCGCGGGGCTTTTATCAGATTGTTATATCTTCGATTTTAAATTTTATCAACCCCGCCGGGGCATGCACCTCGGCTACTTCGCCAACAGTTTTCCCCAGCAATCCCTTACCGATTGGTGAGGTAACAGAAATTTTACCGGCTTTCAGGTCGGCTTCTTTTTCACTCACGATCTGGTAGGTTACCTGCTTTTTGGTATTCAGGTTCACCAGTTTCACTTTGGTAAGAATTGACACTTTGCTCGTATCAATGCTGGATTCATCAATAATCCTGGCGCTTGCAATTTGTGTTTCAAGCAGGGCAATTTTAGCTTCCAGCATACCCTGCGCTTCCTTGGCGGCATCGTATTCAGCATTCTCTTTCAGGTCGCCTTTTTCGCGGGCCTCTGCAATAGCCCTGGAGGCAGCAGGACGCTCAACCGCCTTCATGTGCTGCAGTTCTGCTTTCATCTGCTCAAGGGTTTCCTTGGTCACATATTGAATACCATTCATAACTCAATTCGTTTAGTAAAAAGAAAAAAATAACAACGCCTCAGAACTGTGCTGAAGCGTTGCATTTAATTGTGACAAAGATAAAAAACTATTCGAAAAACAAAGAATTAGCCGGGAGTTTTGTAAAAACAGTAACAAATCAAGTTTTGCCGCAAAATGGCCGAAAAGCTGGCCTGCAAAACACAGGTAACGTTTCTTTTCCCATTATCTGCCAGGAGGTTTAGCAGGAAATAATTTATCGCATAAGACTTCTGCCATTTTTAAAAATGCCTCATGACTATACCCGGCGATATGTGGCGTAATAATCACATTTGGCTGGTTGAGCAACCCGTTTAGTATTTGTTTTTCCTCCGTTGAATAAGTGTCTAATTTTTCGTTTTCCAGCACATCCAGGGCAGCGCCAGCCACCTTCCCTGCTATAAGGGCCTGCAAGAGGTCGTGCAGTTTTACCACCTTCCCGCGTGATGTATTCAACAGCCAGGGTTTGCGTTGCAGGGCAGCAAAAAAAGATTCGTTTGCCATGTACAAAGTTTCCTCTGTAAGCGGCACATGAAAACTGATCACATCTGCGTAGCGGCACAATTGTTCCAGGCTGGCTTCTTTGATGTACCCGGCGCCAAAACCAAATTTATATTTATCATACGCCAGTACTGTCACATTAAAAGGTTTTAGCAAAGCCGCAAAAGCGCTCCCGGTGTTTCCATAACCAATTATACCAACCGTTTTGCCGGAAAGTTCTGTTCCCCTGTTAGCATCGCGTATCCATTTTCCTTCCTGAACTTCACGGAAAGACAGGCAAATGCGGTTCATCAGGTTCAGCAGCAGCCCCAGTGCATGTTCTGCCACTGCATTCCTGTTGCCTTCAGGACTGCTCACGCATTGTATACCCTTACTTTCTGCATAGGGTACATCAATTAGTTCCATACCGCTGCCCAACCGCCCGATCCATTTCAGCTGTCCGGCTTTATTTATCAGTTGCCGGTCAATCTTCAGCCGGGTGGTAACCACCAGTCCTTCTGCATCTGTTATAGCTTCACTTAATTCTTCGTAAGAAATCTGTGGTGCATCAATCACTGTGTAACCTTGTTGCCGGAGATGACTGGCAAGGTAGTCGTGTGCTTTTGCTGTAATAATTACTTTATGCATGTTTGACTCCTGTCAAATTTTTCATTTTAAATGTAAGGGCTGCAAACTGATCAACACGTAATTGCTCTGCCCGCTTTTCAAATAGTGAATCTTTTAAAATGGATGGATCAAAAAGTTCTTTCACCGCATTCCGCAGGGTCTTTCGTCGCTGGTTAAAGGCTGTTTTAACCAGCAGGAAAAAACTTTTTTCATCCCGCATCATCGGTTGTTCCTTCACCGGCAGCAGACGGATGACCGCACTTTTTACTTTTGGCGGCGGTTGAAAACATTGCTCATGTACGTCAAACAAATACGCCACTTCAAAAAAAGCCTGTACCAGCACACTGATCACACCATAGGTTTTAGTACCGGGCTGGGCCGCCACCCGAAGGGCTACTTCTTTTTGAAACATACCAATAACACCTTGCACCTGCTCTTTCCACCCAAGAATTTTAAAAAGTATTTGCGATGAAATATTATAAGGAAAATTACCAATTACCATAAACGGTCCGCTGAATGGTGGCTCCATGTCCAGGAAACTCTGGTGAAGAAGCTTCCCTTGCAGTTGCGGATAGCTGTGAAGTAAAAAAGTAACCTTTTCCTCGTCAAGCTCCACAGTTTTAAAATCGATGCCTTGTATTTGTAACAGGTATTTCGTTAGCGCACCACCGCCCGGGCCCACTTCGAGGAGCTGATGAAAAGACTGCTTTTCAAGCTGTGCAACAATTTTTTTGCAGATATTTTCATCTTTCAAAAAATGCTGTCCCAGGGATTTTTTCAGAGTATACATCCCTGCAAATTTAAAGGTAATTCAGCGTGCAGCCTTCTGTCGCAAAATAGTTATGGCTATCAGAGGCAGGTAGGTAAAAAAATACCGAAAAGCGTCCGGGAAGCAGGATAACAACAATAGCGTGATTACTCCCCTTGAATTGGCAGCCTGTCAATCTATCTTTTGCAAAAATTTACCTGGAAGCAGATTTCAATATTGACAAATGATAAAATTCATCGACCGTTTCGTTACAAAACAAAAAAGTATACCTGCATAAACATCAGATATACTTTTAAGCGATAGAATCGAGTTATATTTTTTAGTTCACGCTTACAACTTTTGCAATTTCACCTGCTGATCAATACCAGCACCGGTTGCTGTTAAATAATATAATCCTGCAGACAGTTTATTGATACTGACAGAGAAACTGTTATTTCCTTTTTTCAATTGTGCAGTTTGCTGCATCACTATACGGCCGGTGTTGTCCATCAATTTCCATTGTAGCCTGCCATCCTGCGGCGCCGCCACGGTTACTGTCACCTCATCATTAGCAGGGTTCGGGAAAACCGTCATCTTTCCGGCAACAGCAGGTATCGTTAGATTAATGATATCGGAGTAACTGTAAGCACCATCTTTATCCACCATCTTCAGGCGATAATACACAATGGTTGACGACTGCATGGCCGCCTCGTAATCTGTGTAATTATATTTCATGTTAACAATTGTATTACCGGCTGCTGCCACTGTACCAATCTGTCGGAAACTCCGGCCATCAGTGCTTCTTTCCACAATAAAATTCGACGTGTTGGTTTCATTGGATGTTTCCCATTGCAGGTAGGCTCCATCTTTTTGATAAGCGCCTTTGAAATACAGCAGTTTTACCGGCAGTGTAACCAGGTTGCTACCGATATAAAAAGAAGAAAACGAAGTGATGTCGCCCTGCAACACATAACCGCCCGTACCATGCGCCTCGGCAACCGTGGGTGTGATATTCGTGGTGGCATTGGTAAGTGATCCACCGCAGGGGTCGCTGTTTTTACGAATTAATAAATCGCTTAAGGAGTTAACGCCGCTGTTTGCATTTGCCTTCAGGGCATCGTACTCTGCATTGGTCATGTACAACCTGATTTTTACCGTGGAGGAAGGCTGTACCGACGGCGTAATGGTAAGGTTGCGATCAAGATAGCGACGACCGGAAGGATCGTTCCTGATAGATCCTGAATGTATGTAAAAAGACGTTGTAACAGTGCCAAGGTTGTTACCGTTGGGATAAATTTCAGCCAAGATATTTCCATCCGGGCCGGTTATCGGTACCCAGAGGTTGTTATTCGTATTATCAATCGTAATGGTCGTACCACTTAAACAGGTATTATACGTACTGGTAGTTGAAACATCCACTGTAGATGGAATCGTACTTTTATTCTGGGCATCATTGCTATAACCAAGGAATGTATATTCGATAATCTTACCCTTACTATTTGTTACATCCGAACCCTGGTCCCTTGCTACGTATATTTTTTTTCCATCTGGCGACATTCTTACCCTCCTAACCCTGTTTCCGTCACCATTAAAATAAGAAATCGTATCGCCAGATACCTGGTCACCGGAAGTATTTAGTTTCAGCCTGTAAACCCTGCTTTCTTTTAAGGGGGTCACTAATAATGAATTCTTCCAGCCCGGAATAATATTTTGACTGTAAAACTCTATACTGGAAACAGCAATCGTTGGCCATTGACCATTGCTGCTGCCAGATGTGGGATAGGTAGACCAGGTACTATTGGTATGAAACATGGTTTTTATGGGCTCAGTCATATTGGTGATCATACCACAATTTGCAGCTTCATCTGTTATGGTTGTCTGGCCAATCTGATTACCGTTTACATCGCCATCGCACCAACCAGACACTTTATCCCATCCATAATTGTGGCCGGCCTGCAGAATATTGATTTCATCATCAGCACGATCCATTTGTTCACTGCTGTATAACCGGTTTGTACCATTTACATTGCCCCAGGCCAGGCCCTGCGGATTCCGATGCCCCATAGTAAACACATAATCTTGTGCAGTAATACCATCCGCAGAATTAAAATTTGGATTATCGTTTGGCACCCAGGCATCGAGGCCGGCATCACCATCAGATTCTGTATTCAGTCGTAAAGATTTTCCCTCCAGCACGTCTACATTTTGTGCATTTTCTGTCCTGGTAGTATTCAGGAATTGGCCCGCACCCATATCACCAACCGTATAATATAACCTGTATTGTGCAGTATGACCGGAAACACCATCCGACTCCTGCACCGGACCAATCACTAACCTGCCGGAATTGTGATCACTACTGCCCGGTATATTATCGAGAACAATCGTTGGATTGGACAATTGATCTCCGCTATAATCATAACGTACTATTTTCGTAGTGAATACGCAGGAAGTATTCGTTCCGGGGCAACTACCACGATTATACACAAACGCAACATATACCCAGGGTTTGGCAGCACGAACTGCCGGATCGGATGAATAAAGATTCGGATGAATTGCCAGTCCCATTAAGCCCCCCTGTGGTTGTTGTCCGCTTCCAAGGAAATTAGTAGAGGTGCTTAAATCCAGGAGTGTTTTTATTGAAGTGGTTGTTCCCAGGCTAACCCTTGAAACCTTATAGCCAGCATTTTCTGTAACCCAAAGTGAATCATTGGGACCATATACGACTTCCCAGGCAGAATTAAATTTTGTACTGGATTTAGAAGGTATGCTCCGTTTACTAAACACCTCAGTTTGTGCAATGATTTTGCGACAATTGATGGTTAGTAATATCAGCGTAAACACAAGGGTGACTTGATTTTTCATGGAATTGGATTGGTTATACCACAAAATAGGCATGAAATAAATTTGATTCAATAGCATTTATACCTGAAATGTGAGTAGTAAAACCACTTATCCGACAACTGATATTTACGATTGTATTCCCACCGGATTTTGCTTTCCTTTAATGTGCGAAAAACCAAGCAAAATCCATATTCTGAAAATTCATAATCTCTGCATGAAAACCGAAACCATCATCCAGTACCTTTTAAACAGAAAATGTCTTTCGGGCATGATCTGTTTGTTACTGTATCAGATATCCGTCGGGCAACCGGGAAATGATCTTTGCGATAATGCAAGCATAATTACAACCGCAAACACTTGTATTACCGGTACCAGCAGGTATACAGGTCAAACAATGAAAAGCGCAACAGCAACGCCAGGCATTGTTGCCAGCTGTGGAAATACAGCTTCGGCAGATGTCTGGTATATGTTCACGGCTCAGTCAGCCTTTCCTACAATTACACTATCGAGCATTCAAAATAATTTAAAAACTGCCGGGGTAATGATTCAGCTATTATCTGGTACCTGCAGTGGTGGTTTTACTTCTGTAGCATGTACAGCTGCCTCGGGTGTATCAAGTCTAAGCCTGAATACAACTGTGAATCCGGGCGGAGCTGGCCTCACAATCGGTAATACATATTATATAAGAATTGCCACGAATAATAATTCGGCAACCACAAATAACAACAATTGGGGATTTACCATATGTGTCACTGATCCAATAGTCCCGAGAATTGGTAATAGTTATGTTAATCTTTCGAAAAACAGCACCGGCGGGGTTGTGCAAAAAGGTGACACCCTGGAAATTCGAATGACAGTACTGGTGAAATCAACCACTGTATATGCTACCAGGTATGTCGATAACGTGCCGGCCAACACACAAATGCTGACTGGTACAAACGACTCCATCCGCATCATTACCAATGAAGGATTAACCTATAAGCGTTACAGTCTTGCTTCAGGCGATGATGCCGGAACCTATACCGCCTCGCCGGGAGCCGGCGAATACAATATTCGCCTGAACCTCGGACTGGGAACAGCAGCAGCCGACCAGTCTTCGGCACCTGCCAACAATTCAGCAACAGATGCAACCGGAGCCGGTAATTTACCCAGCAGCGCCAAACCTGTCGGTGGTGGCGGTTTAATGTTTGCCACCTCTTTTCGTGTGGTGGTTACCGGAAATGTGGGGGATACAATTACGTTAAATGGCGGGCAATTTATTTACCAGCTTTCTGCAGGTACTGCTGATATAACAATATCGGGCACTCCTTACAAAATTTTAATTACCGATCCATTAACGCTATGTTCTAATGCAGTGGGAGTGAACAATGCCAGCGAAAATGGGGGTACATTCGGGTCTGGTTCTACCCTGAACCGCAGCACTGATCTTACCATCCCGATAGCCGGTTACACATTTGTGGCAGCCAGCAGTTCGCAGGCAATCGGCGACGGGCAATATGCAATCGTTAATAATACCAGCCCGATCAGCGGCACCAATGTAAATGCAGGCCGCAAACCAAACTGCCCTTCCAGCGGACCAGCAGATACATTATGCACCAACCGCATGTTTGGTGGTTACTGGTATATCAGCGGGGATCATTCCGGCACAAATACTTCAGCCGGTAATCCACCTGTTGCTTCAGGAACCACAGGCGGCTACATGTTAGCTGTGAATGCAGATTATGTAGCCTCTGAAGCCTACCGGCAAACGCTCTCTAACCTTTGCCCGAATACCTATTATGAATTTTCTGCATGGTTTCAAAATATATGTCCTACTTGTGGTATTGACTCCACGGGAGCCCAGTTTGCGGGAACTGTCACAGCGCCTGCTAACGGTTATCCGGGTGTGTATCCCAACCTGGCGTTTTCGCTGGATGGCGTGGACCGGTATACCACCGGGCAGATAGATACTGTAGGATGGGTGAAAAAGGGATTTGTATTTCTGACCGGACCAACACAAACAACAGCCACGCTTTCTATCCGCAACAATGCCCAGGGTGGCGGTGGAAATGACTGGGTAATGGATGATATCAGTATCGCTACCTGTTTTCCCAGCATGAGTTACTCACCTACCTCTACCCCCAATGTATGCTCGAATAACACAATTTTAATTGGGGATACCGTACGTTCATTATTCAATAATTATACATATTATGTGTGGCAGCGCAGCCAAGACAATGGCGCTACATGGTCGAATATCACCACTACGCAAACAGCTGCACCGGTGCTGAATGGATCACAATATGAATATATCACATCATATAATGTACCTACAACAGCCACTACCCTTGCCGACAGTGGAGATATTTACCGTGTATATACCGCAACTACCGCTGCAAATATTTCGAACCCCAGTTGTATAGCCAACGATGGTTCAGCACCAATTTCTCTTTCTGTACTTGACTGCGGAGTGGTACTGAAATCAGAACTTTTATCGTTTAACGGAAACCTTGTAAATGAACGAGCCAGCCTTTCGTGGACAACATCGAAGGAAGAAAAACCCGTTCATTTTATTATTGAAAGAAGTGATGATGGAAACAGCTTCAATTCGATTGGTACATTGAGCGGGCATAACGACATTTCTTATGAAAGCAATTACTATACATTTATAGACCCATACCTGATTTCAACAAAAAAATGGTACCGTATCATCATGCTGGATGATTTTGGAACAAAAAAGTATTCACGGATAATACAGCTGGGTGGCCATATAGAAGACTTTGACTTAACGAGTGTTGTTAATCCATTCAATAATGAATTGTATTTTGATGTGACAACCACCCGCAATCTCAAAATCAATGTTGACCTTGTTGATATGCAGGGCAAGCCGGTAAAAACCAGCAGCTATCTTGTCTACACCGGTGTCAACAGCCTGACCCTAAAGAATACCGGATCACTTCCTGCAGGCATCTACACAATTATCGTTCGATACGATGATAAACTTATTAGTCGGAGAGTGGTGAAAAGCAATAACTAATCCATTAATACTTTAAAACCAGGCAAGCCATTCCACTTTTATAATGGTTTTCATAACATTTATAAGGGGGAATAAGACCGATAACGGAGACTTACAGAACAATTAACAATGCGCCAATACCAACGAAGCCTTATCCAAATCATTCGTTCAGCCAGTCACAATACGTCTAAAAATCCCTGTATGGGTTTAGTAACGCCGACAACTGCACGAAAGACTCATAATTAAGAATCGAAGACCGTTAAAAACAATGCAAACTATTCTTCACGTCAGCAGAAAAATAATGGTTAGAACTTACTAACCAGGGCAAAATTATTTTAGCTATTATCAATCTCGTATTGAGATAGCATATGCCCTATACTCCTTTTCAACCTGAATACGCAGCTGAAGAATTTTGAAAACCAGCACTACCCGGATTTTCAGACCTCAAATATTTACAGAAAGAGAAGCCCTGACAAAGAAAAAGCCCCTGTAAAACAAGGGCTTTCATGTTTTCACCTGAATTATTTAACCAGTTACCGGGTTTACTGAAGAGTTTTCAATATTATTTTATTGTATAATCGCTCGCCCGCTTGTATTTGCAGAACATAGCTTCCTGAGGGATACGGCTGAAGCTGATCGATAGTAAAACGATTGGCTCCGCGTATACCCGTTCTTTCTCCCGCATATATGACCCTGCCGGTAAAATCTATCAGCTTGCAACTAATCCGTTCATTCTTATCCAATTGCAGGGTGAAAAAGATCTTATCTGAAAAAGGTACCGGGCTTACCTGCAACAAGGGCTTAACAGATGTACTTACATTGATTGTAACCACATCCGAATAAAATACCTCGCCGGATGAGCGGACGAACCTGATTCGGTAATAATTGAGACCGGTAACGGGGCTTTGATCAGTGTAATGATATGATTGTATACCTGTATTTGTACCTGAAGCAAGTGTATTGATGGTCGTGAAGTGCACTGCATCGCTACTTCTTTGTACTTCCATTTTTAAGGATTCATTATTCGTCAGCTTCCAATAAACATCAACAGACCTGTCTGTCTGTAATCGTGCATTAAAATCCAGCAGGTTGCTCGAAACGATCACCCAGTCATTCAGCCGGAGTGGTGTAGCAATATCTTCACTATCATCATCAGGTACACCATTGTCATTTAAATCGGCTTGCAGGGTTGCACTGTTATTGGAAGAGTCTGTAACTGTATTGGAAAACAGCAAACTCTGCCCTGAACCGATTGCGGTACTGTAAAATGTTGTATTGATATCAGGGTTGCTGAGCATCACTGTAATCCTGATTTTGGCAGAATCTGACGGTGATGAAGCCAGGGTACTTCCCGAACCGCCTGTAAAAAGATTACAATCAGTATTGCCGTTATAAGAGGGATTCAGGGTGATACCGGAAGGCAGGGTGCCGACAGCGGTGGCACTGGCGCTGGTAAAACTACTGCCAAACACTTTGGCAATACTATCCTTCAATTGCACATTTGTAAGATTAATATTTCCGAAATTTTTGATGGACACGTCATACTGAACCATCCAGTTGTTGCTGCCAAGTGAAGAAACAGAATACACTTTTTTAGCCACACCAACACCACTGATCATCGTTGCCATATCAGTAGCCGTAAAATTATTGGCTGGAAGAGTCACGGCACTAATGACTGCCGAGCCTGAAGAAATATCAATTTCTCTAAAGCTGCAAGGGCTTGATCCTTTTTGTGTACTACCTATAAACTTTCCTTGTGCATAGGATATCCCGGTTAAATAGTAACCTGCTGTACCAAAATCCAACGTGTCAATAAATGAGGCACTCACTTTTTTTGCAGCACTGCCATAGTTACTATAATCAATCTTGAACAGCTTATTGTCAAAAGCAAAATAAAGCCGGCCGGAGGGAGTAAATATAACGTCTCCATTTAACTGGTAAATTGTTTTTCCTCCTGACAAAACAATCGTATCACTGGGACCAAAATAGTTCGTGGTAAAATTTACTTTCCTGAGATAAGCCTGATAGGGTCCCGAACCCGTAAACTCAAGCTGATAGCCTTCATTCGGCACAAGCGGGTTAAAATCCAGGCCCACAACAAACTGGTTACTGTAATAATTTGTATAACCTTGTTTTGGATTACCTATATGACAAGTGTCAGGTTTCCAGTGATAAACAAAGGAGTTATTGCCCGTTGTTGTAGCAACATAATAAACGTTTTGATCATAAGGATTATAGGCAATACTTCCAGAAGAAGAAGAAAATGCAGGTCCGCTCGGTGATCCACCGCCTAAATTAGGCTTACATTTATAAATGGGCGTCAGCACATTGGTTGCATCATTATAGTTGAGAACCCGGAAAGAGTCGGTACTGCTACCTCCCCCACAGTTTCTCCCAATTCCAAGTGGCGTTGATATAACGGCATTTTGGCCAAAAGCCATGGTAACCAATAGACAGCTGAGCAGTGTAATGGAAACTGCTTTCAGCTGGCTTGTTATAAATATCTTTTTCATAGAACAATGATTCGGCATAAAAAAATTATTGTTTAATAAACCGGCCGTTCACTTGATCATGATGCTGGTTTACCAACCGGATATTATATACACCAGGCGTTAAAGCACCTGCTGCAATTTTTATAGTTGTCATTCCCTGCACAACTTTTTCTTTCACCACCTGCCCGCTTACATCGCTGATCAGCAATCTTACCTGTCCGGTACTAAAAGCCGGTGGCAAACTGATGATCACATCATGTTTTGCAGGATTCGGTGAAATCCTGAGCTGGTCTTCAGCCAGGCTGCCGGCTACCCTTTGTACAGTTGAATAGACATAAGATCCGTCCTGCTTCATAATTTTTAGCCGGTAATATTGTACATCATTCATTAAATCATCCATTGCAGTACCCTGGTATACATTGGTCAATACCTGTACCGGCGAAGAGGAAGAAAGCTGCATAAAATCTGTTCCGTTCAGGCTCTTCTCAAGAATGACCGACTGCAGGATTTCATCCGTTTCAATTTTCCAGTTCAGTTTTACTTTTTGTTTATCAGCCACCGCTGAAAGATTGATACTTTGAAAAGGAAGCGTGATCATTGAATTGAGCGAACTGCTGCTGGTAATGGAACCAGCAGTTGCCAGCACAACATTATTTGGATCCAGGGTTGGCGCATTAGTTGGTGTGCCTGATAATTTATAATAAATCACATTGGTGCCGTAGGTGCCACCCGTTGCAGAATTATACAATACACCGCGCCTGTCAATCACCACTATTGTTGTGTCAAGTCCGGAACTGTTCTTTATCCGTAGAGGCACGGGCATATCAAAGTATCCCTGGCCGGAAGATGTCGGTGATTGAGAAAGCTGAATATAGACGCCATTGGTTACGTACTGGTATTTTATGTTATAGGTAGCATATCCCTTTTTATAAACCCAGTCGTTAAAAAAGTTTGTCAGGTCGAAACCCTTGCTTTGAACCTGCGCCTGCATGTATTTTTTCAGAGAATCCACCGAGGTGAAATTATAGGCCAGGCCTGGTGCATTCAGGTAATTATGCAAGGCTGTAAAAAACTTTGTATCCCCCAGCCAGGCCCTGAGCATTGAAAGAATCATGGCGCCTTTATTATAGGGCTGACTAAGTGTATTTGTACCGTCAAAAAATATCTTATCCACTGAGGAAATATCATTCACATACGTTGTAGAGTTCTTTGTATTATTAGTAACTCTTGATTTTAAGCTTAGTCGTTGATTAGCCGCTGTTGAGGCGGATTTAAAATTTTCGGGATAAATGACTGATTGGAAATACTGTGCAAAGCCTTCATTCAACCATATCTGGTGCCAGTCGTTTGTGGTAAGCTTATCACCAAACCATTGGTGAGCCAATTCATGCGCCAGCGTATAATCATCAAATGCAGCTGTAAAGGTCATCGACTGTACCTCTAATGCACCCCAGTTTCCGTTTAAACTAGTATAACAGTCCGCAATACCATATTTTTCATTCAGAAAGGGATAATCTGTATTTAACAGCGAAACGTAAACCGGCAGCACATTTTGAATCACATCTACATTCGACTGGTATGTTGAGGTGTTATGACTACTGAGTAAATAATTCATCACCGGAAGATTTACACCACCTGTATTTATCGTGTACTGGTAATTAGTGTAATCACCGGCAGCGAAATTGATCATGTAAGTAGCAATACCGTACCTTGTTTTCCAGGTACAGATCCTGTTGCTGCCAGAGATGGTTTCTGTTACCACGCCATTCCCGGCAGCGCGGTAAGTTGATGGGGTGGTAACAATTAAATCCACCGAATCAATTTTATCGCCCAACGAATCCTTACAGGGCCACCAGGTACTACCCGAATAAGCTTCGCCTAACGTATAAATCACTTTATTCGAAGCATCATAATTATATCCACTGGGTATAGAAGTTGCAGGTGCTGAAGGTATACCGCTGTAGTTGATGGTTACAGAATCCAGGGTTCCCTGGGCTGCAATTGCACTGGGAAAACTAATCGTTATAACATTGGATGAAAATGTATAACTAACAGTACTGCCATGATAATAGACGGAATTCACCGTCATATTACTTTTAAAATCGAAACCGATTTGCGCAACATTGGCAGCAGTTGTTTTAAAATATGTGGTTACGCTACCGTTGTTGATAGCACCAGATGATCCGGGATTTACTGTGATACTGATACGATGGTAAACAATATCATACTGTGAGGGATAAGTTGCTGCCGATACAGATAAACAGCAGAGTACCGCAACAGATAAACTTAACAGGTGGTGGTTTTTCATAAAATGATGACATTTAGCAAACAAGCGAACCGGAATAAATGCACATCCTTTCAGAATTTCCCGGCTACCGGAAAAGACCAGTTTTTTTCTTACGGACGATTCATTTGTTCCAGATCATTTTAGTCTATTGGATTTTTGTTTTTATCCTTTTCTGGTAATCGTTTACAGTAATTTTTAATAACGAATACGCATTGTAGGTGTAAAAACTATGCTAAAATCAGAGTTTTCACTTATACTCACAATAGGTCTAAATCTTTTTTAATGTATGGCTGTTTTCAAAGTACTGTATGATCCAATAAAAACCAGTCCCAGCAAGCGTTTTATACAAAGGAAAGCAAATTATAAAAAATAATACCCGTATAAATCCCTGGTAATTTCCCACCGCTTTTTTCAGAATACTGCATGCATGAATTGAGTCTTTAAAGTGTGTGCCTGCAACTTTTATCCCTGTCCATTAACTTATCTCTACAACTGTGTTGTTGGCCTTATCTGCCTTATCTAAACGGTCTTCAGGCCCGATTACCATGAATTCGTTACTTTTATAAACTATTTTACTTATGCAACAGATCATCAAACCCATCATTGGCATCAGCTGCGGCGACCTGAATGGAATTGGCATTGAACTGATTATTAAAACACTGGCCGATAACAGGCTGCTGGATCAATGCACGCCGGTTGTGTTTGGCTCCAATAAAGTCATTAATTTTTACCGCAAATCCATTCCGGATATTAATTTCAACTATCAAAGCATCAAAGAAATCAGCCGCCTGAACACGAAGCAGATAAATGTCTATAATTGCTGGGAAGAAGAAGTAGCTATCAACCCGGGACAACTGACTGATACCGGCGGCAGTTATGCCGTAAAATCGCTTGAAGCCGCCGTGCAGCACCTGAAAGAAAAACAAATTGACGGCCTGGTAACTGCTCCCATTCATAAAAAAAATACGCAGTCAGACAACTTTCAGTACACCGGTCATACGCCATATTTAAAATCAGCCTTCGGCGTGGGCGATGTGCTGATGCTGCTGTGTGCCGATAATTTTCGTGTTGCACTAGTGACAGAACATATTCCTGTAAGCGAAATTGCCAGACATATTACGAAGGAAAACATTTTCAGCAAGTTGAAACTGCTGCAACAATGCCTTGTAAAAGATTTTGGCATAGATAAACCCAAAATAGCTGTACTGGGCCTGAACCCGCATGCCGGCGATGAGGGACTAATTGGTAATGAAGAAGAAACCATAATTAAACCGGTGCTGAAAGAAGCCCGGCAAAAAGATATTCTGGCCTTTGGACCCTACAGCCCGGATGCATTTTTTGCCCGCCGCCAATTCGAAAAATTTGATGCCGTCCTGGCCATGTACCACGACCAGGGCCTTATTCCGTTTAAAACACTGGCGATAGGAGAAGGCGTGAATTACACGGCGGGGTTACCGGCAGTACGCACCTCGCCAGATCATGGCGTAGCCTTTGATATTGCCGGGAAAAATAAGGCTGACGAATCATCTTTCCTGGCGGCAATCTTTCAATGTATTGATATCATTCGCCAGCGGGCAGCCTTTGATGAGAACCGCAAAAATCCCCTCCGTAAAATGACAGCAGAAGTATTAGCCAATGCTGAAGATGAAAAAATTGATGAATAACTCCCCCTGCTTAAAAAGCAGGAGCATAAACATCAATCTCCATCATTTTTATTACTTAAAAACAGCATCATCTACGCCTTTGTTGATTACATAGTTGCTGTAGATAATTTCCACCCGGCTATTTTTTTCATCGGTGCCGGATAGCTGCTTTTTTTTCGTGCCGTCATCATAATCGAGCGTGATGCCTTTTGGCAGTTTATACGTGCTGGTATTGAAAATAAAAATGATTTTATCGGGTAACCCGTAAGCAGCATATTTTGCATACGACATTTCCAGTTCGTAACTCCCATTATCCCGGGTTGTGGTTTTTGCTTTTTTCACCAGGGCCAGCTGGTCGTCGATATACAAGGTAGAGAGGACCACTTCCGCATTTTCTTCCCGCGGTAGCAATTTGATGATATGAAGACCTGTGCCAGCTTCTTTTCCGACATCTATAATATCATAATCATTGGTATTGTTAAAGATGGTGCCCAGGCTGATATTGACAGATCCTTTCGGGATGAATGAAATACCCTGTTCGTTCCTGATTTTAACTTTATCCGGCTTTTTAAAATACACTTTCACAGCAGCTACCGGCGCTTTTAAAAAAGCTACATTCGTTTTCATGGTACCGATAGCCACGTAATTATTCACTTTCTCCAGCTTTGTCCTGACACGGTCCAGCAAGATTTTCGCATCCTGGGCGTGCAAAAAAAACGGGCCTGCAACTACTATCAGCAAGATCCTCCACTTCATAACTAATCATTTAACTTAAAATATCCTTTCGTTTAAAAACCGCAATGGCTGTTCCGGCAAAGAGTACAATGTATGCTACCAGCACCCCGCAACTTCGCATAATGGCCGGCAGGTTGGCCACCGAGCCGGGAATAGTACTGCCGTCAGCATTGGCTTTTACATAAAAAAAACCTTTCCACGCCACCATGTGCGTGGTAAAGAGATAGGGCTTTACCGTATTATCATAAATAGGTATGTTCATTTGAGATAAAATAGAAAAAACGATCACAATACTCATGGTGGCAATGATGGGACCAATGGCATTTTCGGCAAACACACTTAACAGGAATGAAAGGGCGGCAACGGTTGTAAGCGCCACGGCAGCAAATCCAAATGCCGCCACGTATCGCCACAATACGTCATATACAGGCACCTGGTCAATCCCGGTGGATTTTAAAACCACCAGGTCATTAACCCCAAAAATCAGCATGCTGCCAAACAGGGCCAGCACCGCCATCCACAACAATAAGGCAACGGTATAAATAACAGCAGCAAAAAATTTGACCAGCATATACTCCGTGCGGCTCACCGGCTTGGTGAGTGACAGGCGCAGGGTACCCATATTGGCTTCGCCTGCAATCGCATCTCCGGCAATCAGGGCTACCAGCAATGGCATTTGTATCAGCAGCGTATTCAAAATCACAAAACAAACCAGGTAGCCATTCAGTAATTTCGTTTTGAAATCATCCGAAAATTCAAAAGATCCCTGGAGGTTGCTGAGCAACAGATCAACATATGATTTTCCGTCGAATTTTAACGCAACCTGTGTGAGCAAAACAATGGCTGCTATGGCGCCAAACGCAATAAATGTCCTGGGCCGCCGAAAGATCTTAAACAATTCAATTTGCAAAAGTTTCCACATGCTGGTTTGCTGTTGTTAAGGACAGGAAATAATCTTCCAGTGAATGCCTGGGGGATATTGACTGGATCATTACACCCGCTTCCACAAGATAGCGTGTAAAAGCCGGGATGCTGGTCTTGGGCAGTTTTAGCAAAATTCGTTCGGCAGTGCATTCTTTAAGCATGTCTCTCCACTCCGATGTACGAATTCCATTGGCTGTTGTGCGGTTATCCGTTGTCTGGAGGGCCACCAGCGTCTGGTCGGGATCGAATAAATCCGCTACTTTGCCCTCCACAACCTTTTTGCCTTTATGTATAATCAGCATTGAATCTGCAACCAGTTCCATTTCGCTCAAAAGATGAGAAGAAATAAAAATGGTTTTACCCAGTTCCCTGCTTAATTGCAAAATCAGGTGCCGGATATCGGCAATGCCCTGCGGGTCAAGTCCATTTGTTGGCTCGTCCAGTACAATGAGCCCCGGGTTATGCACCAATGCCGTTGCAATTCCCAGCCGTTGTTTCATACCCTGCGAATAGGTTTTCACTTTACTGTTTGCCCGGGCAGCCAACCCTACCTGATCCAACTGGTCCATCAGTTGCCGGCGGCTGGGTTTCATTCCGCTCATGGCTGCAAAGATCCGTAGGTTTTCAAGCGCGGTAAGGTACCTGTAAAGGTCAGGTCTTTCGATAATGGCACCTACCTGCCGTAAAATATCTTTCCGGTGTTTTTGGAGGTCCATCCCAAATAGTTCAATTTTTCCGTCGCTTGGTGTAATCAACGTCAGCAACATGCGGATAGTGGTGGATTTTCCTGCCCCGTTTTGGCCAAGAAAACCGTATACCTGTCCGGCCTCCACCGAAAAGGAGAGATCGTCTACTGCCAGCACTTCCTGAAAGCGCTTCGAAAGATGTGTTACATTGATAACCGCAGGCATACTGTCAGAAAAACAAACAAATGTATTAAAGGTTTTGACGCCTGGCTACAAATACATCACTTGTTATTTTTGCCAAGATAAGATTGCAGGTTTTTAACATACTGTGCGAATGCTGCGGTGCCGGCTGCTGTTATTTTACAGAGGGTTTGCGGATAATTATTTTTGAATTGTTTCAACACCTCAATATATCCGGCATCTCTTAATTTTTGAATTTGTACACTAAGGTTGCCTGCCGTAGCGTTTGTTTGTTCTTTCAGGAAATTAAATTCAGCTTCTTTTTCCTCCATCAGCAAAGACATCACTGCCAGGCGCAACTGTGAGTGCAATATTGGATCCAGGTTTTTAAACATATGTTCTTACAGTATTTTCCATAAAATCTCCTTTGGCAGTTACTCAACACATAATCGTAATCAAGCCCGGGTTCTTCGATCATAGCCGCTGTACTGCAGATAGTTGATTGAAAACACGGTGTATTGAGACGCTTTATTTACTGGTTGCATTGCGCCAGCATTTGCTCTGCCTGCTCTTGTCCCCAATGCGGGTACAACTGCTTTTTTTGTTCAGCTTTAAACAATTCCACAGCCTTTTCCAGTATGGGTTTTGCTTTTGCTTTTCCGCCGCCAAACTGTTCCGGTGTTCCAAATACACTGGCACCCTGCAGGTAGTATATCCGCGGGTTATTTGCATCCATTTCCATAGCCTTTTTCAGGTCTGCATTGGCTTCCTGTCCATAACTCATCCAGCGGCTTTGCGGGTCTACCAGCATTTGCTGGGTGGCTGCCATATTTCGTACGGCGAGTATTTCCGCGCGGGCAGCGTTATCCGGGGCCAGTGCTTCAGCTTTTTCACACAAGGCTTTCACCCTATCTGCGTTGGCATCTTTATCCAGTTTGGTATCAGACCAGCCGGCAGTGGTTAATGCTACACCGGCCCAATAATAAGGGAGCCATTGTGTTTTTTCAGCATCACCGATGCGCTCAAATGCGGCAGAAAGTGCTTGAAAATCGGCAGTGGTTTTTGCACTGTCAAACTGATCCAGGTTTTTTTGCATGGCTGCAACATATTTCTCACTTTGTGCAGAGGCTGCTACTACAGCAATCAATGCAAGTGCGGTAAGTAACTGTTTCATGTAGTTGTATGTTTTAACGGTTAATGATTTTACAAATTATTATTAATAGCATCCTGTGTTCTGTCCACACCCCAGCTAAAAAATACGCCAATAAAATAAAATCGTTTTGCAGGGGGTATAACCGGTGCTTTATTCATGCCATCGTATGAATACCTGTAACCGTATACAGCATTGTAGCCAAGTACATTTGTTACGCTGGCTACCAGCACCCAAAACGACTTAGCATTCGGGTTGCCGACTGTAGGAACATAGTTAAGGCTAAAACCCAGGCTGTGATAATCTTTTGTCTTTCCCTGGTCGCCTATCGTATATTTATTGTTTGGGCCGTTGTATTGAAAATAATAATAGGGCCGGCCGCTGGCGTAGGTATAGGTAAAATTAAAGCCTGTTTTGATGTCCATAAAAAAGCGCTTAGTAACAACGGATACGGTATGATTTGCCGCAAAATCAGGTTGCAGCTGACGGGGATAGTTTAAATAGTCCCGTTTGGTGTCAAGGTATGAATAGCTGATCCAGTAATCAAAATTTTTAATACTCTTCTTATCCCGCCAGAAAAACTCAATACCTTTCGCATAACCGGAACCGGTATTATTAAACACAGCATAGTAGTAGGAATACGGAATTGTTTTCACCAGTGCCCGGTATTTTTTATAATAGGTTTCTACACGAAAAATGCGGTCGTTTGTGGATTTCTGGTAGGTAAGAATATAATGGGTAGCCCGGGTAAAGTCCAGGTTTTGTGAATAAATGAGTTGTGTATTTTCCGGCTTTTGATAAAAAATGCCGTATGCCGCAGAAAGCTGGGCACCTTTCCCGACTTTGTAAGCAAGTGAAATACGCGGGGCTGCATTAAACTTGTCCAGCACCGAAGAGTGCTCCACCCGTGCACCGATTTTAGCGGCAATATCATTCGTCACATAAATATCGGTTTCGGCAAACAGGGATTGAAAATGATCTTTTACTGCAGAGAGTGTATCGTTGTAGGTATTGTTATTGACAAAATACATATACTCACTGCCAAACCGTAGTGTACTGATACCAAATAACCGTTTTTCAAAAACAGCCTTGACCTGCGATAAATCCTGCCGGCTTTTCAACAAAAAATTTTTTCCATAAGCCCAGGGCTTATCGGGAAAGAATTGTTGTTGGTTTTGCTGATCCTGCAACTCCTGGCTGATGTGATCCGTATTGGTACTGTAGCCCAGGCCCAGATTCATCTTCCAGCCATTGCCCAGTTTCTCCCGCCAGCTGAGATTATGATACCAGTTAAAATTTTTCACGCCAAAGGCATCCTTCAAATCTGCGCTGTCAATATCCGGCCTGCGCAGGCCCAGGTTACTTTGCGCAAAGGTTGTATAATATTTGATAATACCGCCCTTCGTCTTGATGCGGAAATTAGCATCGGCATTATGAAACACAGGCATTTTAAAATAGTCCGGGGTTTGTTTTACCAAGTTAAAATAGGCAACCAGGTTCACATAATTGTAATTCATCCCCCAGGATGTTTTTTTGTTTTTGGCCAGGTGCTGGTAACCGCCCCCGAGAATAATCGGGGAAACAGAGAGGTTCGCAGCAGACTGCTCAGGCATATCAATAGACTCCAGGATCAATGCCGACGACAAGGCCTCTCCGTATAAAGCCGAATAACCGCCAGTGCTAAAAACTGTGCCTTTAAATAAAAAGGGAGAAAACCTGCCACGGCTGGCAATATCAGGCACACTGGTATAGTATGGATTATTGACCAGGGTGCCATCGATAAACTGCTTGGTTTCGTAACCTGTACCCCCGCGGACAAACAACCCTTCCTGTTCGCCAACCTGCTGAGCGCCGGGGAGCGTTTTAACAGCGGCAGTAATGTCGGCATTCCCGCCACCTACCGTAGCCACGTCAAGGGAGTTGAGCACAGTAGCCGCCCGCTTAGAATCACCTGCTGCAAAAGAACCCGAAATAACAGTGACAGCTTTTAATTCACTGAGTTCTTCTTTCAGTACCGCATTAATTTCGATTGGTTGTTGGGCGATGCTGATCGCTTGCTCAAAAGATTTGTAACCAATATTGGTAATGACAAGAAGTTGCTGACCTTTTTCTGTGGTCGTGAAACTAAAATGTCCACTGGAATCAACAGAAGCGCCATCATAAGAGTCTTTGATGGAAACGCTGGCCCCGGGCAAGGGATTACCTTTATTGTCTTTTACTTTCCCTTTTATAGTGACCTGTGCGGTAGCGTTCAAAAAGAAAAATATAACCAGGCTAAGTAGAAGCGAAATTTTCATGGATGAGTTCAAATTTCAACAAATGTAAATCAGTTTATATTATAAACCAAATTTAATAAAACAAGACCAGGCTTAGAAAAGCCCGGTCGTTTCTATTGATACCCTAAAAATGAAACTCTTCCTAGTTCTTTAGAATCTTGTTTTGAATGCTTTGCGTTCCTGTGCTTATGCTGATGATGTACATACCGCGGCCCAGGGAGCTGGTATTTACCGTTTCTGTTTGACTGGCATTGGCAATGACTTGTCTTTTTACTGCCTGGCCATTTGTGTTAAATAGCGTTATACTGATGTTCTTCCCTTGCAGCGCGGCGGGTATCGTTATCCGTAGTTCATTGACAAACGGGTTGGGATAGGTCATGATTTTATTATTCAGCGCCTCTTCCCCACCAATCCTGATCATACGCACAGGCGAGTAGGTGAACTTGCCGTCAGCATCCACACATTTAAGCCTGTAATAGATCATTCCTTTTGTAACAGTCGAGAGGTTATCTGAATAGGCATAGTTTTCATCCTGGCTTGTATTACCATAGGCAAATACCAGTGCTGCCTCTTGAAAATTTATCCCGTCTAAACTTTTTTCTACAGAGAAATGACTTACGTTTTTTTCGTTGCTGGTTACCCATTTAAGGTCAGCCTTTGCATTATCCAATGTAGCGGTGAAGGAAAGAAGGTTGAGCGGCAATGTAATATCAACAGGGGCCGAATAATCAATTGCTTTGAACCAGAACGAATACATACGATCCGCCACACTGCTGGATCCGCCCGAAGTGGCTCCACCGGCACGGAAGGTAAATGAACTGGCATTTAAATAGGTCACTGTTGTCATTACACGGGTAGCCGTAACATCAATATTGGTATAATTAGCTGTAGGGCCGTCAAATTTTTTTACGGGCGTTAAAAGATTCAAAATCGTTTCTACCAAACTGCTCACGGTTAATGAGGTATTGGCTTCCAGTGTATAGGAATTTGGCTTGGCAAAAGAAACGTACTCGTGCAGGCGCGAACCGTCGCCATCAATATCCAGGGCCGTGAATTTGAAACTGTTTACAGCTATTGGCGTTACTGTATTGGATTTGACAAAAGTGACAGCAAATTGCATCCACCAGTCTGAACCATCAGGGGCATTACCGCCGTTATACGATATCTGCGGTTGAAACGCATTATCATATCCTGTATTGCTAAGGTCTATATTACTCAATTGAACCGCAGAGGAAGAACGGCTGTCAATAGTCAACAAGGCATCTACATCTGTAACAATATTGGAAAACCTGTAAACAGCTCCATCCTGTTTATCCACTCCGGATATTAACGTGGCATTCCGAAATACCAGTTCCGGTACAGTTTGCGCATAAGACAATAACCCGGTAGTGATGATCAGCATCAGCAAAATAAGCCGGCGCACTTGCAGTTTTTGGGGTACGAACGTTTTCATCTTGTTTAATTTAGGGTTCGATTGAAACTCTCCTCTTTCATTCCCTACGAGAGAAAATGAGGATTGTGGCTTATTTCTGATAGGATATACTTAGGATCTTCGTGTTATTCTATACTGAAACACCGAAGAAAACATGCTAACCCGTATTTGTAATGGAAACAATCTGCCTGGTACAGCGGCCCGATAAAAGGAAAGTAATTGTTTCATAGACGGATTACAGTTTGTTTTCAGGGTTCAGTGATGGTCGACTTGCATCGAAATCCTACACAAGATATAATGCGGTTTTTACCTGCGCAAGTACCCACGTTTTTTCCTGCTATCAAAACAGTATTTTTACGAGCGTTAAAAATGAATTTTAAGCTGATAGCCAATGATTTATTGTATAAACACTTTCGTAAAAAAAATTTAATTTTTTTTCTATAACAGCTCTGATTTTAGATAAGCGATACCTTTCCAAGACTTTGTTATTCGTAAAATCGCAGTTCTAACAGCCCGTTTTTGATCGTAAAAGCCCTATTCTGAAGTACGAAGAATGAATATGTGTATATCGATAGCTCAGCAGAAAGGCTGCGGCTTTTTTTATAAGATTACCTGCCGGAAAAATAAAAAAGGCGAACGCAAAAAACGTTCGCCTTTGAATACATTATCAAAACGCTTAAGCTTTGTATTGTGGAATCAGGCCGTTGGCTAAGTCAACCATTTTCTTAATGCCTTCTTCCGGCAAATTACCTTTTTTGAATTCAGCCAGCACATCCGGTAATTTGCTTTCCATTTCCATCAGGAAATGCTCTTCAAATTCCTTCACCTTTCTAACGGCTACATCTTTCAGCAAGCCATTTGTTCCGAGGTAAATGATAGCTACCTGCTTTTCTACCGGGAATGGTGTATACTGCGGCTGTTTCAGGATTTCCACGTTGCGGGAACCTTTGTCCAGCACCAGCTTGGTAGCGGCATCCAGGTCGCCCCCAAACTTGGCAAAGGCTTCCATCTCGCGGTAAAGTGCCTGGTCAAGCTTCAGTGTACCGGCAACTTTTTTCATGGATTTAATCTGCGCATTACCACCCACGCGGCTTACAGAAATACCCACATTGATGGCCGGGCGGATACCGGCATTGAAGAGGTTTGTCTCCAGGAATATCTGTCCATCGGTAATAGAAATTACGTTCGTAGGAATATAGGCAGATACGTCTCCGGCTTGTGTTTCGATAATCGGCAATGCCGTCAGCGATCCGCCGCCTTTCAGCAAATGCCTGATGCTATCGGGCACATCGTTCATGTTTTTCGCAACGTTATCATCATTGATGATTTTTGCGGCTCTTTCCAGCAAACGGCTGTGGAGGTAGAATACATCACCGGGGTATGCTTCGCGGCCAGGAGGACGACGCAGCAACAGCGACACCTCGCGATAAGCAACCGCCTGTTTACTCAGGTCATCATAGATAATCAGTGCCGGGCGGCCAGTATCTCGGAAAAATTCGCCAATAGCAGCACCCGCAAACGGAGCATAGAACTGCAGTGGCGCCGGATCTGAAGCTGAAGCCGCTACAATAACAGTGTACTCCATTGCACCTGCATCCTGTAAGGTCTTCATCACACCGGCAATGGTAGACGCTTTTTGACCAATTGCCACGTATATGCAATAAACTGGCTTGCCTGCTGCATAAAATTCTTTCTGGTTGATGATTGTATCGACCGCAATGGCAGTTTTACCGGTCTGGCGGTCGCCGATGATCAGCTCACGCTGTCCGCGGCCGATCGGAATCATCGCATCGATTGCCTTGATACCGGTTTGGAGCGGTTCTTTAACTGGCTCACGGTATATAACGCCCGGGGCTTTTCGCTCGAGCGGCATTTCGTACCGATCCCCGGTAATCGGGCCTTTGCCATCAATCGGTTCTCCCAGTGTATTTACAACCCTTCCCACCATTCCTTCTCCCACTTTAATAGAGGCAATCTGGCCGGTACGTTTTACTTTCGCACCCTCCTGAATATCGCCGGTTTCGCCCATCAGCACCACACCCACATTATCCTCTTCAAGGTTTAAGGCGATGGCACGAACGCCGTTTTCGAATTCTACCAGTTCACCGTAACGCACATTACCCAGGCCATATACGCGGGCAATACCATCACCCACCTGGAGCACTGTGCCTACTTCTTCCAGGTCGGCACTGGCGTTGAAGTTGCTTAACTGCTGGCGAAGTATCGCACTTATTTCATCCGGTTTAATCTCAGCCATATAATAAAATTGTAAGTTTTCTGTTTACTATTTTTTGATCGTTTAATTACCTGATCTTGTATATAAAATCATTGTTTTCAAACTGCCGTGCAATATTGCGCAGGTCATAAATTACGCTGGCATCTACAAGTTTATCACCTATTTGCAAAACAAATCCGCCAATCAGACTTGCATCTACTTTTTCATCCAGTTCAATATTTTGGAAACCGGCTGTTTTTTTAATCTGATCTATGATAGCCGTACGCAATGAATCACTGATGGGCCCTGCTGTCGTCAGCTTTACCGTATGTATATTTTTATACTCTTTGTACTGGCTGACGAAGGCTGTAATAATTTCCGGCAAATTACTCTCCCGGCCTTTGCTGACAAGCAGTTTGTTAAAAGCTGCCGTCAGATCACTCACATTACCCGCTGTTACCGCCGAAAGGATTTTATCCTTTTTGTCTGCTTTGATGATAGGGCTTTTTAACAGACTTATAAAGTCCTTGTTTTGCTTGCAAACCTGCTGCAACCATAACATGTCTGCATATACGTTTTCCAGCAGGCCTTTTTCAATTGCCAAGCCAATCAGGGATTTTGCATACCGGGTTGCTAAACGTGGATTGGGCATTTATTTTATTTGAAATTTATTTGCTTTTTAAGCGTAAAATTCGTTTTGGTTCGCTTTGCAATTAATTCAGTTCAACTTCATCAACCAGGGATTTGATATGAGCTTCCTGCGATTCCGGATTGCTGAATTCTTTACGTAATACTTTTTCAGCTACGCCAATCACCAGCTTACCTACCTGATTTTTCACTTCTGTAAGAGCAGCCATTTTTTGGGCATCAATGGCCGACTGGGCATCGCTGATAATTTTAGCGGCTTCAGCTTTGGCTTGCTCTTTTGCTTCGCTGATAATCTTATCTTTTGTTTCCCGGGCTTCTTTCAGCATCTGGGCTCTTTCTTCGCGGGCCTGCGCCATCAGTGCTTCGTTTTCACTTTTCATCTGGGCCATTTCAGCCTTTACCTTTTCAGCTGTAGCCAGCGAATCTGCAATGGTTTTCTCCCTGCTTTTCAGTGAATCCAGGATCGGTTTCCAGGCAAATTTTTTCAGTATGAAAAATAAAATCAGGAAACCTACAAGATTCCAGATTAATAGTCCCAGGTCGGGTTTCAGTAAATCCATACAAAATTGTTTATATCAATAGGCTTAAAGTAGTGATTAAAATACTGCATTCGCGGCCCTGTGCGTTGAATGCAGTACCATTTTTACGTGCTGTTCGCTTATTTGAATACAGCGAGCAGACCTGCAACGGCAGCCAGCAGGGCAACACCTTCTACCAGGGCCGCAGCAAGGATCATGTTAGCACGAATGTCATTGGTAGATTCCGGCTGGCGGGCAATTGCTTCCACAGCACCTTTACCAATCTGACCGATACCAATACCGGCACCGATAGCAGCAAGGCCTGCACCCATTGCACCAAAACCAGGCTGAACTTCCAGCAAAATAGTCATCAAATTCATGATTCTTGGTTTTATTATAAATAAAAAGTTGTTTTAAACGACGATGGGATCTTCGTGTCCCGGCACATCTTTATGATCGTGTGCACCTTCGAAAGCCTGACCGATAAATACTGCTGTCAGGTTGGCAAAAATGAACGCCTGGATAAACGCCACCAGTACTTCAATCAGGTAAATGAAAACGGCTAATAAGATGAAGAAAGGTGATGTTCCCCAACCCAAGGCTGTATTCATGGCCCCGAAAATGAAGATCAGGCAGATAAAGCTTAAAATAATAATGTGCCCGGAGATCATATTGGCAAAAAGACGAATGATCAACGCAAAGGGTTTTGTAAAGATGCCCAGGATTTCCACCGGGATCATAATGGGTTTTACACCCATTGGTACCGGCGGGTTAAAAATATGTCCCCAAAAATGCTTGTTGGTGTTAAATAGTATTACAACAAAGGAAATCAGCCCCAAAACCCCGGTGAAGGCGATATTTCCCGGTACGTTTGCTGTGCCGGGCACAAGGCTGATCAGGCTGTTGATTAAAATAAAAAAGAATATTGTCAGCAGCAGGGGCATGAACCGCTCGTAACTATGACCCAGGTTGGGCTTACCCACTTCGTCCCGTACAAAAGTAATCACGGGTTCTACAAGATTTTGAAAACCCTTTGGTGCTGTTTTTATACCCTGCCCGGTTTTATATTTTTTCGCAACGCTGCTCATTAAAATAATCAGCAACACAACTGAAATAAGCATTTGTGTAGCATTTCGGGTAAGCGAGAAATCATAAACAGCTTTCGAAAGGTCTGGCATACCGGCCTCATCAGCAGCATATATTTTACCTGCCTTATAGAGGGGTTGGCCTTTTGCATCTTTTTTTTCATCCAGCCCCTGTTCTTTCATAAACTCCTCGTCCAGCAGCCGGTAGCCCTCATGTACTTCTTCGCCATGATGAAAGGCAGAAGACATGAAAACAGAAAAACCTTTACCAGGTGCATAAAGAATGACGGGAAGCGGGATTGTGATATGCTTACCCCCCACCGTGGCGAAGTGATATTCGTGGCCATCAGAAACGTGCTCGATAATAATTTTTGCAGGGTCCAGCTTTTCTTCTTTCGCAGCAGTTTCCTGGTGCTCGCCCTGCCCGGATTCCTGGGCAAAGGAGCCATTAAAAAATGAAGCTGAAAATAAGCCGAAAGCCGCTACCAATAAGCATTTGACACGTCTGGAAATCATACCTTTCCTGAAATTTGGCGCAAAGATAGGGAGGGGGAGGTGAAAAACCGCATATTACGAACCTAAAAACCTAAAAATGGACATCTTATTTTCGTTGTAAAAAAACGGTTGCCATTTTACCAGTCATCAGGCAGATTTGGCAGGCTGGTTTACAAACTGAAGCTCATGCAGCCTGGCATAAAACCCGCCTTTTTCCAGTAATTCGTCGTGGGTTCCTATTTCCCTGATTTCGCCTTTATCCAGCACAATAATTTTATGTGCTTTGCGGATCGTGGATAAGCGATGGGCGATAACGATGGAGGTTCTGCCTTTAATTAATGTATCAATAGCATGCTGAATCAGCATCTCACTTTCGGTATCCACTGACGAGGTCGCCTCGTCCAGGATCAGGATGGACGGATTGTATAATAAAGCCCTGATAAACGACAACAATTGGCGTTGCCCAAGGGATAGCGTGGCGCCCCGCTCCATCACATTATATTCATAGCCTCCCGGAAGGCTCATAATAAAATCATGCATATCTATCAACCTGGCAGCTTCTATCACCTTTTCGCTGGAAATGTCGGGATTTCGCAACGTTATATTGTCCATTACGGTTCCGGAAAATAAAAATACATCCTGCAGAACCACCCCAATATTTTTCCGCAAAGCATCCAGCCGGTAATCGTCAATGTTAACATCATCAATTTTTATAGCGCCTTTTTGTATGTGATAAAGCCGGTTGAGCAAGCTGATAATCGTGGTTTTGCCGCTGCCGGTATGTCCAACAATCGCAACGGTTTCACCGGGGTTTACTAAAAAGGAAATATTTTTTAACACATATTGCTGATCGGTATAGCCAAAACTAACCTGCTCAAAAGCGATTTTGCCGGCAATTTTATCCGGAGCAAAGCTGCCTTCGGTTTTTATATAATCATCATTATCCAGCACTTTAAACACCCGCTCGCTAGCTACCATGCCCATTTGCAGCACATTAAATTTATCAGCAATGACCCGCAAAGGACGGAAGAGCAGGTTCAGGTACAGGTAGAAGGAAGTGATCTTACCAATTAGTTCTTTTGATTCGGCCGCCGGCAAATTCAAAGATTCCTTTGCCACCCACCATACCAGTAAACCGGTGGATACAGCCAGGATAATTTCCACCACCGGGAAAAAAATTGAATAGGCGAAAATCGCATTGATATTGGCGTTGCGGTGTTCTTTATTAATTTTTTTAAATTTGTCAAATTCCCGTTCTTCAGCAGCAAAAGCCTGTACAATTTGCATACCTGTCAGGTGTTCCTGCACAAAGGCATTCAGGCTGGCTACCGCATTTCTTACCCGTATGAAAGATTTATTGACACTCTCTTTGAAAACGTACGTGGCAATAATCAGCACAGGAAAAGCGGCCAGGCATACCAGCGTAAGCCGCCAGTCCACGTAAAACATTACAAATAAAATGGAAACAATCGATAGCAAATCGGCAATGATGGGAATGAAGCCGTCAGAAAAAATATCATTTATCGATTCGATATCGTTGATCGTTCTGGTGGTGAGTGTGCCAATAGGTGTTTTGTCAAACTGGGAAAGATTCAGCCCAAGAATTTTTTTATACACTTTTGTGCGCAGATCTTTTACCACCGTTTGTCCCAGCCAGGAGGTAATGTATGAAAAATAGAACCGGAATGCCGTCTCTACGAGCAGTATGCCAATCTGGATGACCGTGATCCAGATCACCATCTCTGCCAGTTTACCGGCAATGTATTTATTCACCGTCATCTGTATCAGCAACGGGCGCAGGGGCGTAATAAGGGCCAGTATAATACTGAGCCCAATCGACAGGTAAAACCTTTTCCGGTAAGGTGATACGAATTGAAAAACCCTTCGCAGAAGGGCAAAATCAAATAATTTTTTCCCGCTGTTTGCTGCCAAAACCAGAATTTAAATTGAAAATAAAAAGCAAATTTAACAAGAACGGGCCGTATCCGGCAACCGTTCGCCATCTTACTCATCTTCACTGTCGTCATCTTCATCGCCCATCGCTATTTTATAGGCCTTTATAAAAAGTGCTCCCAGGTTTTTATACGGCGGAATATAATCTTCAAAGCCATCTACCTTCACTTTTTTGGATAGCTCCTGCCAGAAGGGAATCCATTCAATATTCTGGCCGCTTCGCACGGTTTCCATTAACTGCTCAAAGAATGGCCTGTTGATAGCGGTTTTACCAATTTGCTTGGAAGCAATAATATGCGCATCTGATGCTTTTTTGAGGATATCATGAATTAAATGGTAACCGCCGCAGCTGCCCATGAATACGATTTTGGATGTGGGCGCCATCTGGTCAATCGTATACGGCGCATAATAACTATGCCCGCGGTGAATGGTAATAGTTGGATACAGTTTATTTTTTTGCAAATAGGCATCCAGTGCCTCCTGTGCTTTTGCATCTTCATCTGTTTCCTCCGGCAGCGGTCGGTTAGCGTAAATAGAAACCGGTTTGCCCCGCAGCGAGGTCACCGTTACCCATTGCGGATTACTGTAATCAATCTTCCAGTTGGCCGGCGAGAACGTGCTGAGAAACCCCCTGAAAATAGCCTGGCCGTCTTTATCCCCATAAAAGAAAACCTGCATAATTACCCGGCCGTTACTATCGGACAAAGCCTTGTAGTTAACGTTGTAAACTGGTGGGATTCCGAATTCTTTGGACAAATCAATATTGCGGGTGGTATCTGCAGATAAAAACAACTTGTACAGCAGATCATACATCACCATGCCTCTTTTGTTGTTTTGTGAAAGATTGCGGAGGTAATTATATTTTACATTTGTTACCATTTCTTTGGCAACCTGTTTATTGGCTTCATAAATACTGGCATAAGAATCGGCTACATCCACCCCGTCTTCGAGCCCGTTCGTTTTCTCCAGGCCGGTCACAAATGCCTGCATCAGTTTTTTAGCATCGTCAGGGTTGGGAAATGAATTCAAAAAATCACCCAGGGTATTGTAGGCTGCGGACATTTTGATAAATTTCCTGTACTTATCAAATTTCACAAGCATTAACAGCGAGTCGGCGCGGTGACCAATACGGCTCATCATCAACGGATAAACCCCATTTACAAAACTGGAGGTATAAATAACTCCATCAGTCAATACCGCCAGGTAATATAAATCTTCTGCATTCAGCGGCTGAATAATTTTGAACCGGATAGCCGGGTTTTCAACTTCGTGTAATCCGTTAATGGTGTTTACAAACACTTCTTCTGCTTTCCTGGCCAGCATGCGGGTCAGGTCTTTATGGCCGTAGGCCGTGTCTTTTTCCAGTGCCCGCTGTACATAATCAAGATGTGTTTTTACCAGCAACTGGTAATATTTAATCGAGTCATTTTTTACCGCATCCACCAGTTCCATTGTCATTCTTCCTTTCAAAATATTATCCAAAAAAGGAAAATATAACTGGCCGCTGTTGCTCATTGCCATTTTAGAAACCGTTTTGATCAACGGGTCATCAATTTTGCGGATGGCATAACCGTATTGGTTCCTGGCAGCTGCAAAATCGTATAACTTATTAGGATAACGGTAAGCAGCCACTTTTACCAGGCTGTCAAAAAACGGAACCTGCAAGTTATCTTTCAATACAGAAAGGGTTTCATCGGGATGCTGGTGACAGTATTTTCTGATCAGGTCGTAGCGGCTGCTGGTATAGCCGGGATTTTTGTCAAATATGTCTGCCTCCAGTACCGACAGCCCGGCACCATACGATAATGCATTAATTTCTGCTTCAATGGACCGGCCGGCGATATCCAACTGCACACACTGCGCATAAGCATTCAGGATAAGCGGCAGTTCTGAGGGATTAATCGTTTTATTTTTCCAGTTGAGATTAAAAAAGCGCAGCAAATTTTCAAGTCCTTTGAGGTACTGAACTTTTAATCGGTGATCCAGCACCGAATCTTTTTCTATAGTATACTGCAGGAAATCAACTTTATTGATAACGGCGTCAGTTGCCAGGAAATTTACTTCTGCATTGGGTGAAATGGTGAATTGGTTATCAGCCTTGCCATCTGAGTGGAGTATTTTCGTTTGTTCCCGGTCAATGGCTTCGTGGTTGATCAACCGGTGAAAAGCAGGTTTAAAATTTTTCCAGTTACCAATGGAATCAACCTGCGTCACGCCCTGTGAAAATAACGGGCTGATGGCTAGCATAAAGAGAAATGCAAACAGGTATTTTTTTATAGCAATCATAAGGATCGATCAACAAAGTTAACATCCTGCAGGGAAATGAACCGATTTAAGTGCCTGAGGTTCAAAAAGGACTATATGACAAGCGCACCGGTTGCAATCGTCACAATCTTTTTACTCCCTCCCCTTTGTCCTGTATGTATTAATTTTTCATTAAGTCTCCATTAACGGATATGCTGCAAAACCGGCTTCCAGCACATTTTCTGTAGGTTTGCGCAAATATTGACGGCAATGGATACCAAGATTAGAAAGGTACTAATAGCAGATGATGAGCCCGATATTCTGGAAATATTAAAATACAACCTTACCAAAGAAGGCTACAATGTAATCACCGCAAAAGATGGCGATGAAGCATTGGAAAAAGCCAGGCTTGTACAACCCGACCTGGTGGTACTGGATATCATGATGCCCAAAAAAACAGGCGTGGAAGTATGCGAAATACTCAGGGCACAACCCGCTTTTAAAGATACTCTCATCCTTTTTTTAACAGCACTGAGTGATGAAGGCACACAAATCAAAGGATTGGAAACCGGTGCCGATGATTACGTGAGCAAGCCCATCAGCCCCAAAGTTTTTATCAGCCGTGTCAATGCACTTTTCCGGCGGCTGAACAAAACAGAATCAAATATCATTCAATACGGAAACCTGACGATTGATCCCGAACGGTTCGTTGTACAGGTAGATGGCAAGGATGTGACGCTGGCAAAAAAAGAATTCGAACTACTCTACCTGCTCGCTTCGCGGCCAGGACGGGTATTCCTTCGCAACGAGATAATGAGCCAGGTATGGGGCAATGACGTGATTGTTGGCGACAGAACCATCGATGTCCACATCAGGAAAATACGCCAGAAACTGGGTATCGACTGCATCACCACCGTCAAGGGCGTCGGGTACAAATTTGAATTGTAACCCTTTCCCCATTACATTACCATCATTCATGTTCCGGGCTGTTTGCCAACCGGCTAAACCGTAAATTGCAGGTATGTTGGATACTAAAAACATTTCGCCCCGGCAACTATCAGTATACATCAGTTCACTACTGTCCGTCGTCATCGCCGGAATTTTGTACCTGGTAATAAAAAACTGGGCAACAACACTGGTAATATTTGTAGTCATCTTCCTCATTAGTCACCTGCTTATTTCTTTTTCTGTAGAACGGTTTATTTACCGGAAAATAAAACTGATTTACAAATTCATTTACCAGACAAAAGCTAGCAAAAAGGAAGAAGTGTATTATAAATACCTGCTTCCGCAAAAAAGCATTGATGAGGTACGAGAAGAAGTGGAAGCCTGGGCCGAACAAAACGAACAGGAAATACAATTGCTGCGGAAAAACGAACAGTTCCGAAAAGAATTTTTACAAAACCTTTCCCACGAATTCAAAACACCGGTATTTGCCATCCAGGGGTATATCGACACGTTATTGCAGGGCGCCATGGAAAACCCGGACGTAAATAAACGATTCCTGGAAAATGCCGGCCGAAATGTGGAGCGCCTGGTAAACCTGATCCACGACCTGGATGAAATTTCAAAACTGGAACGGGGTGAACTGGTTATCTATAAACAAAATTTTATCATCCAGGACCTGGTGAAGGAAGTGTTCGAATCCCTTTCCATAAAAGCCGAAAAAAGCCATATCCGTTGTTTTATTAAAAAAGGATGCGAAGCGCCATTAACTGTCTTTGCTGATAAAGAAAAAATTCATCACGTAATCAGCAATCTTGTGGAGAACTCTGTTAAGTATGGAAAACTGAACGGCAATATTATTGCCAGCATGTATAAAACAGATGGTCGTCATATACTGGTAGAAATTAGTGACGACGGGGCAGGCATACCCGAAAAACATCTGCCACGGATTTTTGAACGGTTTTACCGCACTGAAGAGGGGCGCAGCCGCGATGTTACCGGTAGTGGGCTTGGCTTAGCTATTTGTAAACACATTATTGAAGCGCACGGGCAAACAATTCATGTACGCAGCACCGAAGGAGTGGGCACCACCGTTGGTTTTACGCTGGAATCCAAGCGGGAATAATTCTCGTTACCTGCTGTAACAGGTAACTAATACTTAATACTGCAGCACCGGGCAAGCCAGCGGGTCAAACCGGCCGAACGTATAAATGACACCCAGCGAATGGGTGAAAAAATGATCATCTCTTGCAGGATTTGCCGCCTTGCTAAAGCCATCTAAATAATCATTAAAAACAAACCGGTATGAGGTCTCTGCTAGCAACGACCAGTCTTGTGAAATTGCGTAGCGAAGACCAAATCCTGCCGGTACAACGGGTAACCCGCGTGGAACCTGGTGTGCTGAATCAGCCGGTAACCCTGCGGGCACCTGCGATCCTACAAAAAGAGAACGATTGATCCCGCTCCAGTCACGCCGGATATGAAATAATGCATAGCCGGCTCCCACAAAAAAGTATGGTGCCAGGCTCTTCGCCTGCCGGCTATAATTTTGACCCGTGACATCCCATTGCAGTAATGCGGTAATTTCAGTGACAGGCGTGCTGAACTTAAAATTTCGTTCTTTTCGCCAGTACGGACTGGCATATCGGGCATCGTCCCCTTTAAGCTGGCCCGCAGTAAAATTTAATCGCAGGGACAGGGAAGGTCCCAATAACCTGGTAATAAAAACTCCGAATTGCGGTGGCTTTATTGTATTATAGGCGCCAGCCCTTACCGGCGTAACATCTCCCTGGTACACAAAAGTGCCGGCCGTTACACCCAGTTCTACTTTCGGAAAAGGCACCTGCGCTTTCATTTTTACGAAACCAATACAAATAAATAAACTTGTGACAATAGTTTTCTGCAGCAAGGAAACCATCAGCAATTTTTTAAAGTCCGTAAAAAGTTCAATGTAGAATTTCGCGTCGTTCCTGTCAGTTTAAAATATACAAAGAGAAGTAAATAGCTATTACAAGCATTGTGCCGTTATTCGGCGTATTATCCTCATCCTGGTAAGTAACAAATATGCTAACTAAAAATTTATTTACAAAAATTTTTGCAGTAGCAGGCTTAAACACCTGTGACATTGGGTAACAATTTTTTCATTTATTTCTTACAGATCCATAACGATGCCGTAATGCAGGGTTTACATACACTTTTGAGCTTTGTAAAACCCCATCCCGATGGAAAAAAGACCGGTTGATGTTGCAGTAATTTCCGATTTGCATTTAGGCACGTATGGTTGCCGTGCCCGCGAAATTGTTACTTATCTCAAAAGTATCTGCCCGCAAATTCTGGTGCTGAACGGTGATATTATTGACGCCTGGCAATTCAGCAAACATTATTTTCCCCAGGCACACATGGCTGTCATCCAGGAAATTTTTCAAATGCTGTCCAATGGCACACGGGTCATTTACATAACCGGTAACCATGACGAAGTGTTGCGGCGGTGTACAGACGTGCAATTGGGTAATCTCCAGCTTACTGACAAACTGGTCATTGAAATCGATCATAAAATGACCTGGATATTTCACGGGGATGTATTTGACAATACCACAAAAGGTAGCGCGAAATTCTGGGCCAAACTGGGCAGCAACGGTTACGCCATTTTGCTTGGTTTTAACCGGGTGATTAACCGCTGTATGAAATTACTGGGCAGAGAACCTTTATCATTTTCAAAAAAAGTAATGGAGCAGGTGAATAAGTCTATTGTAAAAATAAATGACTTTGAAACCCTGGTGGCCGAACTGGCCATTGAAAAAAAATACGACTATGTGATTTGTGGCCATATCCATCAGCCACAAAAACGTACAATCACGACGGAGAAAGGAAGTGTTGTGTACCTGAATGCAGGCGATTGGATAGAACACCTCACCGCACTTGAATATTATCATAACGACTGGCATATCTATACGTATGCGGCAGCCGGCATGAAAACACTTACTATAAAAGAAAACAAACCGCAAACAGACGTAATTACCAGCGAGATTGCGCTGTACCTGCACTCGCTTGGCGCCTGACAATAATATAAAAATGAAAATCTTTTACGCCATACAAGCCACTGGCAACGGGCATATCAGCCGGGCCATGGAATTATTACCGCACCTGCACACCTACGGGCAAGTTGATATTTTTCTGAGCGGGGCCAACAGCCATCTATCGCTTGATGCTCCGGTTAAATTCCGCAGTAAAGGAGTTAGCCTTTTTTATAATTGTAATGGCGGACTGGATTATTTTCAGATGCTCAAAAACTATCATCCACTTGATATTCGCCAGCAAATCCGAGATCTGCCGGTGGAAAAATATGATCTCGTGATAAATGATTTTGAATACATCACTTCCGCTGCCTGCAGTAAAAAAAATATACCCTCTATTAATTATGGCCACCAGGCAAGTTTCCTTTCCGCCAAAACACCCAGGCCCGCTAAGCGAAGTCAAGCCGGCGAATGGATTCTAAAAAATTACGCCAGGGCGACTAACTATGTTGGTTTACATTTTAGCCGGTACGATGATTTTATTTTTACCCCCGTTATAAAAAAAGAAATACTTGATGCCACTCCTACCGATAAAAATTATGTGAGCGTTTACCTGCCTTCTTTTTGTAAAGAGCAACTGGAAAAAATTTTTTCTCCGCTGGCAGATTATCAATTCCAGGTATTTACAAAAGAAATAAAAACGCCTGAACACAATAATCATATCAGTTTTTTACCGATTAACAAATCGCTTTTTAACCAAAGTCTGCTGCACTGCACCGGCATTATTACCGGCGGTGGTTTTGAAACACCAGCTGAGGCAATACATCTGGGGAAAAAAATTATGAGCATCCCCATAAAAGGTCAGTACGAGCAGGCTTGTAACAGTGCGGCGTTGGAAAAAATGGGCATTACCTGTCAACCCGTAATTGGAAAAAATTTTAAAACTGTCTTCATTGACTGGATGAATAAAAAAGAGATCGTACGGCTTGATTACAGTAACAGTATTACTGAATCCTTGGAGTATCTTTTTAACCTTCACCAATCCCTACCCCGTGATTTACGGCAGCAAGTCTACACAGAAGCAGAGCCGTGGAAAATCTAACTTGGCCCCATCCTTTGATTTTCAGTACGTTTATTGGCCAAATAAAAAAAGCCAGACCCTCGCCTAGACAAGCAAGGGCTGGCAAACTGCATGAGAAATCTGCTTTTAAAAAAAAGAGACTCTCCTTTGGATCACAATTGCTACAAAAGAAAGTTGTAAGAACTGCTGCAAAATCCATTGTTTGTATTACCAGTTGATTACAGCAAGGTTACCAAAGTGTTAATTCATCTGCTTTTTATGGAGGCCTTCTTCATACCGGGCTGCTACTATCGCGGATGCCTACCTGTGGGTGGTTAATATATATTGTAGGTTACTGCCAGTCCGGAAGTATAGGCAGCCGGGAATATGATTTATTTCTCTGAACGCCGGTTTACTTCAGCGCTGTCTGCATAGGACGTGTTGTGTTCAAAATCAAATCGCTTTCTTACCAGCAGTACACTGAAGGGTAAGGTTTTACGAACATGTATTGTTTTTCCCGGCATTTGCAGCAAGCCATTAACACTGTCAAGTTTCCGCCAGCTACAGTAACCTTCCCTCCGATTTGGCTGTTCACTCCAACTTATCATTGTTGAATCAAGAAGGTTTAAAACGTACGATTTATTAAACAAGCTCCATACAATACCAGGCTCTGTACGTTTCACGCAATTTTTTTGAAGCAGTAAAGTATCACCGTTAATAAATCTGTACTGATATGTGGCTAGCAATGTATCTCCTGCTCCTTTTGCCAGGTAAATAAATAATGTATCATCCTGTTCGGTGAGCTGCCAATTCCCCTCCATGAAACTTATAAGCCGGTCGGCCTTATCATTCAAGTGACCGGACCGGCTATCATTGCTGTTACAAGCAGTAACAACCACTAATGCAATAGATGCAAAAACAGCCAGGAATACTTTCATACCTGTATCCGGTAATTATACATTTATAATGACAATAAAACCGCCCCGTTAGTGCAGGGCGGTTTTATTTACCGTGAAACCAATTATAAGTTCAGGTTCAGTTTGCTCCAGCCTTTCCACCAGTCTGCATCTGCGCTACCGGCAGGACCTACTGCACCTACGTAGTCAACCTGCGTCATGCCACTAAGTTTAGTGTTGGTAAAACTGGCAGCGCCCAGCAACGGTGACCCGGCTTGTGGCGTAAAATCGGGATTGGTATAGTTAAATGCCGCAGCCAGTTTCACTTCATCGGTGGTTGCGAAGGTGAGATTTCCAAATGCCGGGGTAATAAACCAGGTGCTGACGGAATCTGCTGTCCAGCCTGTTGGTGTGGGATTGGCAGAATAGTTGGTTGGTTTATCACAGCCGGCCACCACTGTATTTTGTACAAACAGCGTGTTCGCACGGATATTATTATCAGTAGGTGTTCCTTTACTGGCATCAATCAAAACACCCACGGGGTAACCAAGAATGACTGAATTGAAAATGGAGATAGATGAATTTCTCCGGATTTGCGCACCACACAGGAAAAGGCTGTTTCCTACATTTGAGGTTGTTGCCCTGGGTCCTATTGCAGTGATATTGCTGTACACGGCGCCGGTTTGCGGAAGCAATGCACTGCCGTTGGCATCGTTATCGCTCTCCCAAGATTCGGATTTGGAAATGTCGGCAATCGCAGAATCCCGCATGACTATCCCAAACTGTACTTTACCGCTGTATCCGTTATCGGTATCAAAATCATCGTCAAGAGTACTGATGAAAATCGTATGTTTCAGGTTAACAGAACCGCCAAAACATTCGATGGCATCATCATTGGCTTTATAAATCTCTACGTAATCAATTGTAGTACCATTACCTACCCCGGCCAGTGTTAAGCCGTTCAGTTCATTGTCCGGCAGATACGCATACCCTGCATATTCAATCCGCACATACCGTAACACCCCGGAATTGTCAGCATCATTGGTTCCGCCAAACAGTCCCAATCCTTCACCGTTATTCACACCGCCTTCCACCTGGCCCACACCAGCCTGACCATTAAAGGAGGCGTTCGTTTTTGCATTTCCGCAAATCACCACACCGCCCCAATCGCCACGTTTAGGATTGGCAGCATCAGATGTAAACACAATGGGTTTATCTTTTGTTCCGTCGGCAATAATCTGGCTGCCACGGGTAATAACCAGGGCGCCTTTGGAAGCACTTTCTCCTAAAATGGTTGTACCCGGCTCTATCGTCAATTTAGCACCGTTGGTAACGTACACGATCCCGCGGATTTTGTATGTGTAGTTTGCTTTCAGCGTTTTGTCAGATGAAATTTTTCCTTCCAGAATGGTGTTTTCGGTTACAGTGGTATCACCACCGCCTCCACCTCCGCCAATAATGTAATTGTCTTCCTCAATTTTTCGGCAGGAACTGGCCAATAAGATGATGAGACTTGTTAGTGTGAATAGCTTTTTCATATTTTTTATTTACGTTTTTAAGTGTTGAATGATGAAGTTTTATTTAAAAGAATAGCCGAATGTGAGTGAAATGTTACTTCCGTATTTTCGGGTAAGCGCCAGGGCATCCACAGTGGCATTTGTGAATTTTTTATTCTGATCGAGATCATGATAAAACTTCGCTGTCTGGTTCAGGATGTCAGACACATTCAGCTTCAGTTCTCCCTTATTTTTCATAATCTTTTTGGCCACCTGCAGATCGAGTAATGGGCGGGGTGCCTCCCAGATCGCAGGTACCTCTTCATTTCCTACATATAAAATACGGCGACCAATAACATTGAAAAGAACAGTTGTATTCAGCCCAATTTTTTCCAAATCGTATTGCAGGCCTGCATTGATCAGGTAAGGCGACTGTCCCTGCATGGGCCGGTCGAGTGTTTGATTATCAAATTTGACCCTGTTATAGATGTAAGAGAAATTACCCTGGAATGTGAAATTTTTAAATGCTGCAGCAAAATCGAGTTTTTTCCTGAACTCAATTTCAGCTCCGTAACTCCGGGCCGATTGTGCATTTACATAATTAAATGTATTACTGGAGCCAGCACCGGATTGGTTAAATTTCAGTTCAATAGGACTATCAAAGTGTTTATAAAATGCACCAATGGTAAACACTTCGCCAGCCCGCGGATAAATTTCATACCGCAAATCCAGGTTCGTGATTTTTGTGCGTACCAGCGTTTTGATACCTGTGAAAGTGGCGCCTACTTCAAAATCATAAAAGGCAAGATTGGACAATTCCCTAAACTCAGGCCTTACCAGTGTTTGCGAGCCTGCCAGCCGTATATTATTGGTGTTATTCAATTTAAAAGTTGCATTGACAGCCGGTAAGAAATCGCCTACCTGTGTATGTAAAAATCTGTCATCTGTCTTGCGCACACTGCCCACCAGCTGGTCAAAGTTTTCGTAGCGTACACCCCATACCACCCGCAGCCAGTCAGCAAAAGAGTTGTCTAATTGTAAATAACCGGCATTCAAAATGGAGTTAGCCAGGTACCGGTATTGATTACCCGTCAGCTCACTAAATCCAAACTGGTTATCGCTGGTTCCAAAATTGGCAGGCGCAAAAATATGGTCCTCATCCAGTGCACGCAGTGTAGGGTTATCTGATGGTAAATTGATCGCGAAAGGCCGTGCATCATACAGGCGGTCTTTAATTTGCAGCAGGTAACCGCCCTTGATTGTTTGCTTGCGTGAAAATAAGTTAAAGCTAGTCGTCAGATCGCCGCCTGCGCTATATATATAATCAGACAGCATAGAATAAAATACGCTGCCCGACTTTTGTGAAAGCGTGTTTGAAATCAACGCTAAGTATGGAGCGTTAGCCACAGTGGGGTCCTGGTTGTATTGTATACGGCGCTGAAGCGGCACATACTGATCAAGGATGTTAAAGCTGCCGAACCAGTTCAGTTTTGTATGAAGGCTGCTGAGGTTGTGCTCACCACTTAGGATGGTGTTAAAAAACGTATTGGTACGAAACCGCAATTCTCGAGCCCGGATGTTCTCGCCGAACTGGGAGTTCGATTCGAAATCCTTTCCTGTACGCAGAGTTACATCGTTGGTATTGTTAACATTCAGCAGGTTTTTAAAGGAAAGGCGGTTATTAGCATTGAGTTTTAAAGAAAAGTTTGCCAGCACACCACCCAGCACCTCCTGCGAATATTTATGATTGTAATAATCAAAATTATCAAATGCCTTATTGTCCAGGATGCTGAAGAACTTATTAACATAGTAAATATCCCTTACACTACGGTTATAGGTAACCGCTACGATACCACCAATATTTTTCTTAAACAGTGTGCCATTAAAACCACCACTTGCCTGGAATGACTGGCCAAGTGTATTCAGCAGCCCGCTGTGCGGGTTGACTGACCATTTATCAGCTGCAATTTGTTTACCGAAATCAATCTTTTGTGCCTGGCTCAGTTGTGCAAAGGCATTTTTGGTAGGCAAGTTAGCCGGCAAAGCCCTTGTGCCATTGTCGAAACCAAGCCAGTCAGTACCACCGCCGGGCGTTGTATAAAAATCTTTTCCTACGGTGTTTGTATTAAAATTGGTACCAACCTGGATATTCAAAAAATTTGCAGCAGGAATATCTTTTGTATTTACTTGTACCAGGCCACCTGCCCATTCGCCCGGGTATTCAGGAACAAAGGTTTTATTGATTATGATATTATCGATCATCGCAGCAGGGAAAATGTCAAATGAGAAGGTTTTCCTGTCCGGCTCCGTACTGGATAACAAGACGCCGTTTAACATTGCCTGGTTATACCTGTCTGCGAGGCCACGTACCACCAGGTATTTGCCTTCCTGGATGGATGTACCCGGCACCCTCTTCAACGCTTCACTGGTATTTTTATCCGGCGATCGGCGAATAGCCTCGGCCGATATAACTGAAGCAACCGCATTGGTATTTTTTTGAAAAGCAATTAGTGCAGCAACTGTTTCTTTCCTGGCACTCGCCCGGCTTGCAGTTACGACAACATTTTGCAGGCTTTTTGACAACACATCCAGCAATACATTTAATTCATTGGCCTGGCCTTCCGCTACTTCAACATCTGTAATGTTTTTAATTTCATACCCAACTGCCGAAAATTGCAGTTCGTACTTTTTGCCAACAGAAAGATTCAATGAAAATCTGCCCTCTACATCGGTGGTAGTACCACCGGTGCTGCCAACAATAGTAATGGATACACCGGCGATGGGCTCATTTTTAGTATTTACCACTTTTCCTGATAACCTGGTAACCTGTGCTTGTGCAATTGTAATAATCCCGATAAATAGGATAGAGAACGTTAATCTCAACCTTGAATACATACAGTCAAATTTCGGCAAAGGTGTTAGGCACAAATTAACCGTATGTTACCCGGAGGTTAAGGAATTGTAAGTGCAAAGTTATGGCAATGTTAAGCCGGTGGCTACTTTCACAGTGCCTTGATAGTGAAGGAGAATCACTCCTTATGCTGTGTACTTTTTATTTTGGCGGTATGAAAAATTTTTATTGATTCAGTGCCATTCCGGATTTCATATCATCGGTGGCATGTAAAACAACCTTTTCCCCCGGCTTTATATTACCAAAAATTTCTGTGCTGTCGTCTGCAGAATTGCCCTCTTTCACATCTACCCGCACAGTTTTGCCATTTCTGACAACCAGCAAGTATTTTCCTTCGGTGGAAGTCACAATCGCCGAACTGGGAACGACAAGGGGTTTGTGTTCGCGATTAAGCGGGAGTTCCACTTCTGCATACATACCCGGTTTCAGCCGGCCGGAATTATTATTGACATCTACCTCAATGGCTTCTGTACGATACTTCATATCCAATGCACCGGATGTTCTGCTGATGGTTCCGGTAAATTCCGCTCCCGGCAACGTACTCACTGTAAACCGCACTTTTGCACCGGGAGCTAACTGGTTGCTGTACACTTCTGGCACGTCAATGACTAACCGCAGTTTAGATTCTTCCTGAAGAATCAGCATTGGTGTATCATCCGCTTTCAGGTTGGGCCCTACCAGGGCGCCTGGATGCACATTCCTTTCGGTAATAACACCGTTGAACGGTGCTGTTACTGTGAGGTAATCGCGGGTGGCTTCCAGTGCTTTGTAATTTGTTACTTACAGATATTAGCGGAGATATTTCGCCTGAACTGGCAAACAAGCTATTTTTGTTCAAATATTTATCAATGTCACTGAACTCATTCATGAAGATTTTCATGCCCAAAGACCGGATTTTCTTTGACCTCTTTGAGCAGGTCGCTAATAATGTGGCGAACATGGGCTCAAAGCTTAAAGAACTGGTTTATGAAACAGACTTTGATAAGCGATCAGCCATCATTGGGCAGATTGAAGACCTTGAACATGCCAATGACGATCACACGCATAAAATCTTCACTGAATTAGGCCGGAATTTTATCACCCCATTTGACCGGGAAGACATACACTACCTGGCCACGGCACTGGACGATATCGCCGATTACATTTATGCAGCCGCCAAAAAAATTAATTTTTACCGCGTGAATCCTAACGAACTGGGGATGCAGAAACTTGCCGAAATGATTGAACAGGGCGCAAACCATGTGCGCCGGGCCGTAGTGGAATTAAGGGACATGAAAAACATGCGGCAGATTACCGAGGCGCTAGTCAAAATCAACAGCATTGAAAACCAGGCCGACGATGTATTTGATATGAGTATTGAACGCTTATTTGCCGTGGAAGCCGACGCTAAAGAGGTGATAAAAAAACGGGAAATCTACCAGGTAATGGAAATTGCCACTGACAAATGCGAAGATGCCAGTAACGTCATAGAATCCATCATTATTAAATATGCCTGATAAAAAAACGACTGTGCTGCTTTTATTCCATTCCACAGGCATCGGTTGTTTTCTTTTACACTCGCCTGTAAGATTTTAGATTCAGCGGGGCAAAGCAACCGGTATATTAAGAATTTTCCTGATTTTTGCCCTTCAGGTAAACCCTTAATATACCACCAGCATGGCAAAAATCTTAGTCACCGGCGGTTGCGGATATATCGGATCGCATACAATTGTTGATTTAATAGAAAATGGCTACGAAGTTATTTCGGTAGACAACAACGCCAGGTCGAACCCGGGCATACTGACCGGGGTAGAAAACATTACCGGTAAAGCTGTCAAAAACTACAAAGTTGATCTCTGCAATTTTGACGACACCTTCGCCATCTTCCAGGAAAATGAAGATATTGCCGGCATTATTCATTTTGCAGCATTTAAAGCCGTCAATGAATCCGTGGAAAAACCACTGCTTTATTTTGAAAACAATCTGTATTCTCTCATCAATCTGCTAAAATGTGTACAGGAATTTAAAATTCCCTGGTTTGTATTTTCATCCTCCTGTACTGTATATGGAAATCCTGACGAAATACCGGTAACGGAAAAAACGCCCCCGAAACCTGCAGAATCGCCCTATGGTTATACCAAGCAGATGGGTGAACAAATTGTGAATGAGTTTTCAAAAAGCTTTCCTGCCCAGTGTA
>DASTSN010000041.1:0-20105 GCA_035760665.1 Chitinophagaceae bacterium | reverse complement strand
ACTGAGGAACAGCCCAAGCGTGACAAGCACCTGGCCCGTATCCGCAATTCCATCCAGACTCTTACCGGCATCCTGAACGATTTCCTGTCGCTGGGCAAAATAGAGGAAGGAAAAATTCATCCCATTTACGAACAGGTGGATACACGGCTGCTGGCTGAAAAAATATGTGCGGAAATGCGGACCATTTCCAAAACCGGCCAGGAGATACGCCACTTTCATGAAGGGCTCAGTAATATTTCCAGCGATCCGGCCTTTTTACGACAAATTATCACCAACCTGGTATCCAATGCTATTAAATATTCACCGGAAAACAGCCAGATTACAGTTGTAACCGGTACTAATGGGCCGGGCTTTTATTTAAAAGTACAGGACCAGGGTATCGGTATTTCTGATGAGGACCAGAAAAAGCTTTTTGAACGGTTTTACCGTGCCAGTAATACGGCCGGCATCCAGGGTACCGGGCTTGGCCTGCATATTGTTAAACGCTATTTAGAAATGCTTGGCGGCAGCATTTCTGTCAGCAGTTCGCCAGGAAAAGGCAGCGAATTCACCGTACATATCTGATGGGAAAAACTCCTGTCATGTTCATTCATTCATCCCGGTTTAATCTAAAATCTACCGCTGATTTCCGTGCCAGTTACAGGTAGCCCAATTCAAAACGTGGAATCACCGGGATAAAACTCTAATTCTTTCTTATAATTTATATTATGTTAAGTAGTATTATCTGTAAAAAGGAAACTCCCGGTAAAGCACCTGTTGCCCATTTATCTGTTTGCCGCACTCACTTTTTAAAAAAGGAAATTCTTTTGCTTACGGCTCTCCTACATCCGTAAAGCGCTATGTATTCTCCACTTTCTGTTGATACATAACTTTTACAATTGGCTCGTCACAAATAACAGTTGGTTTCACTTATCATTTGCAAACCCTTGGAACAGGATGAAATTGCAGGGATAATTTTTTTGGTAAACAAATCCTTTTAAAAATTCAGTATGAATCAACGTGTAAAAATTAAAAGCTATGCAATAGCATTTGCTACAATTTCCCTGGCAGCTGCCTGCAGTAAAAAGGCAGCCTTTTCGCAAGACACTGACAACCCTCCGCCAACCGGCAACAACATTACTGTGAATGTTACTACCATCGCGGGCATGGCAAATGCACCTGGCACAGTTACTGATGGCAACGGCGCCAGTGCAAGATTTCTGAACCCAACCAAAATGGTATTTGACAACAGGAACAAAATGTTGTATGTAGCTGACGGAACCTGTATCAGGAGCATTGATCAGCAAAACAATGTGAAAACCTATTTGCCCCTGGGAGTGCTAAGCCCTTACAATGAAATAAAAGATATTGACATTGCCCCCGGCGAAAATGGTGGTACCCTGTATTTTGTTTCCAAAGAAAATGACCTTTGGAAAATTGAGCCCGACGACAACAGTTATCGAACTACAAAAATCATTGACAGGGTTTGGGGTGGCAATGAAACCGGGCCTGTTAATACTGCAGACCAGCTCGACCTGCCTAACGGCGTTGCGACCGGCATCAATGGCACCATTTACTTTTTTAATACGGCATGGAATACGATGCACAGCCTCAGTTTACAATCACTGTCGCCGGTTACGGGCACGGTGACCTCCTTTGCAGGTAAACCAACGGCAACCAGCAACGGAGCAGCCTGGCCTTATAAAGATGGTAATGGCGAAGAAGCTACTTTTGGCACCGGCGTTACAGATATTGCCTCTGACGCTAACGGCAATATATATGTTGCAGATTTCAGGAACGACCTGGTGCGCATGGTGACAGCCTCAGGAACAGTCACTTCATTATTCCAGTATGAAAATGGCGTGGGTGTGGATTATGATGGTGCCGTAAATGTTGCGCAGGCAAACCGGCCAACGAATGTCAGCGCTTCGCCAGATGGTAAAGCGATCTTCTTTACCACATTTGGCAGAGGCGGCAACTACTCTCCTGCGTTGCGTATGGTGAGGCCCGGAAAAGATGTGGTGACACTTGTGCATACTTCTCTAAACTATGGTGATGGACAGAATGAATCAGCGGCACTTTCTACCGTTGGTGGCATAGCTGTAACACCCGATGGCAAAACAATTTACGTGTCTGAATATCTCAAAAAGGTAATCAGGAAAGTTACCATTCAATAGCGGTTTACGTTTCGGTTCTATTCACAACATGCAAAACCGGGATCGTAACTAGTTTAGAATATCCTATTTATTTGCAGCATTGGAGCGCAGGTTCTCCAATGCTTTTTTTATGCATGTATCAATCGAAATGAAAACAATTCATTTAATAATTCCATAGAAGAGCCAGGTAAAAGCATCTCGTTACGAAGAGATGGCGTTTAATGAATAGCCGGAAACTATTCATAATGGACCTTCCCTTAGAATGCGCTATCATAATCCCGGGATGTTATTATTTATCCATACTATGATTAAAAATCTGCTCATGGTAACATCATGAATCACTGTCATTATATAGATAAAAACCCTTGTCCTGTATGCGAAAAACAGGCTTGCATATAGAGAAAAAACCAGCTCCGGGGAGCTGGTTTTTTTATTTGAAATTGAACTGTTAATCAGTTGTTACTTGCGGGAAAGAATAAATGATTTGGCATCGGACCCGCCTGTTCAGTGCCTTTTGAATCTTTCAAAAGCCGATGATGTACATAAAAGACAGGCCAAAGGCGGCACTATACCTAATTATTGTTATCGCCGGGATAAGTCCTGTACTCAGGTAGTCGTGTTTCTATAAGGGCTTATCAATTTTGATAAAATCTGCAATGATACCTTTACCTTTTACGGATGAATGGAAACCGGAATTAATACCCAATGTGTAGCCACCTTCCACCCCGGCCACAACACCTCCAACTTTCGCAATGCCACCGGCAATATCAACCGGGTCATCGCCTATTTTTACAGAGGCTTTTCCCTTTAATCCGAAGTCGCTAAACTCGTTATTATTGTCGAACGACACGTAGACCATTTGTTCAAGGTCTGCCCCACCGACGCCTTTAAAAAATTTAGCCTTTACACCCACACCGGCAGCGATGGTAGAAGTACCGGTTTTAAAACTGTGCTCATAACCGACCCTGAAAAATTCACCTCCCTCAATGGCATATGAGGAGCAACTGGCTTTTATTTTAGCCACCTGCACATTCAACTGGAGGTTCAGCCAGGCTGGGCAAGTGAAATCTATAGTATGACTGGCAGCAATGATACTGTCTGATTGCGCAGAAGACATGGTTGTGTAATGACATTCTCCCGGCACCGGTTCGAATGTAGCAGATATATTAATTGTATTGAGTATAAAATTGAAGTATTCCGCAATGGTATGGTATACCATTATTTTGTTGCCACTGGTAGGGTTCAGTTGCACGTTCGCAATCATTCCATTGATATAGTTTTTCCATCGCACATTCACAATGTTCCACCGTGCTTGTATAAATGCATTGCGTTTACTTACATAAGCATCCACTATCGGTTTATGCATGTCGCAGCATTTTTTCTGATAGGCTGCTACCAGGTCAGCGCCATGACCGGGAATATTGGGTACAGGCGGGCATTTTGATGCATCCAGGGCCGTATAAAAATCAGTAATCATATTTTTCAATTCGTTGGATTCCTGATCGGTCAGTAAACCCAGGATTGGAATAAATTCTTCACCCAATTCGCTGGTGAGTTCGTCTTCAATATCAGCGTATAAGTATGGGGCCCGTTTGCCTTCCTGTTTCCGTTCCTCCTCTTCTGTTTCTTTACCTGCAGCAGCCCAAAACATATATTCACTAAGCAAGGATTGCAGGTAAGCGGCATGCTTATCCCGCCAGGTTTCTGCTTCATCTGAGCTCTTCGGTAAGTCGGGAAGTTTGAATTTTGAAAAACCAATCTCTTCAAAAAAATCATGGTGCGGGATTCCCGTTCTTTTGAGCCTGATTTGGTACAAGTTAATTTTAATCCCCTGGCGTTTCAGCAAGGCAAGCGTTGAACGACGATGCGAAACTTCCAGTTCTTTTTCAAAATATTTTTTGGCAGCATCATATTGCTTTTGAAAAGTTTTGATCATTCCCATACTCCTGTTGGCTTCCGGGTTCAGCGGATCCTGAACCAGGCATTGGGTTAAATAATTTTCCGCTTTTGCTATATCTCCCAATCCCAAATAGGCCTGCCCCATATTATTCAGCAACATGCTGTTGGTGGGATCAAGTTGTAACTGGTTCATTAAAACCGGTACTGCTTTATGCTCCAGGCCCGACATGTTATATAAGGCTGCCAGATTATTCCACCCAGTCATTTGAGAAGGATTTCGCAAAGCAGCATGCATCGAAATCAATAAAGCCTGCACAGGATTATCACTGTAGAACGCTGCTATAGCGGCGCTTTGCTCCTGCGCGGGTGTGTTGCTGGATGTGATGACTTTTACTTCGTCCAGCATCGCTTTTGGAGTTACTGACTCCAGTTGTTGTTTTGATTGAAGCAAGGCTTTCGTTAACTGCGCCAGTGTTGGTGGCTGCGAAGGAATCAATGCCAGTCTTTTCAGATCTTTTACCGGTAGCTTTAGTTCAAAATCCGGTAAAACCATTTCGTCGATTGTAAAGTTATTTTGTGCTGCCAGTTCTTTCGCTTTTTTACTGGCCTGGTCAAGCATTTGTTTTTTATAGGCTTCCAGTTCCGAAGGACTCATGTTCATCAACTTGTTAACGTCCGGCATGGTACCTGCAGGAGTTCTTTTCTGGGCAGCCGAAGCCAGGGCTGTCATTGATACAATCAAAATAAAACAATACTTTTTCATGATGCAGACATTTATTCCTGTAACCGTGGCACAGATCTTAGCCAACGGACTTAACAGGCTTACCTATAATTTTTACAAAACTGCCGGATATAAAGTCTTGCATCAATACAGGGCTGTATGAGCTGCTGAAAGTAACCGATGAATTGTAGCCCGATTTCGGCTTTCATTTTTGCCCATATTAGCTGGTTGCGCAGGTCATTGACCAGGAATTGGATAGTATCTAAAAAAAAACCGGGAGCATCACTCCCGGTTTTTTATACTTTTTCTGGAACAAATTTTATTCCATTGATTTCATTTTATCCTGGTACATTTTCACTTTGTCTGCATCTTTTTTATTTTGCCAGTAACGTACCAGCAGGTCTGCTGCTACGCGGAAGTTTCCTTTTTCCACGGGTTTCAGCGATTCGCTCCGCTTATCAAAATTGTCATATGCTGCCTGCACATACGGAAGCAATTCTTCGAATTTAGCGCTGATTTGTGTCCTGAAATCGTTCTTCTTTTTAATATCAGCCGGCTTGGTGCCTTTTACCAGGTCAATTGAATCCTGCAGGTCATATATGCCGTTGTATACACTGCGGGCCGCCAGCAAATTAGCTTCTGGCGTTGGGTTGATGGAGATTGTTTTGTCTAATATGTTTTTTAGTTTAACCTGTTGTGCCTGGTAATCAGCCGGTTTTTTATCCTGTGTATACAGGTAGTTGAAGAGTTCAGCGGCGTAGTTGTAATACATGGAATAGGTACCGCAGCCATTGCCGGTTAGTTCATCATATTTGGCTAACAGTTTTGCCTTGTCGTCACCTGCTTCTTTCAGCTGTACTGCACACCAGTATTCACTTTCGGGATAGAGTTCGCGTCCCAGGGCCAGGTATTTTTCCATATTGGCTTTATCCCCCTTTTCCTGGAAGTGCTGTACCAGGAACTGGTAAATATTGAGGAAGTTTGGGCCTGTGATTTTGGCATCGGCCAGTTTTTGATAATAAATAATGGCACTGTCTTCTTTCTTATCCATCATGGCAGAAAGGGCGATATTCTGAATGAGCGAGGTATCCAGTTTCGGGAATGAGAAGTTTCCGTAGGTAAATTCTTTGCCGGAAATATATTGTTCTACTTCGTAGGCTTTTTTAAAGTTGGTAAATGCCACATCAAATTTTTTGGCATTGTAGCCTGTGGCAGCGGCATCAAAATACCCGTTATAAATATCAAACAAGCGGGCATTTTGCTCTAATGTTCCCAGGAGGTTTTTGGGATCCAGTTCGATGTATTGTTTGAAAGCCTCGAAAGCAACTTGTCGGCCGTCGATACCATTGAGCAGCTGTGCGTATTTATCGTTTTTGGCGAGCTCATTGTAGATGACACCTTTGTAAAACCAGCCATCGGCTTTCTTTGCATTTTTTTCGTTGTCCAGGTATTTGTCAATCTGTTCCTTGGCTTTATCGTATTGTTGTTTTCCAATCAGGTCTTTAATGTCATCAATTTTCTGGGCATACATACCCAGTGCTAATACGGCAAACAGCGTTGTGAAAAGAAGTTTTCGCATTGTTATGTTTTTTGTTTACAAAATTATTGGTTATCGGTACTTTCTTCTGATGAATTTTCGGGTGAATTGGTTGCCCCGCCTTCTGGTAGTTCTTCGTGGTTACCGTTTCCATTTTCTTCGTCCACTTCCAGCCTTGTAATGGCGGCGATCTCGTCGCCGTCATCGAGCCGGATCAGTTTGACACCCTGTGTGGCTCTGCCTTGTTCGCTGATTTGTGCTACCTTCATCCGGATGGTGACCCCGCTTTTGCAGGTGATCATCAGGTCTTCTTTTTCAGTTACGGCCAGCATGCCCACCAGTCCACCGGTTTTTTCTGTTACATTGATGGTTTTCACCCCTTTTCCGCCGCGATTGGTAAAGCGGTATTCATCCACGGGCGTACGTTTGCCATAGCCTTTTTCACTCACTACCAGGACTGTCCGTGATTTATCTGTTTCCGGATTTACACAAATCATGCCGACCACTTCGTCGCCGCTTTCATCCACTTCAATACCTGCCACACCAATGGCGCCGCGTCCGGTAGTCCGCACTTTTTCTTCAGAGAAGCGTATGGCGCGGCCACTTTTCACTGCCATCATGATCTCGCAGTGACCGTCGGTCATTTTTGCTTCCAGCAACTCATCTCCTTCCACGATGGTGATCGCGTTGACCCCTGTTTGGCGGGGACGGCTGAATTCCTGCAATTCGGTTTTTTTAATGATGCCTTTTTTGGTGCAGAGCACAATGTTGTGCGATTGTACAAATGATTCGTCTTTCAAATCTTTTACATCTATGATCGCCCGGACTTTGTCATCGGGTGGCAACTGGATCAGGTTTTGAATGGCCCTGCCTTTGCTGGTCTTATCGCCATCCGGAATCTCGTACACATTTAGCCAATAGCAGCGGCCTTTTTCTGTGAAAAAGAGCATGGTGTGATGCGTGGATGCTACGAACAGATGCTCGATATAATCTTCTTCGCGGGTACGTCCGCCGATGGAGCCGCGGCCCCCGCGCCGCTGTGCACGGTACTCTTCGGCTGGAGTGCGTTTGATATAACCCAGGTGTGAAATGGTGATGACCACATCTTCTTCTTTGATCAGGTCCTTTATTTTTACCTCATCATCCAGGTACGTGATTTCTGTCTTGCGTGCATCGCCGTATTTATCTTTTATTTCCAGCAGTTCTTTTTTGATCAGGTCAAATCGTTTGCCTTCATCGCCCAGCAGTTCTTTCAGGTAAGCAATCAGGGTCATTAATTCATCATACTCCTGCTTGATTTTTTCGCGTTCCATGCCGGTGAGGCGCTGCAGGCGCAGTTCTAGAATGGCTTTAGCCTGTATTTCATCGAGCCCCCAGCCTGCGTTCACCAGGTTTTCTTTGGCAATTTCCGGCGTGGCGGAGGAGCGGATTAAAGCAATGACTTCATCCAGGTGATCGAGCGCAATGAGATATCCTTGTAAGATATGCGCTTTTTTCTCGGCTTCTCTCAGCTCGTATTGTGTTCTCCGCACCACCACTTCGTGACGGAACTCCACAAACTCACTGATCATTTCTTTGATGTTCAGAGTTTTGGGACGTCCTTTTACCAGTGCCACATTATTGATCCCGTAGGAGGTTTGCAGCTCGGTGTATTTGTACAACTGGTTAATCACCACGTTGGCGATCGCATCTCTTTTCAGGTCGATGACAATACGGGTGCCTTCTTTTTTGTTGGATTCGTTATTGACATGCGCAATGCCTTCCACCATTTTATCATTAACCAGCTGGCCGATCCTGTCGCAGAGGGCATCGCGATTTACCTGGTAAGGAACTTCTGTGATAATGATTTGCTCTCGGCCGCTTGCTTTGGTATCCACGTGTAATTTTCCGCGCAACACAACCCGTCCCCTGCCGAAGTGCATAGCCGCCTTCACTCCTTCCATGCCGTAAATGATGCCGCCGGTAGGAAAATCAGGCGCTTTCACATGCTGCATCAGTTCGTCGATACTGATCTCCCGGTTGTCTACAAAGGCTATGCAGCCATCAATCACTTCCGTAAGGTTATGGGGCAGTATATTGGTCGCCATTCCCACGGCAATACCGCTTGACCCATTGATCAGCAATTGCGGAATACGCGTGGGGAGTATCGTGGGTTCTTTTTCTGAATCATCAAAATTCAGCTGGAAGTCAACGGTATCTTTGTCAATATCATCCAGCATATGTTCTGCGAGCCGTTGCAAACGGGCCTCTGTGTAACGCATAGCAGCCGGCCCATCGCCATCCTGGTTGCCAAAGTTTCCCTGCCCGTCCACCATTGTATAGCGCATGCTCCAGTCCTGCGCCATCCGCACCATGGCGTCGTACACAGCGGTATCACCATGGGGGTGATATTTACCCAGCACCTCCCCTACAATACGGGCTGATTTTTTATAGGGCCTGTTATGATTCAGGCCCAGTTCGTTCATCGCGTACAGGATTCTGCGGTGCACAGGCTTAAGCCCGTCACGCACATCCGGCAGCGCACGGCCTACAATCACCGACATTGAATAGTCGATATACGCCGTTTTCATCTGCTCTTCTATGTTCACGGGAATGATACGACTGGAATCGTTTGTTTCCTGCGGCTGAAAATTTTCTTCCATGCTTACGTTTATTGCTGCTTTTTGATCTTACTGTCAAATTGTGGTTACCGGCTACTATTTTATCTTCTTTATAACAGCGGGCTGTTATTCTTTTCCGGAACTTTATGAAGCCTCCTGTTGAGGGCTTGCAAATGTATCTTTTTTAACATTTAAAACCTGATGAAAATGCTTGTATTTTCAGGCATATTTTTCCACCTTTGTGGATTAGCTGTACCCTTTCCCGGAAATACTTTTCATATCAAGGTTTTGACATTCGCAGGCACTGATTTTTTTGCTGTTTACCGGTATCAAAAATGAAAGTTTATGGCTAACTATCTTCTGCTCCGTAATAACAAAGAATCCGGACCTTACAGTCTTGAGGCGCTGGTTCAAATGGGTTTAAAACCCTACGACCTGGTATGGGTGGAAGGGCGCAGCGCAGCCTGGCGGTATCCCAGCGAGATTGAAGATTTGAAAGCCTACGCTCCCGCTGTGGAAGAGCAGCCTTTTGACCGCTTTTTTAAAAAGCCTGCTGAACAACAAGAAATACAGGCAGAAAAAAAGGTTGTACAAATGGCAACCGCTCATGAATCAATTGTGAACTCCACAATCGGGAGCTATGCAAAACCCGTGTTTGTGGCGATGCCCGCAAAAAAACAGGTTGCAAACGTCATAAAAAAAGAAGAACCGGCTCCTCCAACATACAAACAACTGGCTACCGAATTTGCAGTAAATACATTCGAAGAAAACAACAAATATTCTGGTTTTGCCAGCGACAAAGACACTGCAGTTTCGCCCTCACTCGAAACAAAATACGCACAATCGCTGGATGATATAACGGAACATTATGTACAAACCCTGGTTGATCGCAAACGAAAACTGGCACAGAAGAAACAAATTTTATCTGTGGCGCAAAAAGCGCTACCCTTCGCAGCCGTTCTGCTGATTGGTATCGTACTGGGCATGTTCGTGCTGAACAGGAATAGCCGCAATAATGACTTAATAAATCAAGGAAGCGTAAAGAATGCCCGCCTGCAGCTCCCGGTTAATATGGCTGCAGAGGATGCCGTCAGCCAACAACAGACAACCGGTAACCAACCCGCGGTACCAGCAACAGCGCAGACAGCAACGCCAGGCCAGGCAGCCGAACAACCATCTTCCCCGAAACAGGATGTGGCGAATCAGTCAGGCGTAAAAAAGCCTGTTTCAAAATCAGCAAACTTAAAGACGAATAGCCCGGTTGCCAAAACCCATAACAATACTTCGGGGAGCACACTGGTTACAAAACCTGCTTCTTCCGGTGTTGATGCACAAACCGGTGAACGAATGAAGATGATTCGTTCACCCATGGAGGAAGGCAAGGTAGCCGGGGAACCTTCCACAACCGGAAAAAATAACTCTCTTTTGCAGCAGGTATCTGTAAAGGCTAATGACTATAAGCGGGGCACTTTTGGTGGTATTCATGATTTGCAACTAACTGTGCAAAACAATTCTCCTTACCTGCTGGACCAGGTAAGTGTGGAACTGCAATACCTTAAGCCCAGCGAGCAACCTCTGAAGAGCGAACTGGTACAGTTCACGTCGGTACCGCCCACCGGGAGTTTAACATTGACCATCCCCCCCAGTAACCGCGGCATCAAGGTGGCTTACAAGATCACGAAAATCGAATCGAAACAATTTGGCAATGAGGTGGCTGGTAAGCAGTAACCTGTTATGACTCACTACCTGCATGTCTTTTTGTATCGTTATGCCGTGATAATTTTTTTGATAGCGGAATTTTAGAGAAGTTAGCAGGGAATTTAGATTCTTAGGAAAAGCATAATTGTTATGATGCAGACGATTCTTTTGTTTGGTGCAGGTAAATCAGCCACGGTTTTAATAGATTACTTATTGCATGAAGCGGAAAACAATGACTGGGAGGTTATTGTCGCCGATAATGATGCAGCACTGGCACAGTCAAAAGTAGGCCACTCCCCCCGCGGCAGAGCCGTTTCTTTTGATATCCACCAGGACCTGCAACGACACCAGTATATTCAGCAGGCTGATATTGTGATTTCTTTGTTACCTCCTTCCCTCCATTTTCTCGTGGCAAAAGATTGCGTCCGCTTTTCCAAAAATTTGCTAACAGCCTCATACGTTGACAACGCCATTCGTGAGCTGGCTAATGATATTACAGACCGAAACCTGCTTTTTCTTTGCGAGATGGGGCTTGACCCGGGCATAGACCATATGAGCGCCATGCAGGTCATCAACCGGGTAAGGGCTGATGCCGGAGAAATCATCGCTTTCCGGTCTCACTGTGGCGGCCTGGTGGCACCAGAAAGTGATGATAATCCCTGGCATTATAAAATCAGCTGGAACCCCCGCAATATTGTGCTGGCAGGTAAAGCAGGTGCGCATTACCGGGAAAAGGGAGTGGAGAAACGTATGGGGTACGAGGAACTTTTTGAAAACGGCAGGCATTTACAAGTCCCGGGCCTGGGTGAACTAAGCTGGTATCCGAACCGGGACTCATTGAGTTATGCACCCTTATACGGACTGGAGAATACGGCTACGTTTATCCGAACTACGTTGCGGCACGCAGATTTTATGTCGGGCTGGCAAAAGATTATTGCCTTGAAATTAACGGATGAAACGCCGCTTTATGAGACAAACGGGCGATCGCTGCAGCAACTTTTTCAAGAACATCTTGACCGGTATGGTTTTGAAGCTGTTTACCGCTTGCCGGAAACGGACTTGCTGCACAGGCAGCTTACCTGTCTTGGGCTTTATGACGCAACAACCTTTGTCAACAAAGGCCTCTGCAGTGCTGCTGATATTTTACAGGTTGCGCTGGAGAAAAAGCTGGCTCTTCACCCCGCTGATAAGGACATGATTGTGATGCTGCACGAAATTGAATACCGAAGCAGCGGGCAAACCTTTCTTTCGACCAGCAGCCTGCTGGTGAAAGGGGAAAACAGCCTGCACACCGCCATGGCCAAAACTGTAGGCCTTCCGCTAGGTATTGCAGCAAAATTGATCCTGAATGGCAGCCTCCGGCTGACCGGGCTGCATATTCCCACCAATCCAATTGTTTACGAACCGGTATTGAAGGCACTCGCCGATTTCGGCATTCGTTTCCAGGAAGACATAAAAATTATTTCATGACATATAAAATCTCTATTACTGAAGCCGAGCAGCAACTCAGCCAGGAAGCAGCCGGGCAGCGTTTCAGCACAGTAATGCAAAACGGTACGATGCGGGTTGAATATTATGCGCCTGTAAACACTGACCTGCAAACTCCGCATAAGCAGGATGAGTTGTATGTTATCATCAGCGGATCGGGATTTTTCTATCGCCACGGGGAACGGCTGGCTTTTTCACCTGGTGACGTTCTGTTTGTACCGGCGGGTATGGAGCACCGTTTCGAACAATTCACAGAAGATTTTGCGACCTGGGTCATCTTCTACGGTCCTGTAGGCGGAGAATCGACAACTAGCTAATTTTTTCGGCCCCTTTTCTCCTATTAATTCTAACGGTTAGCATTATGCTAAATGCAAGCCTGCTGATTTTTTAACTGACTGTTAAAATCAGTTGAGGGTTAAACCTGTACATTTTACTGTTGTCATATTTTCCGGATAATCTTTTTTTAAAAGCAGTTTAAAACGTGAAGTATGAAAAAGCCGATCATGATTTTGTTAGGACTGGTAGTGGCACTGAGTGTGTCGGCGCAGAAGCGAGGCGTATTTCATCCGATCCGCCCCAGGACCTACATTGTGGTGAGGGGCTATGCGCCCTTGTATACGCCTCCCTTATATTACGATCCCTGGTTTTACCCCGGTTATGGCTATACTTTTTATCATCGCCCAACGCGGCTGGATTTTGATATAGCCGATATCAAAAGTGACTACAGGGAAAAGATCAGGTCTGTCAGGCAGGATAAGGCGCTTTCCCGGCCGGAACGGAGAAAGCGGATCCACACCCTAAAACAGGAAAGAGACCAGGCGATCAGGGATGCAACCCGTCATTATTACCTGCGCCATTAACGACGTGCCCTTTTAGTATATATCCAGTCCTTCATAAAGCCCCTGCCGATAGCAGGGGTTTTATTTATGCAGTTCAGACTAGAGCATACTGTTGCGGAGCAATGCCATGAATACTGCAATGCCCTCGGTGGCCGGTTTTTCAATAGCCGTGACAGGCTGAGATAAAGCGGTGACAGGCATTTTTTTATCAAGTATATAAATAGGTGTACCCGGTTTTACATATTGCAGCAAGCCGGCAGCAGGATAAACGACCAATGAAGTACCGATTACGGCGAACAGATCGGCGCTGTTCACGAGTGGGACAGCCTGTTCCATCATTGGCACAGGTTCTTCGAACCATACAATGTGCGGCCGGTATTGAGCGCCGTCATCGGCCAGGTCGCCAAGTCGCATGTCGCTCCTGACCGAAGCGACCAGCTTTTCATTGGCTTCGCTCCGCATTTTAAATATTTCGCCATGTAAATGCAGTACCTTTTCGGAGCCAGCTCTTTCATGCAGGTCATCTATGTTTTGGGTGATGATGTGTACGTCGAAGTCTATTTGCAGCTCTGCCAGCCCGTAGTGAGCTGCGTTGGGCTGCGCCTTAGCCACATCCCTGCGGCGCATGTTATAAAAATCTAGCACCAGTTGCGGGTTACGCCGCCAGGCCCGCGGGGTGGCCACTTCTTCAATATCATAGCCCTCCCATAGTCCGTCACTGTCGCGAAACGTTCGTAAACCGCTTTCGGCACTGATACCAGCCCCAGTCAGTACCACCAGTTTTTTTTTCTGCATATGCGATCGCATTATTTTTCCCCGGCAAGCTCCAGGATCACCTGCCATTCTTTTTCGGTAACCGGCTGCACCGAGAGGCGGCCAAGCCTGACCAGCGCCATACCGGACAGCCGTTTATCTTTCTTTATCGTATCCAGCGATACCGGCTTTTTCAGTTTCCTGTGCGGCTTCAGGTCTACGGCCACCCAGGCTGTTTCTTCAGTTGTCGGGTCCTGGTAGGCTTCTTTTGCCACCTTCGCAATGCCTACAATCTCCAGTCCCTCATTACTATGGTAAAAAAGCACCTCCTCTCCTTTTTTCATTGCCCGCAGGTTATTGCGGGCTGCATAATTGCGGACGCCATCCCAAAATGTTTGTTTATCCTTTTCGAATTGTTCCCAGCTATACTTAAACGGTTCAGATTTTACAAGCCAGTAAGCCATATGGTTTTGTTTTCAGTAATTAAATACGCTTCAGTCAATGTGCCAAATTTAAGTGAAGGACTGCAAAAAAATGGAGGTTGTTCAATCCGGTTTCTTTTGTGTACCGTATTTATAAGCACTGGTTACATGTAATACAGTTTCTAAAAAATTAATCATTAAAAACAATGCAATGAAAACGTTGAAAACATTCTCCCTGATGATGGCTGGTTTATTTTTTACCCTTTTATCGTTTGCACAAACAGAGAAAACGGTGGAAGTGGGCGGTGCGCCAATGTATCCTTCGAAGAACATTATTGAAAACGCATTGAATTCAAAAGATCATACCACGCTGGTAGCAGCGGTGAAAGCTGCCGGGCTGGTGCAAACACTGGAAGGTAGCGGCCCTTTCACCGTATTTGCCCCAACCAATGAAGCCTTTAATCTGCTGCCGGCTGGCACGGTAGACAATTTGCTGAAGCCGGAAAACAAACCCACCCTTACCAAAGTGCTTACTTACCACGTGGTAGCCGGTAAACTGGATGCCAAAGCACTGGCCAAAGCCATCAAACTGGGACATGGCACTGCCGAGTTAAAAACCGTTGCCGGCGGCCGGCTCTGGGTTATGATGAAAGGAAAAGACATTTTGCTGAAAGATGAAAAAGGCGGTATGGCAAAAGTGACTATCAAAGATGTGTATCAAAGCAACGGCGTGATACATGTGATTGATCATGTACTGATGCCGTAACTGGCCTGTCGGAGTTATGACAACGGGCAAGCCCCTGTGCCTGTTATCGGGTAACGGGGCTTTTTCTCACGCATCAACTTTTTGCCGGGTGTTGCTTCATGTATATGTTTGAGATAACGTGTTTTACATCCGCATGCATTCTTAGTTCTTCCCGCATAAGAAGCAATGAATTCCGTTCTCCTGTGAATGTTTATGTGTGCAGGGCAAGCCATGCCGGTTTCTTTTATAAGAGCCGGCATTTTTTATTACCAGCCGCTGGCCAGTACGTCGGCCAGATGGAGAGTTTTGATTGTTAATTCCTTTTTATCAATATAGCCCTGCAGGTGCATCAGGCAAGACAAGTCGGTAGAGATGATGTAGTCTGCACCTGTTGCGATGGCATTATCTACTTTTTGCTCACCCATGGCTATGGAAATTGCTTCGAATTTTACGGCAAAGGTACCGCCAAAGCCGCAGCAGGTTTCCACGTCATTCATTTCGGTGAGTTCCAGTCCTTTCACATGTGATAAAAGTGTCCGGGGTTCTGTTTTAATACCGCATTCCCGCAGGCCTGCGCAGGAATCATGATAGGTGGCTTTTCCATTTAACACAGCGCCGGTATCGTGTACGTGCAGCACATTCACCAGGAAATCGGAAAATTCGTATATACGGTTTCCCAGGTCCTTCACTTCGTTGTGCAGCGAAGAATTGTCGAAGAGTTTGCTGTAATAATTCCTGACAAAACCCACGCAACTGGCGCTGGGTGCCACCACATAGTCATCGCCGCGAAAATCCTGGATGAATTTACTGCAGACTTCTTTGGCCTCTGACCAAAACCCGGCATTGAATGCGGGCTGGCCGCAGCAGGTTTGGTTTTCATTATAGCTTACCGTGCAGCCGGCTTTCTCCAGCACTTTAATCATGTTGAAGGCAGTATCGGGGTAAAGCTGGTCTACAAAACAGGGGACAAATAGCTGTACGTTCATACGCGTTATTACACAAAGAAAATGAATTTTACCGCAATGCCTGCTGGAGCGCTATCATTTTAAAAGCCGTGATGGCTGCCTCTTCCCCTTTATGCCCATGCCGGCCGCCGATGCGTTCCCTGGCCTGTTGTTCATTGTCCACGGTCAGCACACCAAAGATGGTGGGTACCGGCAGGCTTAGGTTCAATTGCAGCACACCATCGGTGACAGAGCGGCATACATAATCAAAATGCGGGGTATCGCCACGGATTACACAGCCCAGTGCTATGAAGGCATGAACCGGTAGTTTTTTGGCAGCAGCCGTTTCCCAATAGTATTTGATGGCAAAGGGTATTTCCACCGCACCCGGCACCACCAGTGTAGTGACTTGCGAAAGCCGGGCTTTTTGACATTCGCGGCGGCAACCATTTTCCAATTCATCTGTAATGGCTGCGTTCCATTCTGTTTTTACCAGAACGATACAGGCATCCGTTACGTTCAGGATGCCTGTATCATTTGCGCGAAGTTTACTATTGTGAACGTCGGCCATTTTTATTCTGATTTATAAACACCCAGCTGCGCCAGGTACTTATCAGCCTCAAATCCTTTTTCGGTATTGGGGTATTTTTCTTTCAATTCTTTGTAAAGATCAATTGCCTGTTTGGAATTTTTCATCACTTTGTCTGCAAAGTAAGCTGCCAGGAACAGGTATTCGGGAGAATTCACATCATCTTTTTCAAAATAATGAGCTGCTTTGGTATAAAAATCCAGGGCATCACCGTTTTTACCCATGTCTGCGTAGGCATCGGCCAGCAGTTTATAAGCTCTTGCCTGAATCATTTTAGAATCTGTGCTGAAATCTTTCAGGTATTTTACAGCATTGGCGTTGTCATTCAGTTTCAGGTAGCAATCGCCGGCGTAAAAGCGGGCCAGTCCGCCCGTGGTGGTGCTGCCGTATTTGCTGATCACTTTGAGGAAGCCGGGGTTCACACCGTCGCCGTTCAGTGCCAGTTTGATGGAGTCCATGCGGTAGTAATCTTCCGCCTTGTACATATACTCTGCTGCTTTGGCTTCCTGGGGCATTTTGTACAAATATTTGTAACCCAGGTAGCCGCCACCCACGATAATGATGATGGCACAAAGTGCCATAATGGGCTTGTTATAGCGGGTCCAGAAGTCCACTGCTTTTGCAATAACTACTTCGTTTGGATCTGGTTCGTGCTGGGCATGTTTTTTTTCAGCCATAACTTCAAGTTCAGTTTTCGGTAATTGTGTTAAGTGATTGAAAATCTTAGTCTACGATAAATGGATATTGCTGGTCTACGTATACATCTTTCAGCACTTCGCTATCATCGGGCCAGGGGCTTTCTTCGGCAAATTTAACAGCTTCGGCTACGGCGGCATCCACCCTGTCGTTGATGGCTTTGATCTCTTCTTCGGTTGCGTATTTTTTGCTGAGGATGGTATTAAGCACTAACTGGATCGGGTCTTTTTCCTTGTACTCGTCCACTTCTTCTTTGGTACGGTATTTCTGGGGGTCGCTGATGGAGTGACCTTTGTAGCGGTAGGTTTTCATTTCCAGTAAGGTAGGACCACCCTTTTCACGGGCTCTTTTCACGGCTCTGCTCACAGCATCGTGCACGGCTTCGGCGCTCATGCCATCAACCGCATCACCCGGCATTTCGTAGGCATCAGCTAGTTTATAAATATCAATCACATTGGACGTACGCTCCACGGAGGTACCCATGGCGTAGTTATTGTTTTCGCAGATAAATACAACGGGCAGTTTCCACAGCATGGCCAGGTTAAAGGTTTCGTGCAGTAATCCCTGGCGGGCAGCGCCATCGCCAAAGAAACAGAGCACCACATTGTCTGTGCCTTTGTACTGTTCTGCAAAGGCCAGCCCTGCACCCGTTCCTATCTGTGCGCCCACGATACCATGACCGCCATAGAAATTGACTTCTTTTCCAAAGAAGTGCATACTGCCTCCTTTGCCCTTGGCACAACCGGTTGCTTTGCCATATAACTCGGCCATACAACTGTTGAGGGAAACACCTTTCGCAATCGCCAGTCCATGGTCGCGGTAACCAGTGATAAACGGATCTTCGGGTTTGGTGGCCGTCATACAACCGGCCGCAATGGCTTCCTGACCTATGTAGGCATGGAAAAATCCACGGATTTTTCCTTCCATTTTGTACTTCTCTTCGGCCATTAATTCAAACTGGCGGATTAACTGCATCAGTTCATACCAGTATAGATACGTGTCTTTAGAAAATTTAGCTGCCACCGGCTTAAAATTTGAGGTTGCAAAAATAAGGGAAACATCGCAATTTGCTTCTAACCGTTTACATATCATTATTTCCTCGAAAAGCCTGGTTTTGCAATAGCGGCATAAAAAGTCTTTTCAGCAGCGTCATATGATTGGTTTTGCCGGTTGCTTTTCTGCTTGTTTCTGTTCTTTCTTCTTAAGATTTTTATTCTTAAGCAGCAACCCTTGAATGCCCTGCTTTCTCTCCTTTCGTTAGAAAATGTAAAACAACGGTGAGCAGGAAAAGGTAAGAGCTGGCATGGAAATTCGACTCAGGCAATAAAAATTTAGCCTGGTCGGCAGGGTGCCAGTTAAGTGGCATTAAGGTGGCTTTAAAGTGGCTTTTGAGTGGGCTTTGCGGGTCTTTCACAAATGCGATCAAAAACTGGTCAAACCGGTCACCTGGGTTGCAGAAATTAAGTTTCCAGACAACCAGAGGAGGATTGATTGGTATATATCATTACCGGCAGGTATGGCAGCAAGCTTGGTGCGACAGGGAGCGGCGGTGTTACTTTTCATTCAGCAGCATCCAGGACGTTCCAAATTTGTCGCGCAGCATGGCAAAGCGATTCGCAAAAAACGTTTTTTCCATCTTCATAAATATTTCGCCGTCGGCGGAAAGGAGGGTGTAAATTTTTTCTGCCAGTTCCGGTGTATCAATCCGGAGCGTCAGGTAAGCGCTGCGCATGGGTTCGGCATTGGGAATGTCGGCGCCTCGCAATAAAGTACCTCCTATCTCCAGGACCGCATGAAGAACTGGATGTTTCCATGCTGCAGGAAAACCGGGAGGCGGTTGCTGGTGCCGGTTCATCAGTATGATTTTGCCGCCGAGATGCTGCTCGTAAAACTGAAATGCTTCTTCGCAATGTCCAGGATAATTGACATACATGTCAAGTTGTAGCGAATGGCCGGTTTGCATAGTTCTGTTTTATATCGGAAACAAATACTACTACCGTTGTGCCGAAACGATATTCTCTACCCTACCAGATATTGATCCTTTTGTCTGACGGGAGGTACATTTTATCGCCAGGCTGTACATGAAACGCTTCGTAAAAATGCGGATTGTTCATCAGCGGACCATTTACCCGCCACATGGGTGGCGAATGCGGGTTGTTATTGATCCAGAGGCGCAGAAATTCATCTTTCATTTTTACTCTCCAGATGCGGGCAACGGAAAAAAAGAAACGCTGATCGGGCGTAAAGCCGCCAATCGTTGTACTGTCATGTCCTTCTTTGGTCATTTTAAAGGCATCATAGGCCACGGCTACGCCGCTGATATCAGCTGTGTTTTCGCCCACTGTCATGGCGCCTTTCACATGCAGGCTGTCCAGTACAGTGAACGTATTATACAGGTCAATCACCTGCTGTGTTTTGGCTTTGAATTTTTCATAATCATCTTTCGTCCACCAGTTTTTTACATTGCCGTCTTTATCAAACTGCGCCCCCTGGTCGTCGAAGGTATGCGTCATTTCGTGGCCGATTACCATGCCGATGCCGCCATAATTCAGCGCATCATCCGCTTCGTTGTCAAAGTAGGGCGGTTGTAAAATCCCTGCCGGAAAAACGATTTCATTGGCGGTAGGATTATTGTACGCTGTAACGGTTGATGGAGTGGTGTACCATTCTGTTTTATCTACAGGCTTACCCAGCTTTGCCAATTCATATTGATAATTACCGGCAGCAGCCGATACCACATTCTCAAAAAATTTATCCCGCAATACGGTCACATTGCTGTAGTCTCTCCATTTATCAGGATAGCCAATTTTTTTGGTGATGGCAAACAGTTTTTCTTTCGCTTTTTGTTTGGTGCTGTCACTCATCCAGTCAAGCTTGTCGATCCGTGCCGCAAATGCTTTTTGCAAATTGTTCACCAGTTCCAGCATACGCTGTTTGGCTTCTTCGGGGAAATATTTTTTTACATACAATTGTCCCAACGCCTGGCCCAACATGCCATCCACCATATTGGCCATGATTTCGCCGCGTGATTTTTGCACC